>NZ_UWOT01000033.1:0-945 GCF_900604535.1 Romboutsia sp. Marseille-P6047
GACTTCAAGATAAGATTTCCCACCGTAAGGGTAAGACCCCAGGAAGACTACCTGGTTGATAGGTCGAAGGTGTAAGTGCAGTAATGTATTTAGCTTATCGATACTAATAGGTCGAGGACTTGACCAATAAATTTAAATGATAAATCAATAAATGATATGCAGTTTTTAGAGTATTAACTCTAAAAAAGTTTTTAAAAAAGTATTGACATTTTGAAATTGATATGTTAATATAATACTTGTCTTGAAAAACAAAACATTTAATGTGGTTATTATAGCAAAGAGGATACACCTGTTCCCATTCCGAACACAGAAGTTAAGCTCTTTAGCGCTGATGGTACTTGGAGGGCAACCTCCCGGAAGAGTAAGACGTAGCCACGTTAAGTGCCGAAGTGGCGGAACTGGCAGACGCACAGGACTTAAAATCCTGCGGGACTTACCTCTCGTACCGGTTCGATTCCGGTCTTCGGCACCAAAACAATATCGCGGGGTGGAGCAGTTGGCAGCTCGTCGGGCTCATAACCCGAAGGTCGCAGGTTCAAGTCCTGCCTCCGCAACCATTAAAATGGCCCATTGGTCAAGCGGTCAAGACACCGCCCTTTCACGGCGGTAACAGGGGTTCGATTCCCCTATGGGTCACCAATTAAATATGCGGGTGTAGCTCAATGGTAGAGTTCCGGCCTTCCAAGCCGGCTGTGAGGGTTCGATCCCCTTCACCCGCTCCAGATTAAACTTATGGGACTATAGCTCAGCTGGGAGAGCACCTGCCTTACAAGCAGGGGGTCACAGGTTCGAGCCCTGTTAGTCCCACCATTTGCGGCCTGGTAGTTCAGCTGGTTAGAATGCCAGCCTGTCACGCTGGAGGTCGAGGGTTCGAGTCCCTTCCAGGTCGCCAAAACTTAATTCGGGAATATGGCTCAGTTGGTAGAGCAATTGACTGTTAATCAA
>NZ_UWOT01000032.1:0-1041 GCF_900604535.1 Romboutsia sp. Marseille-P6047
CCACTGCTGCCTCCCGTAGGAGTTTGGACCGTGTCTCAGTTCCAATGTGGCCGATCACCCTCTCAGGTCGGCTACTGATCGTCGCCTTGGTAAGCCGTTACCTTACCAACTAGCTAATCAGACGCGGGTCCATCCTATACCGCCGGAGCTTTGATATTTCTACCATGCGATAAAAATATATCATCTCGTATTAGCGTACCTTTCGGTACGTTATCCGTGTGTATAGGGCAGGTTACCCACGCGTTACTCACCCGTCCGCCGCTCACTTCCGAAGAAGTTCGCTCGACTTGCATGTGTTAGGCACGCCGCCAGCGTTCATCCTGAGCCAGGATCAAACTCTCAAATAAAAGTTGTCCATCGCTCAGCTAATCATTATCTGAATATCTGGCTTGGTTGTTTGTGTTTTAATTCTTAAATAAGAATTAGTTATATAAATTAACCTACTGTTTAATTTTCAAAGTTCTTAAAGTGGTGGACCATCAGGGACTCGAACCCCAGACCTACCGGTTATGAGCCGGGCGCTCTAACCAACTGAGCTAATGGTCCACTTTATTTGGTGCCGAAGACCGGAATCGAACCGGTACGAGAGGTAAGTCCCGCAGGATTTTAAGTCCTGTGCGTCTGCCAGTTCCGCCACTTCGGCACTTAACGTAGCTACGTCTTACTCTCCCAGGAGGTTGCCCCCAAGTACCATCAGCGCTAAAGAGCTTAACTTCTGTGTTCGGAATGGGAACAGGTGTATCCTCTTTGCTATAGTAACTACATTAAATTGCTTTGCTTTTTCAAGCCAAGTATTATATTATCATCTTCCACTTTAGATGTCAATACTTTTTTTAAATCTTTTTTTGTAAAAAAATATTTGAGTTAATACTCTAAAAACTGCATATCATTTATTGATTTATCATTTAAATTTATTGGTCAAGTCCTCGACCTATTAGTATCGATAAGCTAAATACATTACTGCACTTACACCTTCGACCTATCAACCAGGTAGTCTTCCTGGGGTCTTACCCTTACGGTGGGAAATCTTATCTTGAAGTC
>NZ_UWOT01000031.1:0-1225 GCF_900604535.1 Romboutsia sp. Marseille-P6047
ATATAATTCATTTCTATTTTTTTTTAATGTTTGTTTAAATGATTTAAGTAACTCTTTATAATTACAATTCAACTTAAAATATTCTGTAGATGTATAGTTTTTTATATCTATATGTTCTTTTAATTTATCTTCCTCTATTCCTGTAAAAGACGATAGTATAATAGTATTTTTATCATTCAAGAATTTATGTTTGCTAATATAATTACATAGTTTTATATGATATGGTGTAAATGCTAAATAAACGACTTTCATAATTTTCTCCTTATTCATTTGTTAAACATAATCTATAGCATTTAAATATTCTTTAGCTACATTTTCTATATCAAATAATAATATCTTATTTTTATTATACATTCCCATTGTTTTAATTTTATTATGATTAGTTAACATATATTCTATCGTTTTTTTAAATTGTTCTGTATCTAAAGGATCAATTATGTATCCACCTTTTCCTTGGTCAATTAAGTCATATGAACCATCTGCATACTTTGAAACAATCACAGGTAATCCTGCACACATAGCTTCATTTATGACTAATCCAAAGCAATCTTGTCTAGATGGTAGTACGAATAAGTTAGAGTTTTTATATAAATTAACTAACTCCTCTCTTTGTTTAAAGCCTAAAAACTCAACTTTTTTATCAATTCCCAATTTAATAGATAAATTTCTTAACTTATTCTCATCTTCTCCTGATCCAATCAATTTAAGTTTATAGTTTATATTTACATCCTTTAGTGCTTCAAATAATAAGTCTATACCCTTTCTCTGACTTAATGTACCAACAAATATTATGTTATTATTTTTATTATATTCATTTTCACAGATATATTTATTTATGTCTATAGTAAGATAGCTTAAAAATATTTTACTTTTAGCACCATAATATAATTGAGCTTCTTTTGTTTTTGTACTACTTGCTATAAGAGCATGTGATCCGCTACATATAATCTTTCTCAGTTTTTGTTGAATTAAAGTTATATTTTTTTCTGAATTCAAAGTCCCATCTGACCAACTTATAAACTTTTTATTTTTTACTTTACTCCATGAATATGCTAACAATACAGTTGGATTATACTCACTTCCTATTATTATATCTGGTTTTATTTCATCCAACTTTTTTAGTATGTTTATTGGAATATGAATATACTTATAATCTAATTTCCCCTTTATTCTTATAGTTCTAGATTTCAAAAACATATATTTATGATTTACATCTTCTATATTC
>NZ_UWOT01000027.1:0-5019 GCF_900604535.1 Romboutsia sp. Marseille-P6047
GACTTCAAGATAAGATTTCCCACCGTAAGGGTAAGACCCCAGGAAGACTACCTGGTTGATAGGTCGAAGGTGTAAGTGCAGTAATGTATTTAGCTTATCGATACTAATAGGTCGAGGACTTGACCAATAAATTTAAATGATAAATCAATAAATGATATGCAGTTTTTAGAGTATTAACTCTAAAACTTAATATAAGTTAATCGAAAGATTATGTGGTTATTATAGCAAAGAGGATACACCTGTTCCCATTCCGAACACAGAAGTTAAGCTCTTTAGCGCTGATGGTACTCGGAGGGCAACCTCCCGGGAGAGTAAGACGTAGCCACGTAATCTTTTTTATGTTTAAGAGTATAGTAAAAGTTGAAATAACTTTCCTATACTCTTTTAAGTTTAATAGTATTGATATACTCATAATTTATAAATAAAGTAAAATAGTTACATTCTATACTTATACCATACTATAAAGCAGAATTAGGGCAAGATACCATTATTTCAGAGATAAAATCGTTTAATCGATTTAAACCTTCTAAAAAGTCTTTTTCATCACAAGCGTATGATATACGTACATAGTCATCTATACCAAATGCTAGGCCAGGTACTATAGCAACATTATGTTTATTTAAAAACTCTTCACAAAATTCAACAGAAAAGCTTTCGCTAAAATTAAAATTATCTTTTATTTTAGATAAATCTATAAATATATAAAAAGCACCTTCGGGATAAATATATCTTATGTTAGTCATGGAGTCTAACTTTGATACAATTAAATCTCGTCGATATTTATATATATCAACCATATTATCTAAATCTTTTTTACAATCTCTTAAAGCAGCATATCCTATATATTGAGATGTTAAACATGGATGAGAAACTAGATGACCTTGAATAGCACATATTCCTTTAGCAATTTCTTTATTTGATGCAGAATATCCTAATCTGATACCGGTCATAGCTGCAGACTTTGCAAATCCATTTATGGTTATGGTTATATCCTTTATTTCTTTGCTTAATGATGCCATAGATACAAATTTATCTGTATAACATATTTTTTCATATATTTCATCGGATAGAATATATATATTATTTTCTAAACAAATATTAGCTATATCTAAAAGTTCCTCTTTTGTGTAAACAGCACCCGTTGGGTTTGATGGATTTGTTAAAATGAGCAACTTAGTTTTATTTGTAATATATTTTTTTAATATGTCACCGGTTAACTTAAAATCATTACTTTTATCTGTATTCATAGGTACTGGAATTGCATTAACTATTTTAGTCATTTCAGAATAACTAACCCAATATGGCTTCGGTAATAATACTTCATCTCCTGGATCAGTAACAGCCAACAAAGCATTTGTAATAGCATTTTTAGCACCACTAGAAACAACTATTTCATCTAATGAATAATCACAATTATTTTCATCTAAAAGTTTTTTACATATTTCTTCTCTTAAAATTGTTATACCTGGAACTAGGTTATATTTAGTTTCATCGTTATTCAAAGATTCAATACCAGAGTATTTTGCTTTTTCAGGAACGTTAAAATCAGGTTCACCGATACTTAGATTTATAATTTTCTTACCTGAATCTTTTAACTCCTTAACCTTCGTACTAATTCCCACTGTTACCGATGGAGTTATAATAGATAATCTGTTAGATAACATAAGATCTCCCCCTTAAAAATTCTATACATTAATGTTATATGAAAATTCAGAAAAATCATATAGAAATTTAGCAAATAAAAAAATTCCTGTTTTAATAAAATGATTTAATAATATTGGCTAAATAAGTTAATGTTATAGTACATTTTACTAAAACTTTTATACTGAATATGATAAAAGTAGTGAAAACTATAAATTAAATTGTTTTACTATATATAATATAAAATTGAATATAAGCTTTTAATATAAATAACTAATATTTAATATATACAATATATAGTAGTTATGATTGAGTTGTGATACAATATATGGTAATTAAAGGAGGGGTTTTATGATTAAATATATAGAGAAAAGGGATGGAAGAGTTGTACCTTTTAATAAAGATAGCATAATAAAATCTATATCTTTGGCAGTGGATAAAGTAGCTAATAAAGAAAATAAGACTCTAAATAATCAAATATCGGAAAAAATAACTAGTGATGTAATAAAATTATTAGAATCTGAACATATAGATTCCATTATAAAAGTAGCAGATATATATGATTTAGTAGTTAAAGATCTTATAGAAAATGGATATTTTAGAATAAGTGAAGAATATATAATGAATAGAAATGAGAGAGATAGAATAAGAAATTCTAATACTCGGCTAATGAAAGAGATAGAAGAAATTACATTTGAAGAATCTGATGATGTTGATATAAAAAGAGAAAATGCTAATATTAATGGTGATACATCTATGGGAATGATGCTTCACTATGGAAGTATTGTATCTAAGGCATTTTGTAAGGATAATATATTAAAATTAGATCACTCATGTGTTCATGAAAATGGAGATATACATATACATGATATGGATTTTTTTAGCATGGGAACATTAACATGTTGTCAAATTGATTTAGATAAACTTTTTAAAGATGGATTTTCAACAGGACATGGATTTTTAAGAGAGCCAAATGATATTATGAGCTATGGTGCCTTAGCAGCAATAGCAATTCAAAGTAATCAAAATGATCAGCATGGAGGGCAAAGTATACCGTTTTTTGATTATAATTTATCTAAGGGAGTAGCTAAAACTTTTAAGAAATTTTATATTATAAATATATATAAAGCATTAAAATTATATGAGGGTATAGGTAATATAGAATATATAAAGGATATTATTTCTAATTTAGAAAAACAAAATTTTAAACTTAAAATAAATCGAAGTAAAATTTATATAAATAAAGAAAAAGAAGTTTTAAAAGAAAAGTTTAATATAGATGAAGAGACAGCTAAAAATATTCAAGAATTTGCATACGAAGAAGCATTAAAAGAGACAGATAGACAAACATATCAGTCTATGGAAGGATTTATACATAACTTAAATACAATGCACTCAAGGGCTGGAGCACAAGTACCATTTTCTAGTATAAACTTCGGTACTGATACATCAGAAGAAGGTAGAATGGTAAGTAAGAATTTATTATTATCCTTAGAAAAAGGATTAGGAAATGGAGAAACACCTATATTTCCTATATTAATATTCAAAGTTAAAGAAGGGATAAATTTAAATCCAGGAGATCCTAATTATGATTTATTTAAGCTATCTTGTAGAGTATCTGCAAAAAGATTATTTCCTAATTTTAGTTTTATAGATGCTCCATTTAATGCAAAGTTTTATAAACCAGATAATCCAGAAACTGAAGTTACGTATATGGGGTGTAGAACTAGGGTATTAGGTAATTTATGTGGAGATGAAGTAGTTAGTGGAAGGGGAAATATATCTTTTACTACTATAAATTTACCAAGGTTAGGGATAAAGCATGGAATAGTTAATAATAAAAAAGTAGATATAGATGGATTTTTTAAGGATTTAGATCAAAAAATAGATTTAGTAATAGATCAACTATTAGATAGAATGATAATTCAAGGTAATAAAAAGGTGAAAAACTTTCCGTTCTTAATGGGGCAAGGCATATGGTTAGGATCAGATAATCTACTACCAGAGGATAAATTAAGTGAAGTTATAAAGCAAGGTACTTTAACAATAGGTTTTATAGGGTTAGCAGAGTGTTTAGTTGGTCTTGTAGGTAAGCATCATGGTGAAAATAAATATTCTCAAGAATTAGGGTTAAAAATAGTTACATATATGAGGAATAGAATGGATGAAGCTAGTAAGAAGTATGGATTAAACTTTTCTCTTATTGGAACACCAGCAGAAGGATTATCTGGAAGGTTTACAGCCATAGATAAAAAACTGTATGGAGAAATTAAAGGTATAACAGATAGAGATTACTATACTAACTCATTTCATGTTCCTGTATATTACAAAATAAGCGCATTTGACAAAATAAGTATCGAAGCTCCATACCACGCACTTACTAATGGAGGACATATAACATATGTAGAAGTAGATGGTGATCCAACAAATAATTTAGAAGCTTTTGAGACTATTATAAGAGCAATGAAAGAATTAGGTATTGGATATGGCAGTATAAATCATCCTGTTGATAGAGACCCTATATGTGGATATACAGGGATTATAAACGGTGATATATGCCCTGCGTGTGGAAGGAATGAAAGCCAAGTTAGATTTGAGAGAATAAGAAGAATAACCGGGTATTTAGTAGGAACTATAGATAGATTTAATAATGCAAAAAGAGCAGAGGTACGTGATAGGGTAAAACACACATAATCAAAAAGTGAAGGTGATTCTATGAAATTAAGAGTAGCAGCGCCTACTATGTTTGATAGCATAGTGGATGGGCCAGGATTAAGAGTGGTTATTTGGAGTCAGGGGTGTATTCATGATTGTATAGGATGTCATAATTCTCAAACTCATAACATAAAAGGTGGTTATGAAATAGATACTGGAGATATTATATATGAAATAAAAAATTTAAACCTACAAAGAGGTATAACTTTATCCGGTGGTGAGCCTTTTTTACAACCAGAACCATTAGCAATAATAGCTAAAGAAGCTAAGGTTAACAATTTAGATGTATGGGCCTATACGGGTTTTACTTTTGAAGAACTATTAGACAAGAGTAATAATATGTATAGAGAGAGAAGAACATTATTAAAAGAAATAGATGTTTTAGTAGATGGGAAGTTTGAAATAGATAAGAAAGACATAAGTTTGAGGTTTAGGGGGTCCTATAATCAAAGGATAATAGATGTTCAAGAAAGTTTAAAGCTAAATGACATTATATTGAAAAATGAATATATGTTTGGAGAGATGCCTGTAGTTAAATAATTAATATATTATTATATTAAAGTATAAAATTTAAATAAATGTATATATTAAATATTAGATTTAATAATATTAATTAAAAATATATACATTTATGAAGCTTTTTTTAATTAATATATGTTGATA
>NZ_UWOT01000029.1:0-2736 GCF_900604535.1 Romboutsia sp. Marseille-P6047
GACTTCAAGATAAGATTTCCCACCGTAAGGGTAAGACCCCAGGAAGACTACCTGGTTGATAGGTCGAAGGTGTAAGTGCAGTAATGTATTTAGCTTATCGATACTAATAGGTCGAGGACTTGACCAATAAATTTAAATGATAAATCAATAAATGATATGCAGTTTTCAGAGTATTAATTTTAAACTTTTGAAAAAAAGTTTAAAAAAACTGTTGACATTATAGATAGAAAATGTTAATATAATACTTGTACGATACGTAAGTATCGAAATAATACAAAATATGTGGTTATTATAGCAAAGAGGATACACCTGTTCCCATTCCGAACACAGAAGTTAAGCTCTTTAGCGCTAATGGTACTTGGAGGGCAACCTCCTGGGAGAGTAAGACGTAGCCACGTATATGGCCCATTGGTCAAGCGGTCAAGACACCGCCCTTTCACGGCGGTAACAGGGGTTCGATTCCCCTATGGGTCACCAATTAAATATGCGGGTGTAGCTCAATGGTAGAGTTCCGGCCTTCCAAGCCGGCTGTGAGGGTTCGATCCCCTTCACCCGCTCCAGATTAAACTTATGGGACTATAGCTCAGCTGGGAGAGCACCTGCCTTACAAGCAGGGGGTCACAGGTTCGAGCCCTGTTAGTCCCACCAATTGCGGCCTGGTAGTTCAGCTGGTTAGAATGCCAGCCTGTCACGCTGGAGGTCGAGGGTTCGAGTCCCTTCCAGGTCGCCAATAAAATATGGGAGTATGGCTCAGTTGGTAGAGCAAATGACTGTTAATCATTGGGTCACAGGTTCGAGTCCTGTTACTCCCGCCAATAAAACATGGGAATATGGCTCAGTTGGTAGAGCAAATGACTGTTAATCATTGGGTCACAGGTTCGAGTCCTGTTATTCCCGCCAATATGCTGGTGTGGCTCAACGGTAGAGCAGCTGACTTGTAATCAGCAGGTTGTAGGTTCGATTCCTATCACCAGCTCCATAAAACTTTTGGAGGATTTCCCGAGCGGCCAAAGGGGGCAGACTGTAAATCTGTTAGCATTGCTTTCGGTGGTTCGAATCCACCATCCTCCACCAATTAAATATGCGGGTGTAGCTCAATGGTAGAGTTCCGGCCTTCCAAGCCGGCTGTGAGGGTTCGATCCCCTTCACCCGCTCCAAATAATTCACTATGATGTGGGTGCATAGCTCAGCTGGATAGAGCAACGCCCTTCTAAGGCGTGTGTCCGGGGTTCGAATCCCTGTGCGCTCACCATTTTATAGGGGATTCGCCAAGTCGGTAAGGCATAGCACTTTGACTGCTACATGCGTAGGTTCGAGTCCTGCATCCCCTGCCAACTTATTAAAAAGTTAAAATGATCCATTAGCTCAGTCGGTAGAGCACCTGACTTTTAATCAGGGTGTCCCGCGTTCGAGTCGCGGATGGATCACCATTTACGGAGAGGTGTCCGAGTGGTTTAAGGAGCTGGTCTTGAAAACCAGTGATGCTTAACGGCACCGTGGGTTCGAATCCCACCCTCTCCGCCAAGTATTGGAGAAGTACTCAAGTGGCTCAAGAGGATCCCCTGCTAAGGGATTAGGCTGGGTAAACCGGTGCGAGGGTTCGAATCCCTCCTTCTCCGCCAATATAAAGTCGAGGTGTAGCGCAGTTTGGTAGCGCACTTGGTTTGGGACCATGGGGCCGGGGGTTCGAGTCCCTTCACCTCGACCATTGATAAAGTGGACCATTAGCTCAGTTGGTTAGAGCGCCCGGCTCATAACCGGTAGGTCTGGGGTTCGAGTCCCTGATGGTCCACCACTTTAAAAATATATTACAGGGGTGTAGCTCAGTTGGTAGAGCGTCGGTCTCCAAAACCGTGCGCCGGGGGTTCGAGTCCCTCCACCCCTGCCAACAAGTTTTATTAAATTTATAACTTATATAAAGTCGAGGTGTAGCGCAGTTTGGTAGCGCACTTGGTTTGGGACCATGGGGCCGGGGGTTCGAGTCCCTTCACCTCGACCATTAATGAGGGCCTATAGCTCAGGTGGTTAGAGCGCACGCCTGATAAGCGTGAGGTCGCTGGTTCGAGTCCAGCTAGGCCCACCAAAAACGCCCAGATAGCTCAGTCGGTAGAGCAGGGGACTGAAAATCCCCGTGTCGGTGGTTCGATTCCGCCTCTGGGCACCAAAATGAATATGGCGGTATAGCTTAGTTGGCTAGAGCGTTCGGTTCATACCCGAAAGGTCACAGGTTCGACTCCTGTTACCGCTACCAACTCAAACTATATTGAAATTAAGAACTTTGAAAATTAAACAGTAGGTTAATTTATAAATTTTATTCTTATTTAAGAATTAAAACACAAACAACCAAGCCAGATATTCAGATAATGATTAGCTGAGCGATGGACAACTTTTATTTGAGAGTTTGATCCTGGCTCAGGATGAACGCTGGCGGCGTGCCTAACACATGCAAGTCGAGCGAACTTCTTCGGAAGTGAGCGGCGGACGGGTGAGTAACGCGTGGGTAACCTGCCCTATACACACGGATAACGTACCGAAAGGTACGCTAATACGAGATAACATATTTTTATCGCATGGTAAAAATATCAAAGCTCCGGCGGTATAGGATGGACCCGCGTCTGATTAGCTAGTTGGTAAGGTAACGGCTTACCAAGGCGACGATCAGTAGCCGACCTGAGAGGGTGATCGGCCACATTGGAACTGAGACACGGTCCAAACTCCTACGGGAGGCAGCAGTGG
>NZ_UWOT01000024.1:0-24874 GCF_900604535.1 Romboutsia sp. Marseille-P6047
AAAAGAGGTGAAAAAATGTCGGAGAAAAAAACAGTAACTCTACAGATTCCAGTACCAATATCTCTTGCTCAAGATATCAAAAACTTAGCAAAGTTAGATGAACGAAGTATGGCGGTTTATTGTAAAAGAGCATTACAAGCACATGTAGAAGATGTTCTTGGAATTAACACAAAAGAGATGCAGATGGAAGAGATAAGAAAAAACTTTATAGGAAACGTATTAGCAATTAATGATAATTCAGATAGCAGAAAAGATGATGAGGTGTCAGATGTAGTTAATACAGTTGAAATAAAGAAGACTGAAACTAAAAATAAAAAAAGACCTGGGAAAATGGTCGTAGGATTATAGCAAAATTATAGGAGGTTATTAATATGGCATTATTAAGAAGAGTAGCAGTAGATTTAGGTAATCTATATATAAAAGGAGTTGTAAGAGACCAAAAAACTGGAAAGGTTATAAAGAAAAAAATATCAAATAAAATAACTACTGAAGTAGATATAAAAAATAGTAAAACTCGTAAATTACAAAGAGGTGGTAATACATACTATATTGGCACAGGTAATTTAAACAACAATATATTAAAGCACACTAGACAACATATTCTTGATCAAATTTTAGTTATGATAAGTGAACTTATAGATGATGAATTTGCAAAAGTTAGTGTAGCATTAGGATTGCCACCTGCCCAACTAAACAATGAATCTTTTAGAAGAAGTTTTTTAAATGAAATACCTATAGGTGAAGAAATTGAATTTAGAGTTGATGATTCTTATAGAAAAGTAGTTATAGAGTCTGTAAAAACTTATTATGAAGGATATAGTGCGTTTTATAATCTTATAAATGTAGGTGAATATGATGATAATTTATTAGTTATAGACGTTGGGGGCGGAACAATAGATTGCTGTTCGTATAAGTATGATATAGATGATGAAACACATAACCCGGTTAGAACTCATACAGTAGAAAAAGGAGCAATAAATCTAATAGAAGAACTTAGACAGTACATAAATAAAAAAATAGATGGAAATGTATCTTTTGAAGATATAGATGATTGCATAAGAGCAGAAAGAGAAACTTTCAAATATAGAAATGTAGAATATAAAATAAGTGACTATATAAACTCTATAGAAACAACTGTAGATAATATAATGAACAATATTGATAACAAGTATGAAGGATTAGATAAATATCAAATTGTGTTCGTGGGCGGAGCTGCTAAATTATTTAAGATACATGCATCCAAGAAAGTTGCTAATGAATTTGAACTTAATGAAGACCAAAGATTCTATGCAAATGCAGAAGGGTATTTAGAACAACTTGAAGATGAAGAATAAAAAAAGAGAAGATTTTACAAAGTTGCGCCTTGTAAAATCTCCTCTTTTAAATAAATATCTTATAAATTATAATAACACATAAATACGTTCTTAGGAATGTATTTATGTGAAAAAATATCTTAAAATTAGGATATATTTTAAATAGGAGTTAAAAATGATACAATATAACCGATTCTTAATTGTAAAAAAAAGGTATTATTGTTATAATTTCAAAGGACATAGATTATAAACATAGAGGTAAAATAATGGAAAAATTAAAGGCTGATTTATCAAAAAAGATAATAGAAAAAAATTTAAGTTGGGAAATAGATGAAAAGGTTGAGTATATTAGAATATCTACTAAAAGGGGTTATCTTCTACTATTATACTCAGATGTGAAAAATAAATATGTAATTGCTTATATATTTAAAGATGAAAGATATAAAGATATTAAAGATATAGATTATATAAATAACGACATATCTTTAGCTAGAGAAGAATATGATGAAATTCTAGATGTAGATAAAGCATTAGAATTTATGATACCTTTAGCAGAATTTGGAGATCGTGATCCAAGTGAATTTCTAAGCTTTACAATATAAGTAGAGCACATAAATATTAATCAAAAGTTAAGACACTGAAAAGAAAAAAATAACACCTAAATAGAGAAATAATTTAACTAAAAAAGTACTATATAATTTATATAGTACTTTTTTAGTTATTGTACGGTGCGAGATTATTTTTGGCTCTGTTAGCCATCTTCGTGATAAATATTACATAAAAACAACCACACATTAGACTTTTCAATACATTGAATTCTAAGATGTGGTTACTTTTATAGCTTACTATAAATTGTTCGTAATATATTAATATTGTGAACAATTTATAGTAAGTTATAGAAGTAACCATATCTTAGAATTCAATGCATTGAAAAGTCTAAGGCGTGGTTATTTTTATGCTACATTTATCACGAAGAACCGTATCACAAGTAAGTGCGAACTTTACCAAAATTGGATATATAAATGAAAGGTAGGTCTGCTTTAATTCTGCAATGAAACTCACAAAAATCTAAAATTTGAATTTTTGTAGGTTATTGTAGTTTTATTCATAGGTTCTTCGTTTTTCACCTATTTCAGCAAATTAGAATTTGTTTTTTCTAATCTATAGTATTGAAAGAAATTGTAAAACATTCCACAAATATATTTTTTATATTCATTTCAGATTTAGGTTAAAGTTAGTAGTTATTCTTTTGTGTATATAAGTTATTTGAAGTAATAAAGTTTCAATTGAATTTGGATAAATATGAATATAAAAGTATTGAAAAAAAATAAAAGTTTATATATAATGTAATTATACTAAAATATAAACATGAAAAATATAAATGTAAAGGAGATGTAAATATGCGCAAAGAGGTAGTTTTTAACTAAACTAACTGAATAAGGATTATTTTAAAAAGTATATGAAAAAAATCTTGGATAACTCAAGGTTTATTTGTGGTAGAAACAATTATTAATAATATTGATATTACCATGTCTATTTGTGTACTCTAAAAATAATCAGTATTATAATGAGCATATTACATCTTTATTTGAAGAATAGGAAAACTGTGTTCTAAACACGGTATTTTTATGCCTATTTTTACTATATTTATAGATATGATATAAGACTTTAATTTGCATAGCTTAATCATAAGTTATATAAATTAAAGTTGTATATTTCATGTTTATATTTAGGTTATATAATTATGAGGCTGTAAGTGAATTATGTTCACTTACAGCTTTTTTTATTTAAGGAGATTATTTTGATGATTTATATATTTAAATATGAAGATTATGAAAAACAAATAAATTTTTTTAAAAATACTAGGATGGTGATTATTAATGGTTAATAAACTTTCAGCATATAAAACTTATTTATTATTTTCAGCTATTACAGCAATGTGTTTTTCACTAGTAGCTACAGTTATGATAGTGTATCACATTGAAACGGTGCATTTAAATCCACTTCAGCTTATACTTGTTGGAACTACTTTAGAAGTAGCATGCTTTATATTTGAAATTCCTACAGGAATAGTTGCAGATGTGTACAGTCGTAAACTATCTATTGTTATTGGTGTAGTTTTAACAGGAGTGGGATTTATTTTAGAAGGTTCTATTTCTAGTTTCGTTTTCGTACTTGTAGCACAGATTGTATGGGGATTAGGTTCTACTTTTATTAGTGGATCTGTTGAAGCTTGGATTGCGGAAGAAGAGAAAGATAAAGATTTGGATAAAATTTATATAAAGGGAGCACAAGCAGGACAGATAGGATCGGTTATTGGAATAGTACTAAGCACTGTAATAGCTAATTTATCTGTAAGACTACCTATTATAGTTAGTGGAGTCTTATTTATAATTCTTGCATTATTTTTATGGTTATATATGCCAGAAAATAATTTTAAATCATCTGCTCCAGAGGATTTAAATACTTTTAAAAAGATGGGATATACCTTTAAATCTGGTCTTAAATTTATAAAAAATAAACCTATAATTATAATTTTGCTTTCAGTAACTTTATTTTATGGATTATCCAGTGAAGGTTATGATAGACTTTCTAATATGCATTTTTTACAAGATACTATGCTTCCTAAACTTGGAAACCTTAAACCAGTGACTTGGTTCGGAATTTTTGGAATTGCAGGAATGATATTGAGTGCTATAGTAATGCATTTTATGGAAAAGAAGCTTAAGGATGATGATAAGAATAAAAATGGAAAGCTGTTATTATGTATAAATATATTTTATATATCATTTATGTTCATATTTGCTATTACAAAAAGATTTAACTTAATGCTAATAGCTTATTTAGCGACAAGTACCTTTAGAACTATAAATGAACCTATATTTAGTGCATGGCTTAATGGACATATAGATGACAAGGCCAGATCTACTGTACTTTCTATAAATGGACAAATAAATTCCTTAGGTCAAATTTTAGGTGGACCAATTATAGGAATCATAGCTACAAATATTTCAGTGAGTATGGGTATAGCATGTACTTCGTTATTAGTAACACCGGTATTAGTGTTATATATTGTTGCTATGATAATGGATAAAAAGGTGGTTGATAGAGTTGGAGGTATTGATTATGAAGAAAATAATTAATATAGGAATCGTAGCACACGTGGATGCAGGAAAAACAACTATAACAGAAAACTTATTATATTATAGTGGAGCTATAAAATCAGTTGGAAGAGTTGATTTAGGCAATACACAGACGGATTCTATGGAGCTTGAGCGTAAGAGAGGGATTACCATTAAATCATCAACCATATCTTTTAATTGGAATAATGTCAAGGTTAATATTGTTGATACTCCAGGACATGTGGATTTTATTTCGGAAGTTGAACGTTCATTAAGTGTTTTAGATGGAGCGATACTAGTTATATCAGGAGTAGAGGGTATTCAGTCACAAACAAGAATATTATTTGAGACATTAAAGGAGTTAAACATTCCAACAATAATTTTTGTAAATAAGCTAGATAGAATTGGGGCAAATTTCAATAAAGTATTTGAAGATATAAAGAAGAATATGTCCAATAAAGTAGTTAGATTACAAGAAGTATATGATGTAGGAAGCAAAGCTGTTTATATAAAAAAACTATTTGATACATGCATGATAAATGATGATGCTATTGATGTTTTATCAGACTTAGACGAAGCATTTTTAGAAAGATATATTGGTGGAATAGAACCTGATAAAGAAGAAATACAAGAAAAGCTTTCATTATATGCAAGTGAAGGAAGTCTATATCCAGTATTTTGTGGTGCGGCAGCAATTGGACTTGGAGTTGAAGACTTATTAGATGGAATTTGTAGTTATTTTCCATTTGCAGGTGATGATTGTGAAAGTGATTTATCTGGAGTAGTATTTAAAATCGAAAGAACAAGTAAAAATGAAAAGAAGGTTTATGTAAGATTATTTGGAGGAAAAATATCTGTAAGAGATAAAATTCAAGTACCTAATAAGGAGATAGCAGAAAAAGTAAAGAAAATTAATAGGTTAGAAAATGGGGGAGTTGTTGAAGCACAGAGGATAGAAGCAGGGGATATAGGTATTTTATATGGACTTACAAGTTTCCAAGTGGGAGATGTTATTGGAATTTCAAATGATAAAATTAAAAATATATCTATAGCTAAACCAGCATTAAAAACAACAATTTCTGCAATTGATAAAGAAAAAAATCCAGAGCTATTTAAAGCATTAACATTACTTGCAGAGGAAGATCCACTACTAGAATTAGAGATGAATGACATAGATAAAGAAATTTATGTCAACTTATTCGGTGAAGTTCAAATGGAAATACTAAGTTCCATGTTAGATGATTTATATGGAATAAAAGTAGAGTTTTCGAATATTGAGACTATCTATAAGGAAACACCTAAAGGTTTTGGAGCGTCAATAATGCATATGCAGGAAGACTTAAATCCATTTTGGGCGACAGTAGGCTTAGAAATAGAACCAGCAGGGAGAGGCGAAGGTCTTAGGTATATTTCTAATGTTTCAGTAGGGTCATTGCCAAAATCTTTTCAAAATGCAATTGAAGAAGCAGTTATTAAGACAAGTAAACAAGGATTATTTGGATGGGAGGTTACAGATGTAAAAGTCACTCTTAGCTGTGGTGAATTTTTTAGTCCAGCCAGCACTCCAGCAGATTTTAGAAATGTGACACCTATGGTATTCATGGAAGCATTATATAAAGCACAAACTGTTTTATTAGAGCCATTACATGAGTTTGAGTTAAAGATTCCTCAAAATGCTTTAAGCAAAGCGGTATGGGATTTAGAAACTATGAGGGCAACCTTTGATAATCCTATTGTTATAGGGGATGAATTCTCAATAAAGGGATTAATTCCAGTAGAAAATTCAAAAGAATATAAAATGAAAATAGCTTCATATACAGAAGGTAGAGGAATGTTTGTGACAAAATTTTATGGGTATAAGGAAGCTTCAGCTGAATTTTCAAAAGCACGCAAAAAAACAACGTATGATCCATTGAATAAAAAAGAGTATTTGCTTCATAAACTAAACGCAATTAGAGATTAAATTTAAATAGATAAGTTAAATTTTTATATGTAGGATTTAAATATAAGACATTCAAAGCCTAAAAGTAAAGGAAGGGTCGTCTGAAGAAGATGAAGACCCTTCCTTTTTTCATGTTACTATGCTTAATTGTAAGTGCTTGAAATTTGTAATATAATGTAAATAAAGTTTTTAATAATAAGGGGACGGCACAAATGAAAATCGACTTTAAAATAACAAAAGATGACTATATAAGCTTCAATTTACATCATTTAGAAAACTCGAAATCACAGAAAAGTACATTTAACATACTTAGATATGCTGTACCCATAATACTTTCTATACCAATCTACTTTACAGGAACGGGGATATTTAATCAACCGAGTATATATTGGATTATAGTAGCGATAGTTTTTTTAGTCATTTGGATTTTAACATATCCTAAGCAATACAAAAAATTAGTAGCTAAAGAAACTGATAAACTCATAAGTTAAGGAGATAATTCATCAATATTTGGAAGTAAGACTTTAGAAATTATTGATGGGACAATAGTAGTAAAAGGGGATTCTATATCAGAAACAGTATCGTTAGAAAGTATAAAAGATGTAAAAGTTTACGAAGATATGATCCTTATATATAAGTGGATTTGTAGCTCATATAATTCCAAGGAGATATTTAGATAAAGAAATAGAGAAAGAACTTATGAAAGAGCTTAAAAAATATAAGGCTTTAGAACAATTAAAGTAAAACGTGCTCCTTTGGAGGTGTAACGGAGAGGGCTAACATAGCCTAAATAAAAAATGGGTAAATCCAAATTATGAATTTACCCATTTTTTATTCTTTTATTTCTAATCTTAAGACAACCATTTTTTCATTTTTATTTAAATTCTTTTGAATAGATTTTTCGATTTTATCTTTACTTTTATTAAGCTTTGGTGAGTAAGTTTTATATTTTCCATTTACTTTTATTCCCCTTGTAAATACAATAATTGGAATGTCTTCATTTACATTTAAATCTATATCTTGAGCAAATGCTGCTTCATTATAATTTGTAGGACAGTAATATTTTGTACTTTCTAGGATTTTATTATTTTGAACAAGATGTATTGCCATATCTCTTTTACTTCCTCCACCCATAAAAGTATCTTCATAAATTATTTGTAGCTTAGGTGTTCCTAAAATATCTTTTGACAATAGTTCTTCTGTACTTACTTTTTTATCTCCTTCATAAAAATCTGAATATAATTTTATATTATACGGTTTAGCTAATTTCAATCTACTTATTTCCATTAATTCTGGACAAATTATATTCATCTGTTTCTCTATTTCAAGACTTTCATCACTTCCTGATGAATATTTATATATATTAAAATCACCAGTAGGCTTTTTTCTAAGAGCATTTTCTATATCTTTTTCAAATCCTCCATCATTAAAATATACATCAATCTTTTCCTCAATTACTTTAGGACTATCTTGTTCTTCAATACCTATAGACATTTGAGAGAATATATATATTAATGATGTTGGTATAATTGCAATTAGAGCCGATAATATAATTATACAAGCAAAAACTTTCTTATTATTTTTTATTATTTTCATAATTACTCTCCCTCTATTTTATCATTACAGTATGGACAGTATTTCCATTCATCTTTCAATGGGCTACCACAAGTTTTACACTTTTCCTTTAACTTCACTCCACAATTTGGGCAAGAAGAAAAACTACTGTATATTTTAACTTTGCAGTTAGGACATTTTGATGAAAATGCTCTTGTTACTAATAAATAAGCTATTAACGGTAATGGCAGTAATATAGGTAAAAAAGTTGGTGTTAGTGCTAATATAGCCCATAGTATTCCCCACTTATCTTCTCTTTTTTTACTATCTAGATATATCCATACAACTTGACCTATTGTAAATACTATTATTAAAAAAAACACAATAAACATAATCATAATTTGCTTACTACCTATTAACATAAATTCCCCTCTCTCTTTTCTATTAAAACTACTGATAATACTAACAATACGAAAATATATATTTTCATTCCAAATTTCACTAAATTATTTGCTCCAAATAAAATCACAAATAAACCTTGACCTAAAACTGATGTAATTATCATTAATGCAAAACAAATAACTAGTAGTTTATTTTTTCTTTTTTCCTTTATTTTAGATGCTTTTTCAACTATAGCTAAAGTATCTATTTCTTTTATATAATCTATTGCTTTTAAATTATCATCTTTTAAATAATCCAATTTATAACCTCCTTTTAGCTTAATATTTCTCTTAGTTTTTTAATAGTATTATGAATTCTAGATTTTGTAGTACCACTAGATACTTTAAGTATTTCTGATATTTCTTCTATTGAATAACCATAATAATGTTTCAAAATAAATGATATTCGTTTTTCATAAGGCATATTATTTAAATGATTTAATGCTTCTTTGAACCTAATATGATTTATCAAATCTTCTTCTCCATAATGACTAACTTTAAATTCAAAATTATAATTTTCTGTTCTTACCTTATTTTTTCTAAGATAATTCTTATAAGTATTTATGCCTATTGTAATTAAATAACTTGAAAATTTGCTATCGCCTCTAAACTTAGTTATATTTAGAGAGGCTTTTAACAAAGTGTCTTGCACTAAATCTTCTGCCAAATCTTTATCTCCTGTCAATTTTATTAAAAATCCATAGAGCATTTGATAGTTATTTTGCAGTAATAAATTTAAACAATATTTATTTCCCTGCCTCGCTTTATCTAAAAGCTCTTTATCCTCCAAAACTAATAAACACCTCATCCCATTTTTTAACTTACTATTTTGCTATATACTATTAAGACACATAAATCTAAAAAAAGTTCATTTTAAAATTATAGTTTTAATTGAATATGTTAAGTTATATTGAAAGTCATTTTTATAGTTAGTTCACATTATATAACAATTGCGAAGTTAATTATATTGTATCATTTTCAACACTCATTTAAAACATAGCCTATTGTTAAAATACAGGAGCTACAGCTGACAGCAACAACGACATAGCTATGCACCAGATATAAATTAATACTTAATTTATATCTAATACTAATATATTGATAAATTTTTTAATAAATAGTTATAAATATACTACCAAATATGTATTATATAGTAGAATTTTTTGGCCGTCAGGGAGTACCCCCCAGGTAGCCAATTTCAAAATTCGACGCCTTGATATAACTGCGTTATATCAAGGCGTGGCGTAGGGACCCCCCCACTTCGGGTAAATGCTGAACTTTGAATTTTAGTTTACTTTATATTTTTGGGAAAAATATAAAACAAACTAAAATTAACAAAGTTAGCATTTCCTAGCCTCGCGGGGCCCCCTACGCCATCGAGAATTTTAGATTTAAATTGCCCCCAAAAAAAATGCTACACACGTACCTGCGGTACTTAGTGTGCATTTTCTAAGGGGGCAATCTTAAATCAAAAATTCAATCAACTGCATCGTTTCATATAAAGGTTTTTTGGGTTATCAGGTATCCGAAATTTATTTTTTAAATTTATACTTTTATTTATAAAAAATCATTTACTCCAAATGCACCTTACGTCACATTTGGAGCCAAGACCAAATGAGCCAAGACCCAGGGAGCCAAGACCCAGGGAGCCAAGACCCAGGGAGGCAGGATCACAGGAGGCAATTACGCTTTTTTTAGAAAAAAAAGCTTGGCAAAAAAAATGATCCCAGGCGGAAACTACGCTTTTAGAAAAAGCTTAGCAAAAGGATTAATGGAGGCGGGACTACTAATTAATACTATCTATTCTTAATAAAGGGGGGGATTATACTATGACAAGTAGAGTTAGAAATAAAGATAAAATTGTTAAACAAAATATTGATACTACTCTTGAACCAACTGAAGCGGATGAAGAAATTCTCCACATGGCATATTTGAACGGTGCGATATCTTATCAATTCATGATAGATGAAAAAGGCTATACTACAAAGAGATTTAGACGTTTTAAAAAATTAAAACATATAAAAATTCATACGGAAGAAGTTGAAAATCCAAAAACAAATAAAGTTGAAAAGAAATATTTATTCAGTTTGAGTAAGGAAGGCAGAGCCTATGCAGCAAAACGTGGATGGGGAGCATTTTGCCAGCACCTAAATGGTTATGAGCATACGTTGAAGGGGGAACAGTTACTAAATAAATTGGTAACTAAAGAAAATATAAGTTTAAATAGTATAATAAATGAAAATCAACAAAAGCAACTATACTCAGCAACGATAGATGATGCAAAGGAAAAGTTAGATATATTAAAAGAAAAAGCACAAACCAAAAAGGAGAAAAATAAAATAGGATCAATATCAGTTTGTGATTTTTTATATAGAGATAATGATAATAAACTATATTGCTATGAAGTAGTAACAGATAATTATAGAGAACATCAAATTAGAAATAAAAAAAACTATGCTAAATACGTGATCGGAGGTGAGTATCGTGAGTTCTAATAAGATAAAACATCTAAGTGATAAAGAAAAAGAAGAAATGCAAATGAAATTTATAAAAAGGTATCAAGTGGTTTTTGATTTACTGGAAAGGTGTCATATGATAAATCACACGCAACTAGAATTTTTCACAGGTTTATCAGAGCGTACAAGTAGAAGATTTGCAAATGAGTACCTAGAAAGAAGAGTTGTAAAGATAAATGATAAAATAACTATTTTAGATAAAGAAGATGATAGATACAAAAGTGCAGGTAAAGCAGATGAAATATATAAAGAACTCATTGAAAAATTACCTCGTGGGCAAAATACTTTATTAAAATTAAAAAATAGAGCATTTAATTTGTTAGGTAGTACCAATAGAGAAATATCTGCATCTTCTACTAAACTAGATAATGCCAATCTAAGAGCAATTGAATATAAATTAAGAAAAGAATCAGATTTAAAAGAAACTGAGAATATAAAAAAATATTTACTTGCTGGTGTAAGGTTAACAAGAGATAAAAAATTCTCAAAAGGTATTCTAGATAAGAATAATAATGTGATAAATAAAGATAGAGCATACTATGACTTAATGTATTCAGACCTGGTAATGAAAGGATATAACCCTCAAGTATTTCTTAATAAATTTATAATAAATAAAATTAAAATAGAGAATAATTCAACAGCATTAATTTATGTAAATTATGTATTTAAAGATACAACACCGAAGCAGATTCCAAGCCATATAGATACTTTATTAGCATCATTTGAACTATTAAAGGATCTTAATTATAGAAAATTTAAGACTAATAATATAGATTTGAAGTTTATCTTACAGATATACTCAACAACATGTCTAAATGTAGCTGCTATTGAAAAGGCAATATTGAATGAGTATAGAGTTTTTAATAATAATTATTACTCGATAGAGCATCAAGTATTTCCAGATAGAAGTGAAATTACAACTAAACGGAGCAACCTAGATGTATACTATGAAAGGCTATTTAATAAGACCAATAAATATTTTATTTATGATGAACAAGATAAAAGGTTTAAAATATATTACTAAAACTATAAATTTTACTGTTGCACAAGGAACAATAAAAAGGTGGTAGATACTGATTATATCAATATTTATCACCTTTTTTATTAGGGTGTTTAATACAACTTATCTAGAGCGTAAAAAAATTTAATAAAAAATATATTTATATATTTTTTATTAATAAATGGCAATACTTTTCAAAAAAAATAATCCTGGTATACTATCTTAAAAAGGAGGTATAACATAGATGAATAAAAAATTAACTAAAGGTGAAATTAAGAAAAAAATAACAGATTTAATAAAAGATAAATTATTCGTTTTAGGCAAGAAAGATATACTAGAAACGCTTGAACGTTTAAATATAGATATAAATACAGAAATCAGTAAAGATGATTTAATAGCACATATTAATAATAAAATATCAAAAAAGAAAACCACTATATACTATGAATTATATAAAGACCATAAAAAATACTTTGGTATAGGTCCAAGTACGGTTGAGGATTTATTAAATATAAGCAAATATGAACGTTTAAAATTACAAAAGCATAATAGGCTTCCTATAAATTATTACTTTGAATGTAAAATGCGAAGAAATTATGTTGATGTACCTATGTACGATATAGAATTTGTGCTAAGTAAGATAGGTACAGAGTACGTTGTTAAGTCTCTTACAGCAATAGATAAAGTAAGTAAAGAGAAAGCAATGATGAATAGAAAAATAAAGCAGAAAGAAGAACGAGATTTATCTAAGTTAGATAAATCTATAGCAAAAATAGAATCAAAAAATAATAGACTAATTAATAAAATATTCAAATCAAATAAATACATACATTATCATAATAACGTTGAGGATTTAAAAAATGCTATAATGAATCTGGTAAAAAATGAATGTATATTTAAAAGCAAATCTAAAACTTTATGCTGGAATAAGGATTATAAACTAATAGCATATAACACTATGAAAGCAACAATATCACATGAAAAGTCTAAGATGAAGTTATCAATAACATTTATCCCATTAACTAAGCTTAGTAAGAATACCGATGAAGTTACAAAATTAATTTCATTAATGGATATACAAGTTATACGAGAAGATCTTATATCTATTGAAAAAGAAAAAAGCAAGGCTATAGAAGATATAAAAAATAAAATAATTATATTTGATACTGAAACTACAGATTTATCACCAGGGCAAATTTGTCAGCTAAGTTATTTTATATTAGATAGAGATAACCTTAAAGATGGGATAAAACTTGCAAGAAATATGTTTTTTAACGTAGATAAAGTATCTTCATCAGCATTTAATGTTCATGGTTTATCTGAGGTTACTTTAGCTGAACGAAGTCAATTTTATACATTTAAAGACTATGCAGATATTATATATAATGATTTTGAAAATTCATATATAGTAGGTCACAATTTAGATTTTGATGAAGAATTTTTATTTTATGAATTAGAGAAGTCTATAAATAAAGTACCTAATATAAGTGGAGGATGCTGTACTATGAATTTCTATACAGATATACTTCAAATACCTCATTACTATGGCTATAAATGGCCTAAATTAGAAGAGGTTACAGAATTTTTAGCTATATCTGATTCAACTATTAAAGAATTAGCAATAAGTCAATTTAATGAATGTAACAACTATCATGATGCAAGATTTGATTTAGCAGCAACTTACTTAATTTATATAAAACTATAATAGTATAAATAGAAAAATGCACATTATTTAATTAAATGTGCATTTTTAATTAATTTTTAGTTTTAATATTTTTTGACTAAAGCAGGTGCATATGTTAGTATTAATACTAACATATACCAATGGAGGTTAACATGAATATAAAAGATAAAGTTAAATTAGAAAAAATAGAAATTGATGAAATTAAAAATAACTTAATAAAATTAAAGTTAAAAGAAGAGGATCTTAATAAAGCATATAAAGAATTAAAGAAAGATAAATCTAATAATATAAAAGAAATAAAACAAATAGAAAAAGATAGACTACTAAACTTGAAAGCAATAGAAGAAATGGAAGCAGAAATAACTCAAAAAGAAGATGATCTAGTCCATTTTGCAATACATAACGGATATGATATCACAACTGAAGATATAGCTATAATACTGGACAGCACGACTGATTACGTAACTAGAAAACTTAAACAAGAAATTGAACATATAAATATTAAAAAATTTGAAACAGAAGAAAATATCCTTAATTTCAATAAGTTCAATATACTAGAAATATATAAATTAGATCAAAAAAGTATATTTTTTTATAGAGAAGATGTAAAAGAGTTTATCAAAAATCACCTATTTAATGTAGAAGAGAAAACAGTAAAATTAAATATGGAAGGTATCGATTTAGATAGAAATACGATATTAGAAGAATCGAAAAAGTATTTAAAAGAAAAAGCAAAAAGATATAAATTTAATACTCCTGTGACTGATGAAATTGCAAATAAGATAATGAATAAAGAAATTGTTTTATCTAAAGCATCTACAGTGAGAACATTAGTTTATCAATATAAAGTAATTAAAGATGCTATAAAAATGAAAAAAATAATACAAAAAATATATAAAGATAATCTTGGTTTAATAAAAGATGAAGTGATATTAGAACAATATAAATTATTAAATGAATATACAGAATATGAGAGACGTAACTTTACAGATAAAAAAATATCAATAATACATGATATGCAAGTTCAAAGATATATAAAAGCGAATGGTTATACTAAGTATAATTTTGTATATTCAAATAAGGCTCTAGCATTATTTGATACAACTAAAGCCTTTGGAAAAAATGCAGCAGATGAAGCAGAAATAATAGCAGCAGATGATAAGAAATTAGAAATAGATAGTGTAGAAAATGGTATATTAACAATAAATGTACCAGAAGCGTTAATACATGATAATTTAGAAAATGAAATAAGAAATCATTTGAAGGTAGTAGAATCAAGTTCATTACCTGATAAAAAAAGTTAAGAGAAAATATAAAATTTCTCTTAACTTTTTTTATACAAACATATTCCATAAAAGTATACTAGGAGTGGAAGAAAATAAATGGAATTGTAAAAAATGATGAAGATTATAAAAAATATAATAAATGCTTAGATTTCAATGTTTTATAAATAGAATTTTAAATAATAAATATAAATTAAAAATTCCGTTGAATTACATATACTTTTGGTGGAAAAAATGGTATAATAAATTATATATAATTTATTGGAGGGATTAAAATGGACTTTTTCTACGCAAGAATTTCATCCAGCTCACAGAACTTAGGTCGCCAGTTAGTTGAAGCTAGAAAGTTAGGAATAACAACTGAAGGTGAGGATTTATTTATAGATGAGCAAAGCGGTACAAGTTTTAATCGAACTGGTTTTATAAAGTTAAAAGAAATATTAAAAGCTAGAAACTTAGACGGATCGAAAGGAGATGTATTATATGTACATGAACTTGACCGTTTTGGTAGAGATTATGATGAAATAAAAAAGAACATAGTGGAGATAGAAAGTTATGGAGTTAATATTAAATTTATGGATATACCCCTTATAGAAACCACTGATGAAGCTACTAATAAGCTTATAAGAGATCAATTTATAGCTACATTAAGTTATGTTGCTCAAAAGGAAACAGAGAAGCGAAAAGAAAGACAAAGGCAAGGATATAACGCCCTTTCTAAGAATTCTGAAGGTAAGTTAATAG
The DNA here is from genome assembly GCF_900604535.1 of Romboutsia sp. Marseille-P6047. Lineage (NCBI taxonomy): Bacteria > Bacillati > Bacillota > Clostridia > Peptostreptococcales > Peptostreptococcaceae > Romboutsia > Romboutsia sp. Marseille-P6047. The sequence continues at coordinate 15,599 of NZ_UWOT01000024.1, forward strand.
GTAAGAATGGTAAGGTGGTAGGAAGACCTAAAAAGCCGTTACCAAAAGAATTTGGAGGATACTACGAGTTAATGCAAAAAGGGGATTTAAAAGCTACGGAAGTAATGAAAATACTTGGAGTAAAGAAAAGTAGATTCTATGAAATGAAAAAAGAATATGAAGATAAAATAAATAATTAAAAACTGGGGAATATGTTAGTATTAATACTAACATAATGCCCAGAGTTATATTTTAGACCTGTTTTTACAAAAATATTTTAATATTGACTTTTTGTACCTATAGATATAAAATTAACTTATTAAAACATAATAAAAGCCTTAACAAAGTACTTACTTAATTGGTCGGGAAACCAACTAAGTATTAAACTTATCAACTGCGGGAACAGTTGCAAGAGTTAGTAAATGTTAAAGCTCTTAATTTCTAATTAATTTATATATTAATATTACCAAAAATATATGATTAATGCAAGAGTTAAGAGTAAAAAATGTTCTATTTTACAGACATTTTTACATATATGAACTTTATGCCTATTCTCGTATCGAGTTTAGGCTTTTTTAATATAATTAATTTCAAATCAAGAAAACATTATAATTGACTTAATATTATATTAAATATACTATTAAAATACTAATAAAAATAAAATAATGCAAAAAAAGATAAAAAAAAGGAACTCAGTTTGCCGACCAGTTCCTTTAACAAAAGCTTGATTACCAAATTCATTACTTTTGTGTACATACTTTTTTTAAATATAATAAGATAATAACAAAATTAATGTATATCTGCAAGTATATAGAGTAACTTTAAGAAAGAAAGTTTCGACAAAATTCTACAAATTTCGATATAGATATAGATATAGATATAGATATAGATATAGATATAGATATAGATATGGTAATGGAGCATTAGTCTTTTTTGTATAAAAAATTGGAGGAGACAATGAACCTAGCAAAAAATCCATCACAAATAATACACGAAATATATACAACTGAATACATAACAACAGATGATTTTTTAGAACAATTTAATTTTTTATATAGAAACGTTCCTGATAAAAATCAATACTATGTTAAAATGATGAATAAATACGAGTATCTAGGTCATGGAACCAGTAGCGAAATGGTTAGACTAGATAAACTATTAAAGAAAGAAAAAGTTGATTGGTATTTACATGGAGAAAGAGCAAATCCGTTTGTTACACAAAAGCCGGATATCATTGATTTTTATCATTCACTAAATCTATATGGAGATTTAAGAGAAGAAGACGATAAAAGAAAAAGGCTTATGACAACTGATAATATAAAATTACTTGTAGGAATGATGATAGATATAGACATACAAAATAGTTTTTTTAATAATATGGAAGCTTATGAAGTATATGAGTTTCTTAAAGAGGAAAAAATAATCGGTGAAGTAATTCCACGTGTAAATGCTGTTGTTTATAGCGGAGCAGGACTACATTTAATTATAAAATTTAAATACCCCGTTCCAGCTACAGAAAAGTCTAGGAAATTAGTTAGCAATATGCAAGATTGCTTCGCAAATGAGATAAGAGAGTATTTAGTTGTAAATGGGAATAAAAAGTTAAAAAATAAAAAGTTAAAACTAGATACACTAAGTCTAACAACTAGTACAAGAGTAAATAAATCTTATAACTCTAAAAATTTTAATAGAGTAAAATTTTTAATAGTAGATAAAAAATTACAAGAACTTAGAGAATTACAAGTAATTTTTGATAAAATAAAGCCTTATAGTAGAGAAAAAAATGCTCCTCAAAAAGTAATGCATTTAGGTATGGCAAAGACTGCAGGACAAGCTAGAAAAACATATATAATGCTAGAGGATAGAAAGAATGACTTAATAAAACTGCAACAGTCCTATTCAGAGCATTGCGAAGGACATGAAGAACAAATGTGCTTTCTGTATTGCAATTTTACAATACAGCAGTTAATACATAACTATATAGATACTGAACTTAAAAATGATATAAAATTCGAGGATATAGAGCTAACAAAGGATTTAAAAAAAGAATTCTTTGATATAGCATATGAAGAAACAACAACGTTTAATGAAGGCTTTATAAAGCCTTATAAACCTCGCCAAATGCGTTCTAAGATGAATATACTAACTAAGAAAAATTATAAATTTAGTACACCTAAAATAGTTTTGTGGCTAGACTTGCATGAAGATATACAATGGAATTTAAAAACTATTGCAATACCTGAAGTTGTTAAAGCTAGAGAAAAGGTTAGAAATAAAAAGAATGCTGAAAAGCGTAAAGAGGAAAGACGTGATGAAAATGGATTAACTGAGAGGGATCGGGATACACAAAAAAATATAGATAAAGTCCAAAAACTAAAAGCTGAAGGACTTACACAAGTTAAAGTATCTGAAGCATCAGGATTAAGTAAGAGTACCGTAAAGAGACATTGGAATAGAGCAGCGTCATGGGAACAAGATTGGGTAATGAAAAACTGGAGTGATAAGTAAAAAAATAGGGTGTCACGAAATAGCACGTATATATGGGAATATATACGAAGTATATATTCTCTTCGCAATTTTTTATAATGGAGTTAACATTATATTTAATTCCTTTTTCAAGTATAAGGTCTCACGAAATGGCACGTATATATGGGAATATATATGAAATATATATTCTCTCCTAGTTTTTAGATTCATTACTTCTTTATCTATATACTATTCTATCTATCCATCCCTCTATCTTTCAAAATCAGCTCTAGGAGGACCAATTAATGTTTAATTTAAATAAAGAGATAGAAGAAGTTAAGTTAGAGTACTTTATAATCAAACAGTCCAATGAAGGTCTAATAGAACTTGCATTAAGTGATATAGCTGAACTGCTAAATGTAAGCAAGTCAAAGGCTCAGAGGTTAATAGATAAATTCATAAAGCTTAATATATTAACTATCGAGAAGAAAAGTACATCAAAAAATACTAAAACTGTATATAGATATAATTATGCTACTAACATTAATACTAATGTTGATACTAATAAATGTGTAAATATAAATGAATGTGTAAGTGAAGATGATACAAATAAGGAAACGAAATGCAATACAATTATAGATATATGTGAACAAAAGTTTAAATTAAACTCATCTATTAAAAAAGAATTAAAGTTATATGAAGGTGAAGTAGATATAGAACTTCTTGAGTATATATTAGAGAATATTTCAAATAACGATTATATTAAAATCAAGGACAAGTACTTACTAACTACATTAAAAGATATGAAAAAGCATAATGTAAAAACTATAGAAGATTACTATAAATATACTGAAAAGCATAAAAGAGCAAAAGACATACAAGAAAGAACGAAGCATTGGAACTATACTCCAGATATAAATGAAGACATAGACTTTGAACGTATAGTTGAAATGTCAAGGAGCAGATAATATAGCTATAAGCGATTTGAAGCATATAGAGAAGCCTTTTGTGCTTTAAATAATACTAAACTACCATATAAGTTATAAAGATACTGTATAGAGGCTTGGTCCATTATGCAGTATTTTTTTATTCTATATTGTATTTACTCGATCTAGTGTTTAAATTTAAAGAAAACGGAGATACTTTCATATAGTTATATAGTTGTTAACCTATGTAACATTAGAGTTATTTAGGGAGGGTTTTATGAATAAGGAATACTTAGAAAAACTTAGTTTGGAAGAACTTTTAAAATTAAAAGATGATATTGAAGATAGAATATTAGAACTAACTAAAACAAAGAAAGAACCTGTTATGCTTGAATTATACTACGATTCTGGTAAAGGTACTGGAAAAGCGTGGGTTGCTGAGGTAGATAAGAAAACAAAAAAGATACTAAAATTCCTGGATGCTGAATCTAATGTAAAAGAAGAAACATACAGAGGATATAAAGTGTTTTTGATAAACAAGGATGGTTATTATCTATCAAATCAGATGGGAACAAGATCAAAAGACGAAAGGGTTTACTTTAAAGTAGTTAATAATCAATATATTCCTGAATAAATATAATGGTGAATCTTAGAAGTAAAGTTATAGAAATAGATATAATTTAATAATAACTCTAAGCGATTTAAAGCATATAGAGAAGGCTTTTATACTTCTTATAATACAAAACTACCATACAGAATATAAAAATACTGGATAAGCTTAATTAATATATCCAGTTTTTTTATATTTTCTAGTTAAAAATAAATTTGACAATATTTTTATTGAAAAGTACTATATAAATTATATAGTACTTTTATACTTTATTATATTATTAAGGGAGAACTAAAGATGAAAGAACAACAGATTACTATAACTAGAGAACTTGAAGAACTTCAAGCTATAGAACAAGAGATTAAAAACGTAGTAGACGTAGACAAGAAAAACTGGGTTAGGTTTTACTTACTTATAAAGAAAGTAAAGGAGAAGGATCTATGGAGAGTGGCTGATAAAAAATCATTTACTCAATGGGTAAAAGATTTATCTATAAAAACAAAAACTCATGAATCTATAATCTGGAATAGGTTTCGTGCGGGTGAAATATATAACTCATATGCTAAAAGAAAAAAAGAAGAAGGTATCGAGGTTAAAAATATAGAGGATACAAATATTTCTGCAGATTCTTTGGTTATTTTAGATAAGATAAATAAACACGCACCTGAATTGGCAGATGATCTAATTGATAAAGTTATGAATAATGAAATTAAAAGAAAGGATCTTGTTACAGCTTATAATGCAATTAGACCCCAGGAGGCTGATTTTAGAACAAAAGAACAAATACAAAGAGCAGTTTCTAATAGTGATGAAACAAATAATACAAAAGATAAAATAGATTTGGATGAAGTACAAGATAAGATTACAGCTGCAAACATAATAACAACATTAAGTCAGTTGCAATGGTTAGGTAAAACAGCTACAGCTACTACAGGATTTAAAGGATATAGAAATAGAAGTGAAGCAGATACAAGAATAAATGAAAAGTCAAAAGTCTTTACGGAGTTTAGAGTTTTTACAGGTACAAGCAGAAAGAGTAGAAGAATAGATTTACTTACGATTGAAAATCTAACAAAGGATCAGTTCCAAAAACATGAAGTTAATATACATGGCGTTGAGATTAAAGTTTCAAAGTCCGATCTTATTAATGATAAAAAATACAGTGAATATGCTGAATTTGTTGATTTTATTTGGTTGGCTATACCTTTAGAATTAGTTGATTATGCTAGAGAAACTAAGTTCAAACAATGTGGAATAATAGCGGTAGATAAAGACAATGCGGTTATTGTAGAACAGGCGGAAAGGTTAAAACCTGAGATGAGGATGCAGACTTTAACAACAGCTACATTGAAAATGATGTAAAAATACTATAAAAAAGAAAAACTCATAGAAAAGTATAAATTAACTAATGATTTATATATTTCTATGAGTTTTTTATTGAAAATAAATAAAGTTGACAGTATAAAATAAAAGTAGTAAAATATAGGTAACTTTAAGTTACCTAATAAAAACGTTGAAAAATACACATTTAACTATGGTAACTAAAAGTTACCTAATAAAAAGTTTAAAAAAACATTGAAAAATACAAAAAAATAAAAAGTAACTTTAAGTTACTTAATCCAAGGAGGATAATATGACTGAAAATATTAAATTAGAAAATAAATTAAAAGCACTAGAAGGTAAGCCTGATAATGAATTAATACCTGTTAAGTTAACTGTTGCTCAAGTAAGACAGATGCTTCAAAATGGAAATGGTGAAGTTGTTTACCATAAATTATATGCAGATATAATGGGAAGAAAAAATGAGCTAGAGCGAATGGTAGATGAACAATTTAAAAAGACAGAAATACAGAAGTATAAAGGACAATTAAAACAGTACGTTGATAGTATATGTACGACAATAGATCATATAGAGAACTATACATACTTCTATGTTGATACAGCTGTAGAAAAACAAGAAGAAAAAGTGAAGATTTTAGAAGAAAAGTTAATAGAATTAGTTATAATTGAAGATGAATTAGAACAGGTTAAACTTATAAATGAAGAAATAAAAAGAAGATATGAAGAACTACATGGTAGACATAATAAAGTTATAGATGAGAAAAATACTCTTGAAGAAATGAATGAAGATATAACAACAAAGCTTGAAACTATAGAAGCAGAGTTATCAAAAAAACAAGAAGAACTTACGACAGTGACTAATAAGTTAAATGATTTATTACTATCTCATAAAACAGAAGTTGATAAATTAGTTAATCAATTAAATGATGAACAAGCTAAAAGAGTTGAGAGTGACCAAAAAGCATACGAAATTTCTTTAAAAGAAGAGAGCTATAAAACAAGAATAGCTGAAAAGGATCAACAACTAAAAGAATATCAAGTGCAATTTAATGAACAAATTAATAATAACCAATTATTAATGGAAGGGCTTAGAAAAGAAAAAGATGCAAAAATAGAAGAATTACACTCTAAAAATAACTCATTAAGTTTACAGGTTAATAATCTTAGAGAAGAAAAAACTAAGTTAGATGAAGTAGTAAAAACTCAGGAAACTAGAATAGGTGAGCTTGAAAGTGAAAGAAATAATCTTGAAGTAAAAAATAAAAACCTAGAAGATATTAAGCTAAAAAATGAAGGTATTATAAAAGAACAAGAGAATGCCTTACAAACTGCCAATAAAAAATATGAAACTGATATAAATAAAGTTAAGAAAGATGCTGAAAATGAAAAACAACAGGTTTTAGAAGGATTAATAAAATCTCACAAAGAAGAACAGGAAGAACTTAAAAAGCAAATAGCAGACTTACAGGTAGACCTTAAAGTTAAAAATGAAATGAATGGAAAGTTAGAAGTAGAAGCGAAAAAAGTACCTGGACTTCAAGATAAACTAACTACTGCAGAAGGTAAATTAAATGCAGCTATAGATGAAAGAGATAAATTTGAAAAAATGTATGAAGATTTAATGACTAAATATACTGAATTAGTTGGATTAGCAACAACTAAAAAATAAGATATAGACCTCCTAAGTTAAGGAGGTCTTTTTATATACTACTACCAGGTGGATTAGATGGTTGAATTAAACTACTTTAACTATACGTATAAATAAACTATATAAATTAAATGGATTATATAAGCAATATAAAGGATTTAAATTATAAGTATAGAACTAATACATCAAGTATATTAACTTAATAAAATAGGTAAAAGGAGAGATATACAATGTCTAGTTCAAATAAACGTAAACTAACACTTAGTGTAGAAGATAAACTAATTAAAACACTTAAAGTAAAAGCGATACAACATGAGGTTTCGGTATCTCAACTAGTTGAAGTTTTCGCAATACTTGCAGAACGTGATAAGAAGTTATTTAAAAGTATAATGGATAAGTATAAGAGTGAAAGTATGTAATAGATTGAAAATGTTGAATTTGATTTATTTTTAAATTGTGTATATAATAAAAATACATTAAAAATAAATCTTTCTAATTTGTTTTTACATTAATTTTACATTAAAAATAAATTAGAAATTGGAGGACTATATGAAACTAATTGCGAACTTCAACATCAAGGGAGGCGTTGGAAAAACTGCATTAAATATTCTAACAGGTATTAGACTTGCACAAGAAGGTAATAAAATTCTTTTTATAGATGCAGATTCTCAATCAAATTTAACTGAATATTTCTTTGATGTTAATCATAAGGATAAGACTATTGCAGATGCATTATTAAAACAAGAGCCAGCAGAAAATGTAATATTAAAAGGTGCAAATGAAAAACACCCAAATATTGACCTTATACCTTCAACTATCGATATATGCACATTGTCTGAAGATATATCAAACTTCAGGGCGAGGGAAATGGTTGTTGCTAGGTGGATGAAATCAAATATAAATATACTAAATCAATATGATTATATAATAGTTGATTTATCACCATCTATGGAATTGATTAATAGAAACTTCCTATACTTAATGGACTCAATTATCTTTTTAATTGAACATGGAGACGTTTCTTCGCTAAGAGGTATACAAAAGTTCAATAAAGAATACATGAAAGATTTAAATGAACTTGAAATTGAAGATAGTACTAAAAAAGCAACTTTAATAAATAGTTTTAAAACTGGTAATAGAAGTATTATTAATTACTTTAATGAACAATTAGAAATATATAAATCACTAAATATAGGAGCATTCTTAGAAGACTCTTTATTAGATACAGTTATAAATGAAAGTGATGTTATAAAAAGAGCATTACTAGAACAAGAAGATCTTAGAAATATAGATAAGAGATACCGTAATAAAAAAGTAGAGCAACAGTTTGAATCTTTTATAGAAGAATTAAAACAAAAAGAAATATTATAAAGGAGTATTGATATGGGAAAATTAAATAACTTACAACTACCAGATGAAACAACTACTGGACAAAGTAGAGTTGCTAAAACAACTAATGAAGAAAAATTAGGAAATGGACTTCTACCAGGTGCAGATGCAGATATAATGGATTTTATTACAGTTAGAAAAAGTTCGAAAAGAGAAGCAGTTTCTGTATACTTTGATGAAGATGTAATGGATAAATTAAAAACTATATCTGAACAAACAAAGGTAGCTATAAGTAAAATGATAGAACAAAGTATTGAAGGACTTACTAAAAATATAGAAGCAGATCAAAATCTTGTTAAACAATATAATAAAAAGAAAAAGAAATAATAATAGTTATAAATAAAAAGTATCTCTGTAAATAGAGATGCTTTTTTATTTGTATTTTTGAAATGTAAAATTATAAAAACATAGTATTCAACTGATATATAAAGAAAATACAGTTATTTTAATTTAAAAAAATGTTAAATAATTGCAAATTAAATGTAGTTTAATTGTACTTTTAATGCATATTAAATGTAGTTTTAATGTAAATATAAATTAAATTACATTAAAATTACATTAATTTTAATGTAATTTTAAAATAAGTATTGACTTAAAATACATTATAGATTACTATATAAATAAGTTAATTTTACATTAATTTTACATTAAAATTACATTAAAAAAGAGGTGAAAAAATGTCGGAGAAAAAAACAGTAACTCTACAGATTCCAGTACCAATATCTCTTGCTCAAGATATCAAAAACTTAGCAAAGTTAGATGAACGAAGTATGGCGGTTTATTGTAAAAGAGCATTACAAGCACATGTAGAAGATGTTCTTGGAATTAACACAAAAGAGATGCAGATGGAAGAGATAAGAAAAAACTTTATAGGAAACGTATTAGCAATTAATGATAATTCAGATAGCAGAAAAGAT
>NZ_UWOT01000023.1:0-28713 GCF_900604535.1 Romboutsia sp. Marseille-P6047
GAAAAATATTCTAAAGATATAAAAAAGTTACTTAGTAACTATGATAAATATATATATATTATAAATGATTCAAACCTAACATCTGATGAATTAGTATTTAATGAAAATATAAGTGAAATTATATCCGATACTTCGACTACATTAATAAATGCACATTATATTAGAAATGATATAAAAATAAAAACATATGCGAATTTACTAGAATGTAAATATAATGTGAAAATAAATACAAGAATATCAATATTTAAAAAATTAAGGGAACAGGGGATAATAGAGGATTTTAGTATTATGTAAAAATAAATAAGAGAAAAGTACACTTTATATAAGAATTATAAAATCAAAATTATATAAATTAATAAAGAAAATATGACCTAAGAATAATAAATTATATGTAAAGTAGTAACTTTAGGACTTCTAATTAATAGAGATGATATATATTATAGTTTAATGATTATTTTATTAAAGGTTAATAAAACATTTATAGTAATTAATCTTTTTAGAAAGAAGTTAAAAATGGATTAAATCTTTAAGTATAAGAAGTTTATAGCTATACTTCTTATACTTAATTTAAAAAAGGGAGAATTAGTATGAAATACAACAAGAAATTTCTAGCTATAATACCAGCTAGAGCAGGAAGTAAAGGAATTAAAGATAAAAATATTATCAGTATAAATGGTAAACCATTAATAGCATACTCCATAGAAGCTGCTCTTAAATCTAAGTATATAGATAAAGTAGTAGTGACAACTGATGGACAGAAAATAGCTTCAGTATCAAAAAAATATGGAGCAGAAGTTCCATTTATTAGACCAAGTTACTTGGCATCCGATAAATCAAAAACAATAGATACAGTTATGCATTGCATAGATGAAGTTAAAAAATTAGGTGAAGAGTATGACTATATGGTTTTATTACAGCCAACACAACCAATGAGGGAAGCATTCCATATAGATGAAGCTATAGAACTTATATTAGAAAAAGATGAAGAAGCATTAGTTAGTATTTCAAAAGTAAAAGAACATCCAGTTTTAATGAGGACTATTGATGAAGATGGTTACTGTAAAAACTTATTAAATGTATCAAGTACAGTGAGAAGACAAGACTTCCCAGAGTTTTATAAAGTAAATGGTGCTATATATATAAATAAAATAAATGAAAATTTAAATTTAGAAACAAGTTTAAATGATAATAAATTAACCTATATAATGGATGAGAATTATGATGTAGATATAGATGAAATGCTTGATGTACATATAGCAGAAATTTTGCTAAAAAATAGATAGGAATGGTTGATTTTTTTAAAAAAATATTATATAATTAAAGCCTATGTACTTTTTTAGGCTTCTGGAATAGGAGAGAAAAATGAGTAAATTTACAACTATTGATATGATAGTATTAGTTGCATATTTAGGATTAGTACTATTTGCGGGAATGGCATTTTCTAAAAAAAATTTAAAAGGAAAAGAATATTTTAAAGGTGATGGGACGATACCATGGTGGGTAACATCAGTATCTATATTTGCAACATTATTAAGCCCTATATCTTTCTTATCAATTGCAGGAAATTCTTTTAATGGGACTTGGTTATTATGGTTTGCACAATTAGGAATATTTATAGCAGTTCCATTAACAATAAAATTTTTCCTACCTATATATAGTAGGTTAGGAATAGATACAGCATATCATTACTTAGAAGTTAGATACAATGATAAAGGTCTTAGAATATTAGGAGCTTTAATGTTTATAGTTTACCAAATAGGTAGAATGTCTATTATAATGTATTTACCTTCAATCGTATTATCAAGCCTTATAGGTATTAGTGTAAATGCTTTAATAATAGTAATGGGTATAATAGCAATAATTTACTCTTATAGTGGAGGATTAAAGTCTGTATTATGGACAGATTTTATACAAGGAGTAGTGTTAATATCAGGAGTAGTATTTACCCTAATATTCTTAGCATTTTCAATAGATGGTGGAATAGGTGAAGTATTTAAAACTTTACAAAATGGTAAATTTATATCAGAATCAGAAGTTTTATTTGATCCTAATATATTAAATAGTAGTGTATTTATAATTTTAGTTGGATCAGGCATAAATACTTTTTCTTCATATATATCGAGTCAAGATGTAGTTCAAAGATTTACAACAACAACAGATATTAAACAATTAAAGAAAATGACATATGGAAATGGAGTATTATCAATAGGAACAGCTACAGTACTATATTTAGTAGGTTCTGCATTATTTGTATTCTACAACCAAAATCCAGAGTTATTACAAAATGCACAACAAGATCAAATTTTTGGAACATATATAGTTAATCAACTACCAGTTGGATTATCAGGACTTGTATTAGCGGCTATTTATGCAGCAGCACAATCAACTTTATCAACAGGTCTCAACTCAGTTGCAACAAGCTGGACATTAGATATACGAAGTTCAATAAATAAAGATATGCCATTGGAAAAACAGACTAAAATTGCAAAATATATATCTCTTGGAGTAGGTATAGTTACAATAACTGTATCAATAGTTATGGCTAATAGTGAAATAAAATCAGCATATGAATGGTTTAACAGCTTTATGGGGTTAGTATTAGGGGTATTAGCAGGTATATTTGTACTAGGAGTATTTGTAAAAAACGCAACTAGTATAGGAGCTTATTCAGGATTCATAGCATCAGCATTTATTGTAATAAATTTAAAGTATAATCATCCAGAAGTTACATCATGGTGTTACTCTATAGTTACGATAGTAACATCTTGTGTAGTTGGATATATAGTAAGTTTAGTACATAATAAAATAAAACAAAATAATAATGAAAAAATAAATAAACTGTCTGTTTATGATTCAGATATAGCTTAGTATATAAAGGATATAAAAATATGAAAAAGCTTTATAAAATAATTGATTATATATTATCTATACCAAAAACTATATATTTTAATTTTAAGCAATTACCACTAAAAAAGCTATAAAATTACCTGTATCAGTATCACATAGAGTTTTCCTAGAAACAATTAAGGGTAAAGTTGTATTAGATGGTAATATTAAAACCGGAATGATAAAAATAGGATTTTCAACTCCCGGGATATTTGACTATAAAAACAAAGAACAGTTTGGAGCGTTAATGGAACTATTGTGTTTAAAGGATCAGCGTCAATAGGAAGTGGTAGTAAGATTTGTATAGATCGAAAAAAAGGAAAAATAATATTTAGTGATAATTTTGTAATAAATGCAAATAGCCAAATTTGGTCTAGAGAAAAAATTAAGTTTGGTAATAATAATTTAATATCTTGGGATAACATATTTATAGATACAGATAGACATAGTATATTAGATATAGACTCTGAAAGAAAAGTAAATAATGATAGAGAGATTATAATAGGAGATAATATTTGGATTGGATGTAGATGCACTATACTTAAAGGTTCTGAAATTGATAACAATACAGTAATAGCCGCGAATTCAGTTATAAATAGAAATTATGCAAAACAAGAGAATGTTATATTAGGAGGTAACCCTATATTAATTAAAAAGTATAATATTCGTTGGGTTATGTAAAAAAGTAATATTAAAAATAAATTAACAGTAATTTATATTAGGAGACATAAAAATGAGTAATATAGCAAAATCAACTATAGGACTTATGATAGCTACTATAATAGCTAAAGTGCTTGGGTTTGGAAGAGAATTAGTTTTAGCTTCAACATATGGTGCATCTATGTATAGTGATGCGTATATTACAGCTATGAATATACCGATAGTTATATTTGCTGTCATAGGAACCACATTAGGAACAGTTATTATACCAATGTATTTTGAAGTGAAAAATGATTTAGGGGATAGGAAAGCATTAAGTTTTACCAACAATGTATTTAACATAGTAATAGCTGTATGTATTTTTCTAGCTATACTAGGTTTTATATTTACAGAGCCATTAGTAAAAATATTTGCTATGGGATTTGAAGGGGAAACTCTTAATGTGGCAATTAATTTTACAAGAATAACTATAATAGGAATAGTATTTACAGGATTAAGTTATGTTATGACTGCTTATCTTCATATTAAGAATAACTTTACTATTCCAGGGCTTATAAGTGTACCTAAAAATATAATAATAATAACTGCTATAATACTTAGCGTTAAGTATAATCCATATATAATGATATGGGGAACATTAATTGGTATAGCAATAGAATTTATATTTCAATTGCCATTCGCAATAAAAAGTGGATATAAATATCAACTATATGTAAATATAAAAGATAAATATATAAAAAAGATGTCTTGGCTAATACTCCCTGTGTTAATAGGAGTTGCAGTTAATCAGATAAATACTATGGTAGATAGAACACTAGCATCTACGCTAGTAGAAGGAAGTATATCTGCACTTAACTATGCAAATAAATTAAATGGATTTGTAATGGCATTATTTATAACATCTGTTGCTGCTGTTATATATCCAATGTTATCAAAATTATCAAGTGAAAATGATAATGAAAAGTTTGTAAGTTCTATGGTACAAAGTATTAACAGTGTAATACTATTAGTTATACCTATATCAGTTGGTGCTATGGTTTTGGCTACTCCTATTGTAAAGTTATTATTTGAAAGAGGAGAATTTGATTCTAGAGCAACAAGTATGACATCTATAGCTCTTATAATGTATTCAATCGGTATGGTAGCATTTGGACTTAGAGATATATTAGGGAAAGTATTTTATGCATTGCAGGATACTAAAACACCTATGGTAAATGGTATGATTGCTATGGGGATGAATATAGTACTTAATATAATATTAGTTAATTATTTGCAATTAGCAGGATTAGCTCTTGCTACGAGTATATCGGCTATAGTATGTATATTTTTATTATTTGGAAGCCTTAAGAAGAAGATTGGATATTTCGGACAGGATAAGATAATAAAAACTACGGTTAAGTCTATTATATCATCAGCTATTATGGGGCTTATAACTTATTTTACATATAGTATGATAAGTAATATATTAGGTATAGGATTTTTAAATGAAGCTATATCATTAGCTGTATCTGTAGGGATTGGAGTTATTACATATGGAGTATTAGTTATAGTTTTAAAAGTTGATGAAGTTAATATCGTAACCAATATAATGAAGAATAAGTTAAATAAAGTTGCATGATATTGTTAAATATTATTGCATAGGAAGAGACTAATATGAAGTAAGTGTTAGTCTTTTTTCTATTTTACTCAAAGATAAAAACTGAATTAGAATAGAAATATCATATTAAGTATTTCATTTTATCTAAAATATATACCATTGAATTATATATAGTATATTTCATGAATAATAAAATAAATAGTATAGATAATTTAGAACTTTAATACAATTACTTTAAATTAAAATATTTATAAGGGATTATTTAAAAAAAATAGTTTACTTGATATATAGTTTTAATTATAACAATAGATTAATTCACATATAAGGTATTTATAAATTAAAAACATAAAATACATGTATTAAATTTATTATTCTTGTTAAAGATTAAAATATAATTCTTAATTTTATTTTTATTTATCAATTCTTTTTTTAGCAACGGAAAGAGTCGTTGGTGATATGAGCAAAGCGAATTTTATATAAATTTTTATTGTAAAGTTAAGACTAACAGGAGCGGAATGTTAGCCTTTCTTTATGCCTTTTTTCTAAATCATATAAAAAATAAAATCAATTAAAAGAAAATACAAAAAACAAGTAAAAAATTACTCATAGCTACAAGATATGACAAAATTTGCTTTATTAATAAAGTAAAATAGAAAAGTATTAAGTTTAGCTAAGGAGAATACATGAAAAGTAGTTATAAGTTTAATTTAAATAAAAAAGAAAATAATGGGATATTAGTACCTTTAGAAGAAGATTTTAATATACTATTTGAAATAAAAAGAGTGTTTTATACATATAAGGTACCAAATAATGAATCTAGAGGTAATCATGCATATTTTAAAACAAAACAAGTTTTAATATGTGTTAGTGGAAGTGTTGAAGTAAGGTGCTTTGATGGAATTAAAGAATCTGTATATAAGCTAGATAATCCATCACAAGGAATATACATAGATCCTAAAGTATGGAGGACTACATATAATCACTCTGACGATTGTGTTGTACTTATAATATCATCTAATAGTTATGATGAAAGTGACTATATAAGAGATTATAAAAAGTTTTTGGAGGAAGTAAAATGTATATAGCTTTTTATATATCATCACATGGATTTGGTCATATGACTAGATGCTTATCAATAATAGAAAATATATTAAGTGTCACAGATTATAAAATATACATAGCATGTGATAAACCTCAAAATGGTTTTGCAAGAAGTTATCTAGAAAAGTATAAAGAAAGAATAATATACAGAGATATAAAAACTGATGTAGGGTTGGTAAATAAAAACGATAGTCTTGAAGTAGATAAAGATAAATTAGAAGAAGAACTAATGAATTTCATAAAAACGTGGGATGAAGTTGTATTAGATGAAATTAAGACATTAAAGAATTTAAAAGTAAAGTCAATAATAACAGATATAAGCCCAATAGGATGTTTAGTAGGAAAAATATTAGAATTAGAAACAATATTAATAAGTAATTTTACATGGGTAGAACAATATGAATATTTAAATATAGATAAAAATATCATCTCATTTTTTAGAGGTGCTTATTCCTATGTAAATAAATTAATAAAATACGATTTATGTTTACCAATAGATAGTGTAGTTTGTAAGGACATAGAAGACGTAGGATTTATATGTAGGAAGATTAATAAATCTAAAGTTGCAGATATACAGTCAAAATATGGTGAGAGTATATTTATAACTTGTGGTAAATCAGCAAATTTAAAGAGTATAAATATAGAAAACTTTAATGGAACTATTTTCACCACTTCAGGTATAGATATAAATAATACTGAAGGAGCAGATATTATAAGACTACCACTTGATGTAAAAGATACGCAAAACTATATAGCTGCAAGTAGTTTAGTAATAACTAAGGCTGGATGGGGAACTATAGGTGAATGTCTTATAGGTCATACTCCTATGGTGCTTATAGAAAGAGATAGTGCTAGAGAAGATAGCTTTAGTATAGATAATATAAAGAAAAGAAAACTTGGAATATCTATGAAAGAAGATACATTAGGGACTATAGATATTTTAAAAATAAAAGAGCAGTTAAGGAATAATATAGATTATAAAAAGCTTGGCGAGTATACAAATGATATAGATAAAGTAGTCCATTTAATAATAAATAATAAATAGACTACTTAAATTGAGGGAGTAAAAATGAGTAAAATATTAAAATTGAATCCGTACTATAGTGAGAAGATATGGGGTTATGAAAATTGGAGTTTATCTACCCATAAAAATGGACATTGTACTATAGAAAATAGTGAAGAAACTTTATTAGAAAGAGTAGAAAGTGAGCTACCAATACTTATAAAGGTAATTAAGGCAAATGATACTTTATCAGTACAAGTACATCCAGATGATGAATTTTCACAAAAACATGAAAATGATAATGGTAAGACTGAGTGCTGGTATGTGTTAGAAGCAAAGGAAGATGCATCTTTAATATGCGGTATAAAAGAAGGTCATAATAAAGAGAGTTTCTATAAAGTTATAGAAGATGGTAATATAGAAGATAACTTAGAAAGAATAAGTGTAAAAGTTGGAGATATGATATATATACCAGTTGGAACAGTACATGCTATAGAGGGCGGATTTAAGTTAGTTGAAGTTCAACAAAGTAGTGATGTTACTTATAGAATGTATGACTGGGGAAGAGGTAGAGAATTACATATTGAAAAGTCTCTAGAAGTAATTGATTATGAAGGTAAGAATAAGGGTGGAAAGATAGAAAACTTTAGTAAGTTAGAAACTCCTTATTTTACAGTTGAAAAAATATGTGTAGATAAAAATTATAAGGATAGTGTTAATCATGATTTTCATTCATATACAGTTATAGGTGGTAATGGAAGTATTGTGAGTGATGATCAAGTTATAGAATTAGTAAAAGAAGACACTGTGTATATACCAAAAGGTGTTGATTACACTATAAATGGAGATATAGAACTACTAAAAAGTTATGTATAAATTTAGATGATATTTGATTAATTTTTTTATATATTTTTTATTAAAAGATAAGGCTAACATAAGTAAAATGTTAGTCTTTCTTTATGCAAAAAATCACTCACCAAGATAAATCCTACTACTAAGAACAGGACCAAATCTATAAAGCTCAGCTTTATAAACCTCATGAATCTCACTAAAAACAAACTCATCTTCACAAACAAAAACAACAAAATAATCCAAATCATCAACATCACGATGGCCTGAAAAACTAAAATAAAAATCAGCAAAATTACTCTTAACAAGTTTAAATAAATAAGGATGAGTAGAACTAGAAACAACCTTAACATCAATTCCAATAACAAGATCCTTATCTCCAAAATAAACATAATCTAAAACACACTTACCACCAACTCTATGCTTAAGAGTTAACTTATCAGGAGTAACATCTATACCGTACTTATTAGAAATTTCTTCACAAATTTTAACCAAACCATAATACTCCAAATCTCTAGATTTAGCCTTATTCATAGCTTTATTATCACTATTGCTATCAACATGAACAGGATTAATCCCAAATAAATCAGCAATACTATAATAATCCAATTCTAAAGCATTACAAATTTTAAATAGAGTAGAAGAACTAGGATGCTCCCTTTCACCATTTTCTATTTTAGAAATCTCCGTATGACTAATACCCGCAATACTAGACAAACCTCTAAGAGATAACTTCTTACTTAATCTATTCTCTTTTAAAAACTCCCCTGGATGAGTGTATTTATCATCTAACTTCATAATTTAGCCCCTTTGTATACAATTCTTAATAAAAGTATAGCACATAAAAGTATGAAAAATATAATTTAATATCAAAAACTATCAAAATTAAAAGGATAATAAGAAATTGAACTAATGTTCTTGTTTACATGTAATTTATTTAAAATTACAGTTGACACTAGAAATGAAAACGTATACATTTATATTAAGCAATGGGAATTTAAATTAAAAAATTATGTAATTAAGAGGGGGATTATGTAATGTCATATTATTGTATCAGTGGGAATGTACTAAAGTTTGATGTATCAGACACAAAAAAGTTAGGGTTTCATCATTTAATAATAAGAGCAGAGAATATAGAAAGGTTAAAAGGAGAGTTACCAAGAGGTTATTTTAAGATTACAAGTAGAGTGGTAGCAGAAGCATTAAATTTAAGTAATAGTACAGTACATAGACTAACAAAAGAATTTGAATCATTAAATATAATTAAATGTGTTAAAAAAAGCAAAAGTATTACAGAGGCATCAATATATGAGTACATTTTTGACTATTGCAATGAAACGGTATCTGAAACGGTTAGTGAACCGGTAGATAATGGAATACAACTAAGTGATTTCAATGAATTAAGACCTAATGATAAAAGTCAAAATGAACAAGTAGATGAAACAGTTACTGATACATTAAAAAAAGAAGTTTTAAAAAGAAAAGATATATATAGGCTTGTTATTAATAGATTAAATGAAAGAGCTAATAAGAATTTTAAACCAACATCACAAAAAACTCAATCACACATCAATGCAAGACTCTTGGAAAAATTCACTGTAGAAGATTTTTATAAAGTTATAGATACAAAATGTGCTCAATGGAAAGATAGTAGTATGGATATATTTTTAAGACCTCGTACTTTATTTGGTACAAAGTTTGAAGATTATTTAAATGAGCACAAATCACCAACCCCTGAAGTTGATAGTAATAGTCCTTGGAATCCATCGTTTAATTATGATTAGGATAGTAGGGAGAAAATATTATGTCTAGTTTATTAGTTTCAGTTCAAACTGAGCAGTCTTTTTTAGGATGTATATTATTAGATAATAGTTTTGATTATAAATTAGAAGAAGTAAGTGAAGATTATTTTTCTAATGAATATACAAGAGCAATATTTAAGTCTATGATAGAGCTTAAATCTGATGGGCTTAGTATAGATTTAGTAAATGTAGCAGAAAAGCTTAAGATGAAGAAAGTAAATTTAGAGTTATCTTATTTAGTAGATTTAACTTCTATTTGTAAAACTTATAGTATAGATTCATATGTACATACTTTAAAAGAAAAGTATGTAAGAAGAACTTGGGCTGAGAAGTTTCAAGTAACTTTAAATAAAATTATGTCAGATGAAGATTTAGATTCAACGATTTTTAAGTTTGAAAATGAAACTAAGAATGTGTTTTATGAAGATACATATAAGGATGATATATCTTCTATAAGTCAATCAATAATGGATTTATTAGAAGGTGGAAATATATCTAATATAAAGTTTGGTATTAAGTTTTTAGATGAGGTGATAGGTGGAATATATAAAGGAGAGTTAACTACTATAGCTGCAAAGTCTAGTGTAAGAAAAACTTCTTTAGCACTTCAAATAATGCTTAATGTTTTAAAACAAGGTAAGAAAGTTTTGTTTATTACCCGAGAAATGTCAAAAGAACAAATACTTATGAGAAATTTAACTAAAAAGACAGGAATAAATACTAATAAAATGAAATCAGGCAATATTGGTGCCGAGGAATGGAAGTTAATAGTCGAAGTCCTATCACATATGAATAAAGATAATTTAATCTTTATCAACGATAAAATCCACACCGTAGCACAAATCAGAAAACGTATAAGACAAATCAAACCAGATTTACTAATAGTAGATTATGTTCAATTAATGACTCCAAGTAATAACTTATCAAATAGAGAAAGAGAAGTAGCTGGAATATCTAGAGATTTAAAAAATATTACATTAGATTTTAATATGAGTGTAATTCAACTTAGTCAGTTAAATGATGAGATGAAAGATTTTAGACCAATGGGAGAGAGACCTATGAGAGAGTCAAAGGCTTTGTTTCATGATAGTAATAATGTGCTTTATATTCATGAGCCAAGTGAAGGTGATTTAGAAGAGGCTGCTAGAAAATTGGGAAGAAGTAAGGATAGTATATTAAATGCTAAGCAAAATGGAATAAAGTTAGTAGAAGTTATAGTTGCAAAGTGTAGGGACGGCGAGAAGAAGTTTAAGTATTTTGCTTATAATGGATCTAGACTTTATTTTGAGGAGTTAAAGGAGAATATGGGAGGATATGTATGTTAGATAAGTTGAAGTTGGAGGATATACCAGAGCAGTTTAGAGATTTGGCAGAGGTTATAGGTCTTGATGCTTATAGGAAGTTGATTAGATATGCTGGTGGTATGAGTATTTATATTCCTGTTGAGTATCGTGTTACTAGAAATGTTAGGGATAGGATACTTAGGGAAACTTTTAGTGGAGATTATAAGTCTTTTTCTAAGGCTTATAGAATTAGTGAGGGTCATTTGAGAAGAATTATAAATAGTAGATAAATATTTGAGGGGGATTATTATGAAGAAGATTTTAAAGGGAAGATCTAAGGAAGTTAAGATTACAGCTCCTATTGGTAGTGCTGAGTATGGTAGGCTTGTTAAGGAGTTATATAGTGATGTTGTGAGTGAGACTAAGGTTTTGGATGATGATTTGTATGAGAGTATTTGTAGGTATGATGAGATTGTGGCGGATATTTCTAGGTTGAAGTTGGAGAAGGATAAGATTGAGCATACATTGATGGGTGTTATGAAGGAAAGTGAGACTGCTTTTGTTAAGGAGAGGAAGGTTACTTGGAAGAAGAGTTCTAGGAGTAGTTTTGATTCTAAGAGGCTTAGGGAGGAAGATCCTGAGCTTTATGAGAGGTATTGTCGTGTTGTTAGTAGTAGGTTGTTTAAGATTAAGTGATTTAAAATTTAAACTATATAGAATTCAATGTTCTTATAATAAAAAACGAGTGATAAATTTCACTCGTTATTTTTTATAAGTATGTATAGATAGTTAGTAATATTAAGTTTATTAATAATAAGCTTAAGTTAAATTTTAAATGAATGGATATACATATATCTAAAATTTCTACTATGGTTAAGTCATTTCTATTAAATTTATTGGATTTTATAATTATCTTAAATATGAGGTAGGTTATGATTCCAATAATGAATAAAGTATATAAGAATATAGTAACTAGCCCAGTGAAGTATATAAATACGTTTATAATAGCAAAGAATATTCTGCAAGATATAAATAAAAGTATGATTGTTAGTAGAGTCATACATAGTATACTAAGTAGTTTGATTTTTATATCATTCTTATTTTTCATAATAATCTCCTTATAGGTTTCTATATAAATATTATTTAGTGTATAAATTTATAACTAATTTTTTAACATATTAATTAAAATAAATAATGATATATTACAAAAAATGACAATTTTCTCCTTGCTGATAAAGTATAATAAAAAAGATTTTTAACTTATTATGGGAGTTTATTAATAAAAGGAGAGTAAATATGTCAGTATTAGTAACAGGAGGAGCTGGATATATAGGGAGTCATACAGTAATTCAGCTTTTAGAAAGTAATAAAGATGTAATAATAGTTGATAATTTTTCAAATAGTAATCCTATAGTTCTAGATAGAATAAAACAAATAACAAATAAAGATTTTAAATTTTATGAAATAGACACAACTAATCAAGAAAATCTAGAAGTAGTATTCAAAGAAAATGATATAGATTCTGTGATACATTTTGCAGCATATAAAGCAGTAGGAGAATCCGTTGCAAAACCATTAGAATACTATACTAATAATATAATAAATACATTAAGCGTATTAAATTTAATGAAAAAATATGATGTGAAAAAATTTGTATTTAGTTCATCTGCAACAGTATATGGAGATCCTCATACATGTCCAATAACAGAAGATTTTCCATTAAGTACAACAAATCCATATGGAGCAACTAAATTAATGATAGAAGATATGCTAAGAGATATTGCAAAGGCTGATGCAAGTTTTAATGTAGCTATACTTAGATACTTTAATCCAGTTGGTGCACATAGTAGTGGTTTAATAGGGGAGGACCCTAATGATATACCTAATAATTTAATGCCATATGTATCGCAAGTAGCAGTAGGTAAATTAAAAGAATTAAGTGTATTTGGAAATGACTATAATACACCTGATGGAACTGGCGTTAGAGACTATATACATGTAGTTGATTTGGCAAATGGACACTTAAATGCTCTTGATAGATTAGATACTAATTGTGGTCTTGTAACTTATAATCTAGGAACAGGAAATGGATATAGTGTTTTAGATATGGTAAAAGCATTTAGTGAAGCTAGTGGTAGAGAAGTGGCTTATAAAATAGTTGATAGAAGACCAGGTGATGTCGCGATGTGTTATGCTGATCCTAAAAAAGCTAATGTAGAGCTTGGATGGAAAGCTCAGTATGGAATAAAAGAGATGTGTGAAGATGCTTGGAGATGGCAAAGTAATAATCCTAATGGATATTCTAATCCTAGTGAAGCGTTATAATAAGTAAAGAATACTATCTATATTTTTAGATAGTATTCTTTTATTTTATATAAAAAATAAGTTAAAAATACAATAAACGACAAAATTTTATTTTAAAAAAAGGTATAATAGAAAAAGTATGATGTTTAATAAAGTATAAATATTTGGAGGAATTATGTATTGGAATACATAAAATTAATGTTTTTCTCTATGGTGCCAGTAATAGAGTTAAGAGGCGCTATACCATTAGGAATAGCAATGGATTTACATCCAGTTTATTTATATTTATTCTGCTTACTAGTATCAACAATAGTTGCAGTTCCTATAGTTTTAGTATTTAGACAAGTAATAGATTACTTAAGACATAGAAAATACTTTAACAAAATAGTAAGATGGATAGATAATAAAATAGATGGTAGAGCAAAGAAGCTAAAGTCAGCGAGTATAATAGGTCTTATATTGTTTGTAGGGGTACCACTACCTACAACTGGATCTTGGAGTGCAGCAGCTTTAGCATCAATATTTAAAATGAGGATAAAAGATGCTCTTATGGGCATATTTATTGGAAATGCTATGGCAGGGATCATAGTATCCGGATTAGCACTGCATATAATATAATAAGGAAGAATTATTTGGAGGATAAAATGAAGAAAACAGTAAGAAAAGCAATAATACCAGCAGCAGGACTTGGAACAAGATTTTTACCCGCTACAAAATCACAACCAAAGGAAATGCTACCAATAGTAGATAAACCAACTTTACAATATATAATAGAAGAAGCTATTGAATCTGGTATAGAAGAAATACTAATAGTTACAGGAAGAAGTAAGAAAAGTATAGAAGATCATTTTGATAGAAGTGTTGAACTTGAGCTTGAACTTGAGCAAAAAGGTAAGAAGGAAATGCTTAAGATGGTTCAAGATATATCAAATATGGTAAATATACATTATATAAGACAAAAAGAGCCAAAGGGACTTGGACATGCTATACATTGTGCAAAGAGTTTTATAGGAGATGAGCCATTTGCAGTACTTTTAGGTGATGATATAGTTGATGCAGAGGTTCCTTGCTTAAAGCAATTAATAAATACGTATGATGAGTATAAAACTAGTGTACTTGGAGTACAAGAGGTTGCTAAGGAAGATACTAATAAGTATGGAATACTTGATGTTAAGCATATAGAAGACAGAGTATATAAGGTAAAGGATATGGTCGAAAAGCCAAATGTTGAGGATGCTCCTTCTAATATTGCTATTCTTGGAAGATATATAATAACTCCTGAGATATTTAATATTCTTGAAAATCAAGAACCAGGTAAGGGTGGAGAGATACAGTTAACTGATGCTCTTCAAACTTTAGCTACTAAGGAAGCTATATATGCTTATAATTTCGAAGGAAGAAGATATGATGTTGGAGATAAGTTAGGATTCTTAGAAGCGACTGTTGATTTTGCTTTAAAGAGACCAGAACTTAGAGATGATTTTATGGAGTTTTTAAAAATAAAAACTAATTTATTAGAATCTACAAAAGAAGATAAAGAGATATTAAATGAAGTAGCATTTACATCAGAAAAATTATAAAAGGAGAATGAAATATGAGTATATTAATAGTAGGTGGAGCAGGATATATAGGTTCGCATACAGTGAAATACTTCTTAGAAAAAAATGAAGATGTGATAATAGTTGATAACTTACTTACAGGTCATGAAGAAGCTTTATTAACTAATAAATTTTATAAGTGTGATATAAGAGATAAAGAAGCATTAGATAAAGTGTTCAAAGAAAATAATATAGAAGCTGTAATACATTTTGCTGCAAATTCATTAGTAGGTGAAAGTATGATAAAGCCATATGAATACTACCATAACAATGTGTATGGAATGATGTGCTTACTAGATGTTATGAAAGAAAATAATGTTGATAAAATAGTATTCTCATCAACAGCAGCAACTTATGGTGAACCAAAGAATATACCAATCGTTGAAAGTGATGAAACTAACCCAACTAATACGTATGGAGAAACAAAGCTTGCAATGGAAAAAATGATGAAGTGGTTTGATAAAGCTTATAATACAAAGTATGTATCTCTTCGTTATTTTAATGCAGCTGGAGCTTATTTTGATGGAAGCATAGGTGAAGATCATAAGACAGAGACTCATTTAATTCCATTAATACTTCAAGTTCCTCTAGGAAAGAGAAGTCATATAAGTATATTTGGAAATGATTATAATACTGAAGATGGTACATGTATAAGAGATTACATACATGTAATGGACTTAGCAAGCGCTCATTATTTAGCTCTTGAGTATTTAAGAAAAGGAAATGATAGTGATATATTTAACTTAGGGAATGGTAATGGATACTCTGTTAAAGAGGTTATAGACGTTGCTAGAAGAGTAACTGATTTTGATATACCTGCAGTTGAGGAGCCAAGAAGAGCTGGAGACCCAGCTATACTTATTGCATCTAGTGATAAGGCAAAAACTATTCTTGGATGGAAGCCTAAGTTTGACTCTTTAGAAAAAATAATAGTAGATGCCTGGAATTGGCATAGCAAAAATCCAGCAGGATTTACTAAATAAGAATATTATACATGTATTGATATGCTCTCTTTATAGTAGGTAGTTAAAATAATAAAAACTGTTATTATGTAATGAATGTACATTATTTATCAAGGTAGTATAATAAATACCCTTAAAAGTAATATTGTATATGTATAAGATTTATTTACGAGATTTATGTATTAATAATGAATTTTCTAAAGTAAATATAGATCTTACTAAGTATTCTAAGCATAATATAAAATTTAAATAGGGGTTATTATAGCTTAATAATAAGCGTGGAAATACACATAGGGTAGGGGCATTAAGTTTTATATACAAAATATAGTAATACTTAATTAGTAATTGACTAATATTGATAGAAAATGATGCTAGTGGTATAATTTTACAGTATTAAAAAGTATACTATAAAAAGGTGAGTAAATATGAAAAAATTAAAGAAAATACTATTAGCATTATTAGGAATAATTTTAGTAGGGGGAATATCTGTATTTGGAATTGTGTATTTTAATTTAAATAAAATATACGAAAAGGATAATACTACAAAGGTTGATGCAGCAGAAAGAGAAGAAAGTGAAGAAGGAACTATCGTTGAAGGAGTAACAAACATATTATTAGTAGGAACTGATGGTGCAAACATAGAAAAAACTAACAGATCGGACTCTGTAATGTTAGTAACAATAGATACTAATAATAAAGATATAAAAATAAGCTCTATAGCAAGAGATACTTATGTTGATATACCAGGGCATTCAACTGAAAAATTAACTCATGCCTATGCATATGGAGGAATTGATTTATTACGAGAAGTATTTGAAGTAAACTTTGATATAAAAATCGATAAGTACATAGCAGTTAACTTTGTCTCATTTATGGATATAATAGATGAAATCGGTGGGGTCGAAGTTAATGTAGAAGAAAAAGATGTAGCAGAAGTTAATAAATATATTGATGCTTGTTACGACTATTACTATGATAGAAAAGATGAAATAGAAAAAGAATACGTAAAAGAATCAGGAAAACAAAGATTAAATGGGTATCAAGCACTTGCATTCAGTAGAATAAGATACACAGACAGTGCTTATGCAAGAGACAATAGACATAGAGAAGTTGCAGAAAGTGTATACAAAGAATTTTTAAACAGCGAAACTAACGAATATAAAAGAGCAGCAGAAATAATTTTAGAAAATACTAAAACAAATATAAGTCCTATGGAAATGATAAACTTAGGATTTACAGCTCTTAAAATAAATGACACTAACATAGACCAATTCCAATTCCCACTTGCAGAGTACAGAAATGGTCATATTGTAAGTAAGCAAAAAGGTTGGGTTATAGAATGGGAAAAAGAACCTAACTTAAAAGCTTGGCATGAGTTTATATACGGTAAAAGTGAAGAATAGATTATATATACATAGACATATAAGGTAGGCTAAGGCCTATTTATAATCTAGCTTCGCTGATTATAGTAAAAAAGAATTAAACAAAAAGTGGCATAAGTGAAAAAATCTATTAGTTATTTGCAATGTTTTTCAATTGCTTGACTAATAGATTTTTCACTATGACACTTGTTTTTCGACTTTTACTTATTAAAAGTAAGCAAAGCCTTAGATAATTCATTTATACTATCAGACAAGCATTGAAGTTTTCCTTCTATCCTTACTAAAAGATATATAGA
This sequence comes from Romboutsia sp. Marseille-P6047, assembly GCF_900604535.1. Taxonomy (NCBI): domain Bacteria; kingdom Bacillati; phylum Bacillota; class Clostridia; order Peptostreptococcales; family Peptostreptococcaceae; genus Romboutsia; species Romboutsia sp. Marseille-P6047. The sequence continues at coordinate 17,724 of NZ_UWOT01000023.1, forward strand.
TAAGGCTATAGGAAATCCAACATTACTTATGACAGATAAAAATTCACCATCCATAATTTAGTCCTTATGCCTGAAGGTTATATTCAGTAGTTTCAGTTTGAACTACTTTAGCTTTAACAGCTTCTTTTAAATCAACCTCACCAGGACAGAATATATTCTTTTCAAGTATTAAGTTCATAGCCTCAATAACATCATCCTCACTTAAATTTGACCTAGGATCATCAATTGTAAAGTTAACATTTTTATCTCCCTCAGATTTAAAAGTCATTATTAATTTTAAAGTACTATCCATAATAAATTACCTCCCAAATTTTATTTTTTATTTTTATTTATTCAGATATTGATGTATAGTCTATTTTTACAATGTTATATAAGTCATGTTTTTGAAGTCCACCAAAAGCATTTGCAACTGCTAGCACATCTTCTGGAGAAGCATCTTCTTTTAAGTTAGAGAAAGTTTTACTACCTGTTATCTCCTTTCCATCTGTACCAAGTCCTTTATTAAATTGTAGTTTTAATGATGAAGCACTTTTCATTTCTGTAGCCATAATGTTTACCTCCTTAAATTTTTTATAAGGTTTGTCCCTTATTTAATTAAATAGTACCAGGATAAATTTACATGTAGTTAGAACTAATGTTAGTAATTTATATGAGTAATATAAAAATCCCATTAATTTTTGTGATTAATAAGATCTATTTAATCAATTTTATATATCATAAATTAAATAACTTTGTTATAATATAGGAGTTTATAAGAGTATAGCGGGAGTATCTAATAAATAAAATATTAGTTAATTATATAATAAATGATTATTTGGAGGATAAAATGAATAAAAAAGTCAGAAAAGCCATAATACCAGCTGCAGGATTAGGGACAAGATTCCTTCCAGCTACAAAGTCACAACCAAAAGAAATGTTACCAATAGTAGATAAGCCTACTTTACAATATATAATAGAAGAGGCTATAGAATCTGGAATAGAAGAGATTTTAATAGTTACAGGAAGAAGTAAAAAAAGTATAGAAGATCACTTTGATAGATCAGTAGAATTAGAACTTGAACTTGAACAAAAAGGAAAGACTGAAATGTTAAAAATGGTTCAAGATATATCTAATATGGTTAATATACATTATATAAGACAAAAAGAGCCAAAGGGATTAGGACATGCTATACATTGTGCTAAAAGTTTTATAGGTGATGAGCCATTTGCAGTACTTTTAGGTGATGACATAGTAGATGCAGAAGTTCCTTGTTTAAAACAATTAATAGATACTTATGATGAATACAAAACAACAGTTTTAGGTGTTCAAGAAGTAGAAAGAGAAAACACTAACAAATATGGAATACTAGATGTTAAGCATATAGAAAATAGAGTATATAAAGTAAAAGACATGGTGGAAAAACCAAATATAGAAGATGCACCATCTAATATAGCTATACTTGGAAGGTATATAATAACTCCTGAAATATTTAATATACTTGAAAATCAGGAGCCAGGTAAAGGTGGAGAAATACAACTTACAGATGCTCTTCAAACTTTAGCGACTAAAGAAGCTATATATGCATATAACTTTGAAGGTAGAAGATATGATGTTGGAGATAAATTAGGGTTCTTAGAAGCAACTGTTGATTTTGCTCTTAAGAGACCAGAACTTAGAGATGATTTTATAGAGTTTTTAAAAACTAAGGCAACTAGCAAGTAGAAAGGTTATAAAATTATGGAATACATGAAACAGTATGAAGAATGGTTAAGTAATCAATACTTCGATGAGGATACTAAGCAAGAACTTAGAAATATTATAAATGATAAAAAAGAAATAGAAGATAGATTTTATAAAAATTTAGAATTTGGAACAGCGGGATTAAGAGGTGTTATAGCTGCTGGTACGAATAGAATAAATATATATACAGTAAGAAGAGCAACTTTTGGATTAGCAAATTATATATTAAAAAATACTAGTAAAGAAGATGCTAATAGAGGTGTGGTTATAGCACATGATAATAGACATATGTCTAGAGAGTTTTGTATAGAAACAGCAAACACATTAGCTGCATGTGGCATAAAAGCGTATATATTCGATAGCTTGAGAACTACGCCAGAATTATCATTTGCAGTTAGAAGTTTAAACTGTATAGCAGGTGTAGTAATAACTGCCAGTCACAATCCTCCAGAGTACAATGGATATAAAGTATACTGGGAAGATGGAGCTCAAGTTATGCCTCATATAGCTGATGCAATAACTAATGAAATAAATAGCATAGAAGATTATAGTTTAATACCAACTATAAATGAAGAAAATAAATCTCTAATAGTAATGTTGGATGAAATACAAGATACTAATTTTATAGAAGCTGTAAAGTCTCAAGTTATAAGACAAGATGTAATAACTAATGTAGGGAAAGAATTTAAAATAGTATATACTCCTTTATGTGGAACTGGAAATGTTCCAATAAGAAGAGCATTAAAAGAGGTTGGATTTGAAAACATAATTGTAGTTGAAGAAGAAGAACAACCTGATTCAAATTTTGCAGGTATAGAATATCCTAATCCAGAGGAAGCTAAAGCTTTAAATAGAGGAATTCAATTAGCTAAAGAAAATGAGTCAGATTTGGTTATAGCCACAGATCCAGACTGCGATAGAGTAGGTATAGCTGTTAGAACTTCTTTAGGAGAATATGAGCTGCTTACAGGAAATCAAATAGGTGGAATGTTAACTAACTATATAATAGAAGGTCTAAAGGAAACCAATAAACTTAAAGATGATTCTGTATTAATAAAAACTATAGTTACTTCAGAGTTTGGAGCTGATATAGCTAGAGAAAATGATATAGAAGTTATGAATGTACTTACAGGATTTAAGTTTATAGGTGAAAAAATAAAATCATTTGAAGAAACAAATAAAAATTCATATTTATTTGGATACGAGGAGAGCTATGGTTATTTAGTAGGAACTCATGCTAGAGATAAAGATGGGGTTGTAGCTGCAATTTTAATTTCTGAGATGGCAGCATATTATTATTCTAAAGGTATGAGTTTATATGAAGGTTTACAAGAGTTATATAAAAAATATGGATATTTTAAAGAAAAAACTATATCTTTAACATTAAAAGGAATAGATGGTTTAGCTAAAATACAAGAGATTATAAAATACTTTAGAGAAAATGAAATTGATGAAGTAAATAATGTATCTATAATAGAAAAGAAAGATTATAAAGATGGCATAGATGGACTTCCAAAATCTAATGTGCTGAAATATTTCTTAAATGATGGTTCTTGGATAGCAATTAGACCATCTGGAACAGAACCTAAGCTTAAGTTTTATATAGCTGTAAAAGGAAATGATGAAGACGAATCTGATAGCAAGATAAATGGGATTGAAGATTCTATAAATAAAATATTAAATAAAATTGGGATAATTTAGTAAAATAGTAAGAAGGGTTATAAAATAATCCTTTTTACTATTTTTTTTATTTTTTTACTATGTAAAACAAGGTAAGAGTGAAATTAAATACATAGTAAATTAAAAGCTTATCGGGAAATTTATATATAGTACATTATTTAAATTTTTAAATAATATTTTTACAAATTTTAGACATCAGATTTTGAGTGAAAAAAGTGAATAATATCTAAAAATATTGATATTATGTCGAATATGAATTATAATAAAATGTATTAAAATTTTATGATTATTCATAGAATGCATATTATATAGGGCGTGTAATTGAAAATAGGAGGATAATTAATGGTGGAAAAAAAGATTTATGCAGAATGTGTGAAGAATTCTAATTTATACTTTTCAACAATAGAAGATAATATAAACAAGAGCTTTATTTATAATTTTATAAAGAGAACTATAGATATAGTAGGTTCGTTATTAGGTATAGTTATATTATCGCCAATATTTTTAATAGTTGCACTAGCTATAAAAATAGAAGATCCAAAGGGAAGTATAATATTTGGGCATAAGAGAGTTGGATTAAATGGAAAACAATTTAAATGTTGGAAGTTTAGATCTATGGTGCATAATGCTGAAGAAGTATTAAAAACATTAAGTCCAGAGCAAAAGAAAGAATATAGTGAAACGTTTAAACTTAAAAATGATCCTAGAATAACAAAGGTAGGAAACTTTATAAGAAAAACTAGTTTAGATGAATTACCACAGCTTTTTAACATACTTAAAGGTGAAATGAGTATAGTGGGACCTAGACCTATAGTAACAAAGGAATTAGATTTTTACGGAGAATATGCAGGGTATTTTATGAGTATAAAGCCTGGCTTAACTGGATTATGGCAAGTAAGTGGTAGAAGTGATACAACTTATGATGAAAGAGTTGAGTTAGATATGGAATATATAATTAGAAGAAATACCTTATTAGATATATATATAATATTTATGACAGCAATAAAAGTGGTTAAAAGAGAAGGTGCTAGGTAAAAGCATAAAAGAGGTGAAAAGTTTGGAGATAAGTGTAATAATTCCTACAAGAAACGCAGAGATATATATAAAAAATCTATTGGAAAAACTTACAAATCAAAGTAGAAAAGTTAAAGAAATAATAATAATAGATACAGCATCAAGTGATAACACTAGAAGTATATGTGAAAAATATGACATCGTTAAATTCATGCCGATTAATAATGGTGAATTTGACCATGGTGGAACTAGAAATAGAGCAGCAAGAGAAGCTACAGGGGATATATTAGTATTTATGACTCAAGATGCTTATCCAGAAAATGAATTCTTTATAGAAGAATTAACTAAAGATCTAGGTAAAAATGATATTGTTGCAAGTTATGGAAGACAAAAGCCTAGAGAAGATGCAAATGAAATAGAAAAGTTTGCAAGAAAGTTTAATTACGGTGATACTAATATAATAAAATCAAAAGAGGATATAGACAGATTAGGAGTTAAAACATTCTTCTTTACAAATGTTTGTTCAGCCTTTTTAACTAAGGAGTTTTGGGAAGTTGATGGATTTCCAGAAAAAACAATTATGAATGAAGATATGATAATAGCATCAAAATTAATATTCTCAGACAAGAAGGTTTTATATGCAGCCAACGCATCGGTGGTTCACTCTCATAATTATACTTATATGCAACAATTCAAAAGAAATTTTGACGTTGGAGTGGTATTCACTGATAGTAAGGAATACTTCCACGGTATAAAATCGGAGTCAGAAGGTGTTAAGTTTGTAAAATCAGCTATAAAACACTTAATGGCAAATAACAAATATCTTTTAATACCACACTTAATAGTAGATAGTGGATTTAGATTTATAGGATATAAATTAGGTCAAATTTATTATAAAATGCCAATAGGTCTTGTTAAAAAAATGAGTATGCATTCATTTTATTTTGATAATAAATAATGATATTAAATTTTAAAATATAAATAATTTGTTATTAAAATGGATGAGCCTACTAAAGTTCATCCATTTTACTTTATTTAATAAATAAAGTATGTTATAATTTCATAGTCATAATATAGAATAATATGGCTAAAACAGTCTAAACTTAGATATTTCATATAAATAAAATATTATTATATATAAAAAGGTAATAGCTTATAGAATAAAATAAATTAAAGCTATTATAATGGTTAAAATATAATAATGTAATATTTATGTTTATATAAATACAAAAAGGTTAGGAGAATATAAGAATGTCGAAATTAGCTAAAGCAGCAACTTGGTTAATGTTAGCGACTTTATTGACAAAAATATTAGGGTTTGGAAGAGAAATGGCATTATCATATGTATATGGAACTAATGCTATATCAGAAGCATTTGTAGTTGCCTTTTCAATACCAACCATAATTTTTGCAGCAGCAGGGTCAGCTATAGCTACTACATATATACCTATATATTATGAAGTTGAAAATGAGATAGGTAAAAAAGCTACATTAAAATTTACCAATAATATAGTAAATGTAATTGTAATTATATGTACTATATTATCTATATTAGGGATTATTTTTACAGAACCATTAGTTAAACTTTTTGCAATAGGGTTTGATGGAGAAAGATTAAAACTAACAGTACAATATACAAGAATATTAATTATGTCTATTCCATTTATAGGGTTAAGCTTTATAATGAATGGCTACTTACAAGTTCATAATAATTTTACAGTTCCAGGTTTAGGTAGTTTACCTAAAAATATTATTATTATAGTTTCAATATTCTTAAGTGCAAAATATAATTCTGTAATAATAGCTATAGGAACATTATTAGGGATAGCATCTGAGTTTTTATTCCAAGTGCCATTTGCAGCTAAAAATGGATATAAATATAAGCCATTTTTAGATCTTAAAGATGCAAAAATGAAAAAGCTTGTAATATTAATAGCGCCTATATTTGTAGGAATAGCTGTTAATCAAATAAATACAATGGTGGATAAAAGTTTAGCATCTACATTACCATTAGGAAGTGTAGCAGCACTTAACTTTGCTAGTAAGTTAAATTCATTTGTAATTTCTATATTTATAGTGTCTATAACTGCAGTTGTATACCCACTTATTTCAAGACTATCTGTAGAAAACTCAAAAGAAGACTTTGCACAAGTTGTAGTTAGGTCAGTAAATAGCATAACACTATTAGTATTACCTGTATCTGTAGGAGCAATAGTTCTTTCTCAACCTATAGTTAGGCTTTTGTTTGAACGTGGGGAATTTACAGCACAAGATACAAAGATCACAGCAGTAGCCCTATCATTCTATGCTATTGGATTAATTGGAAGTGGACTAAATGATATACTAACTAAAATATTTTATGCTTTAAAAGATACTAAGACACCTATGAAATCAGCTATATTAGCTGTTGTTATAAATATATGTCTAAACTTTGCATTAATAAAATATTTAAAACATGCAGGATTAGCATTTGCAACAAGTGTAGCTAATATATCAATAGTTATAGTACTTTTTATAGCATTAAAAAAGAAGATAAAAGATTTTGGGCAAAGAAAAATAATAATTACATTTATAAAAAGTTTAGTAGCATCTTTAATAATGGGATTTGCTGCATATATGAGTAATAAATATTTAGCTATGCATTTAAGCAGTGATACAATAGGTCAAGTGATTTCTCTAGGTACATCCGTATTAGTAGGAGCTATAGTATATGGAGTTCTCGTTATACTGTTTAAAATAAGTGAAATAACATATATAATTGATATGGTTAAAGCTAAACTTAAATTAAAAAAATAAAAACATATAATAGGAGGGGCAACTTATGAAAGTAGTAATAACTGGAGCTAAAGGACAACTTGGTTTAGAATTAAGCAAGCAATTAGCAAATTATAGTGAGTATGAAATCATCGCTACAGATAGAGATGAATTAAATATATTAGATGCAAATCAAGTATCTGAATTTATAAGTAAAGAAAATCCTTATGCAGTTATAAACTGTGCAGCACATACAGCTGTAGATTTATGTGAAACAGATGTAGAAAATGCATATAAAATAAATGCATTAGGACCTAGAAACTTAGCAATTGCTTGTGAAAAGGTAGGGGCAAAGTTTGTACAAGTGTCAACTGATTATGTATTTGATGGAAGTGGAACTAGACCATATAGAGAAGATGATGCTACATGCCCTAATTCAATATATGGAACAAGTAAATTAATGGGTGAAGAATTTACTAAACAATTCTGCTTAAAATACTTTATAGTTAGAACTGCATGGTTATATGGAGAAGGAAATAACTTCGTAAGAACTATGATAAAATTAGCGGAAACTAACAAAGAACTTAACGTTGTAGATGATCAAGTTGGGAGTCCAACTAGTACAGTAGATTTAGCTAAGGCTATAATAGACTTAATTGGAACTGAATATTATGGAACATATCATGGAACATGTGAAGGACAATGTAGTTGGTATGATTTCGCTAAGAAGATATTTGAAATAAAAAATATAGATATAAAAGTTAATCCAGTTACTAGTGAAGAATTCAAGAGACCTGCACCAAGACCAGCATACTCTGTTTTAGATAACTTTATGTTAAAACTAGTAAACTTAAATACATTTAGAAACTGGGAAGAATCTTTAAAAGAATATTTAGAAAAATAAGACAAAATATTAATTTCATACGAGGAGATAAACAATGAAAGGTATTATATTAGCTGGGGGATCTGGAACAAGATTATACCCAATAACAAAATGTGTATCAAAGCAAGCTTTACCAATATATGATAAGCCAATGATATATTACCCAATGTCAGTGCTTATGTTATCAGGAATAAGAGATATATTAATAATATCTACACCAAGAGATATAAGTATATTCAAAGAATTATTTGGAAATGGTAGTGAATTAGGATTAAATATAGAATATGCTGTACAAGAGCATCCAAATGGACTTGCAGAAGCATTTATAATAGGTGAAGAGTTTATAGGTGATGATAAAGTTGCATTAGTTCTTGGAGATAACATATTCTACGGATATGGATTTACAGAAAGATTAAGAAGAGCTGTAGAAAGAGATGAAGCAACTATATTTGGATACCAAGTAGCAGATCCAAAAGCTTTTGGAGTTGTTGAATTTGATGAAAACTTTAATGTATTATCAATAGAAGAAAAGCCAGAAGTGCCTAAGTCAAATTATGCTGTCCCAGGATTATACTTCTATGATAATGATGTAATAGAAATAGCTAAGAATGTAAAACCTTCTGAAAGAGGAGAGTTAGAAATAACTGCTGTTAATAATGAATATCTAAGAAGAGGGAACTTAAAGGTTGAATTATTTGGAAGAGGAATGGCTTGGCTAGATACAGGAACTCATAGAGGGTTACTAGAAGCATCTAACTATGTTGAAGCTGTTCAAACTAGACAAGGTTTATATATAGCTTGTTTAGAAGAAATAGCATATAGACAAGGTTATATAACAAAAGAACAATTATTAGAACTTGCTAAACCACTTATGAAAACTGAGTATGGACAATATTTAGTAAAAGTATCTGAAGAGGTGAAATAATGGGTAACTTCAATTTTATAGAAACTAAAATAAAAGATTTATATATAATAGAACCTAAAGTATTCGGAGATGAGAGAGGATACTTTATGGAAAGTTATAATAGAGAAGCTTTTGTAGAAGCTGGCCTTGATATGGTATTTGTTCAAGATAATGAATCAAAATCTAGAAAAGGTGTTTTAAGAGGAATGCATTTCCAAACAAAGCACACTCAAGGAAAGCTAGTAAGGGTAACTCAGGGGGCAGTATATGATGTTGCAGTAGATCTAAGAAAAGGATCACCAACTTATGGTCAGTGGGAAGGAATACTTCTTTCTGCTGAAAATAAAAAGCAATTCTATGTTCCAGAAGGTTTTGCTCATGGATTCTTAGTTGTATCTGATGAAGCAGTATTCAACTACAAATGCACAGATTTCTATGCTCCAGAATATGATAGTGGACTTTTATGGAATGACCCAGATGTAGGTATAGAGTGGCCATTAGAAGGTATAGAAGAATTATTATTATCTGAAAAAGATAAAAAACAAAAGACATTAAAAGAATTAGATTTACCGTTTGAATATAAAGGAGAGTAAAGATTATGAAAAAGATATTAGTTACTGGTGGTGCTGGTTTCATAGGTGGAAATTTTGTTCACTATATGGTTAATAAGTACCCAGAATATATGATAGTAAACTTAGATGCTTTAACTTATGCAGGAAATTTAGAAACATTAAAACCTGTAGAAGGAAAGCCTAATTACAAGTTTGTAAAAGGGGATATAGCAGATAGAGAATTCATATTTAATCTATTTGAAGAAGAAAAGTTTGATATAGTTGTTAACTTTGCAGCTGAATCACATGTTGATAGATCTGTGGAAGATCCAGGAATATTCGTTAAAACTAATGTTATAGGAACACAAGTATTATTAGATGCATCTAAAGAATTTGGTGTTGAAAGATATCATCAAGTTTCTACTGATGAAGTTTATGGAGATTTACCACTTGATAGACCAGACTTATTCTTCACAGAAAGTACACCACTTAACCCAAGTTCTCCATACTCAGCATCTAAGGCTAGTTCAGACTTCTTAGTACATGCTTACCAAAGAACATTTGGACTTCCAGCTACAATATCAAGATGTTCTAATAACTATGGACCATATCATTTCCCAGAGAAGTTAATACCTCTTATGATATCAAGAGCTTTAAATGATGAAAGCCTTCCAGTTTACGGGAACGGAGAGAACGTAAGAGACTGGTTACATGTTGAAGATCACTGTTCAGCGATAGATTTAATAATACACAAAGGTAAAGTCGGAGAAGTTTACAACGTAGGTGGACATAATGAAAGAACTAACTTACAAGTTGTAAAAACTATATTAAATGCTTTAGATAAGCCGGAAAGCTTAATATCTTACGTAACAGATAGACCAGGACATGACTTAAGATATGCTATAGATCCAACTAAGTTAGAGCAAGAATTAGGATGGAAACCAAAGTATAACTTTGATACTGGTATAGCTATGACTATTCAATGGTATTTAGATAATAAAGCTTGGTGGGAAAATATACTATCAGGTGAATATGCTGATTATTACGAAAAAATGTATTCAAATAAATAATGAGCCTATTAAAGATGATAAGTATTTTATCATCTTTAATATTTTAAGCGTAAAATTCTAAAATTAAAATTGGAGGGGGTATAGAATGAATTTTAGCGTATCATTAAACCCGTATTATTTATACTCGATAAGTTTATCGTTGATTTTAGTATTGTATAACTTAGGATGGTCTAATTTATATCCAAAGCTTTCAACAGTATCAATGATATTCTTTATAAGTACAATTATTATATCTATAGTATTAGGGTATTTTTATGATAAAAAATTTGTACAAAAAAAGGTTGATAAAAGAAATCCTTTAAATATAGGGATTTTAAGTATTTTAATATTATTAGGTAATGTACTAGAATTTATATATGAAGGAGCAATTCCATTTGTAGAAATTGCTATATTAAAAAATGACTATGTATATAT
>NZ_UWOT01000008.1:0-149265 GCF_900604535.1 Romboutsia sp. Marseille-P6047
ACTAAATATCCCATGTAGTAGCATACATATAGATGTATCCTTTAATTTTATCTTTGCAATACCTAGTAAACTCCCCATAATTAAACCTTTTGTAGTACTTATCATTATTGAATCTACTACATAACCAGGGCTGTGTGTTACTTGCATATACTGTTTTATTATATCTATATATCCTACTTGATATAATGCATAAATTACGGTAATACAGATAAAAACTATTAATGTATTTTTTGTGTAATTACTTAAATAATTCCATATGTATTCTCTAAACAATAATTCTTCAAAAATAGGAATAATAATTATAGATAAAATTAATATCCCTATATTATAAATGTCATATTCATCATTAAAGTATATAGACAAAAATAAACAAATTAAAAATATAGTTCCTATAATTATACGAATTTGTTTACTTTGATTATTGAGCATATTAATAATCTTTATTCTTGATGGATTGAATTTTTCATTATCTTTAAATATTAGAACAAAAAATGTACCAACAATTAAAAATGATATTATACTTGTAATAATTAAGTTAATTAGAGATAAATTAAGCTGACTAAGTAGAATAAACTTTATGCTTATTCTAGCTAATTGGACTACAAATATAATAAAAATGGAATCCAATATATACTCTTTATAATTTGCTCTAGATTTCAATTTAAATCACCTACATATATTCTTCTTTTTTTATTTATATTCACAGTATAACTGAGTATTAATATTTTGTAAAATTTTATTATTAAAAGAAGATTTATAGAAATTATTTATATTATTATCACTAAGTAAATGAAAGGAGAATTAATGAAAAATAAATTCATTTTTAAATCTTTACTGTGTATCTTCACTGTAATATCAATTTTAAGTTTAGGATTTTTTAATTTTTATATGTCAAGTTATTATAATAATGAATCTATTGGATTATCATACCAAATACCTCCATGTTCGTTATTTTTTATAATTCTTTTAGTTATATTTATACAGCTTACTTTAGCATTTAAATTTATGAAAAATAAATAAAAGCACCTTAAATATTCAATCTAAGGCGCTTTTATTTATTAATCATAAAATCCGTTTAACACTCTACATATAGTAGCTTTGCTCCAACTAGTTTGTTTAGCTATTTCTCTATAACTCAATCCATCCTCTCTTAGTTTTTTTATATTACTTATATCTAAATCCCTAATTTGCTTTTCTTTTGGTTTTAATCCCCCTCTATTTGACTTTAACTCTTCAATCTCTAATTTTAAATTATCTATTTCTAATTGTTTTTTTTGCAATTTTTTCTCATAATTTTTTCTCATTTCATTAAATTCTTTTATATAATTTATCTTCCAATCCTCTTCAGTCTTTAATTTGAATATCCCCATATTTTAACCTCCTTACAATTATATTTTTATCAATATATTGAATAGTTTCTTTATTTAACATCAAAATCCTTGTAATTATCTACAAATATTTAATACTTTTTTATTTTATATTTCATGTATTTATAATTTTTATTATCAAATTAAAATATTTTTTCTCATATATATACAATATTTTATAAATATATTTATTTGAACTTAAATCACAAATTTTTAAAATATATATATTATGAATTAGACAGACTTTTGTATCTCAAGGAGGACTTTTCTATGAACTATATGACAGCTCTTTTACTTTCTATATCTGCTAATTTAGATACACTAGCTGTGTGTGTTTCTTATGGAATAAAGAAAGTAAAGGTAAATATTATAGCATCCTTGTTAATAAGTTTTATAACATCTTTAGGAACATTTATATCAATGTTTTTAGGAAAAGTTATAACTAATTTTATCTCGCCTAAGATTGTAACTATAATCGGAGGATTGCTTCTACTAATTTTAGGATTAAAAGTAATATTTGACTTTATAAAAAAATATAAAAAAAATCAGATCAAAAATTTATTAAGAAGTAAGAAAGTAAGTTATTCAGAAATTTTAGATAATCCAGTTAAAGCTGATACCGACAACTCTGGTGATATTGATTTAAGAGAGTGTATTTCATTATCAATAGCACTATCTTTAAATAACCTAAGCGTTGGTATAGCTGCAAGCATTGCTGGTATTAGTATTTTACTTAATACCTTATTTACTTTTATTTTCACATTAGTAAGTATTTATCTAGGATTTTTTATAGGACGTAAATATGCATCTAGATTTGTTGGTGAATACTCTGACTTAGTAAGTGGTTTACTAATCGCGCTATTAGGTATTTATCAAATATTTTTCTAATATTACTTAATAATAAAAAGCGAACCTTATTTAAAGTTCGCTTTTTATCATTATATTTGATTTACTATTTTTTACATAACTATATATACAATCTATTATATTACCACTTATTGCAACTGCAATTAAGGAGTAAAGTATTTTATCTATTGGCATATATGATAGTGATAATAACAAAATAGCACAATCACCTAACATATATACTCTACCTATATTTAAAGATGTATTCTTAGAAATAACTAATGCTAAAGCATCATCACCTCCAGCTGCACATCCGGTCGTGACTATTAAACCTGCTCCTATACCTACACTCAATCCTGCAAATATTGTTGATACAAGCATATTTGTATGAGGTAATATAGGTCCTATAGACTCAAATATATCATACAAAATAGAAAAACTAATTGATGCAAATATAGAATACATTAAGAACTTCTTCCCAAAATATTTATATCCTATTAATAAAAGTGATAGATCTATTATTATATTTGCTACATCTGGTTGAATATTATATAAATTCTTTAACAGTAGTAAAATACCTAACACTCCACCTTCTGTTATATTATTTAAATAATAAAAATTATAAACTCCAAATGCAAGTATTGCTGAGCCTAAGATTATTAGTAATATTCTTTCTAATTCTTGCCGCCTGGCCATTATTCCCATATCCTTTCTTATTAATTTAATATAATTATATAGAATAAAATAGCCTTTGTATACATCACTTTCCTAAACTTAAAATTATATTAAAATGTTCCATTTTTTTCAAGTGTTTTTATTAAGTTTTTTCATTTATTTTATGTCACATTCTATATATTAGTAATTTCAATACTTTAACCATAATGTAAATTTTACAATGTTTACATTAGCTACCTTTTAGTTTAGTAGTATTAAATTTAAGTTTATATTAATTTTTTATTTGTTTACTTATACTATTCTAAAATTTATCGTTAATATAATGATATTATAATACTATTTATAGTTATAATATAAATAGTATTAATTAATCTAATATGATATTATAAATTAGTTAAAATAAATTGACATGAGAGGTAATTAAGATGAAATTTAAAGATTTAGGAATTAAGGATGATATAATAAATATTTTAAATAAAAATGGTATAAATACTCCTACTCCTATACAGGAAGAAAGTATACCATATATAAAAAATGGTAACGATGTAATTGCTCAAGCTCAAACTGGAACAGGAAAAACATTAGCTTTTCTACTACCTATATTTGAAAATATATCTACTAATTTAAATACAACTCAAGTTCTAATATTATCGCCTACAAGAGAACTTGCTATACAGATAAGTGAAGAAGCAAATAAATTAAATGAAGCAAAAAATATAAATATACTTGCTGCTTACGGCGGAAAAGATATTGGATCTCAAATAAATAAATTAAAGAAGAATATCCATTTAATTATAGCTACACCAGGAAGACTTTTAGATCATTTAGATAGGGGTACTATTGACTTAAGTAATATTAAAACATTTGTATTGGATGAAGCTGACCAAATGCTCTTAATGGGATTCAAAAATGAAGTCGAAGCTATACTTGCTAAGACATCTAAAAATCGTCAAACTTTATGCTTCTCTGCTACAATGAATTCTCAAGTTAAGAAATTAGCTTATAGATATATGATTAATCCTATAGAGATTTCTGTTAAGAAAACCGAGATAACTCTTGATAGTATAAAGCAAGAAGTTGTAGAAACTACAGATAGATGGAAGCAGGAATCTTTGTTTAAAGTTTTAAATGAAGATAATCCATTTATGGCAATAATTTTCTGTAGAACTAAAAGAAGAGTGGATGCATTAGAGGAAGCTATGGCTAGAAATGGATACAACTGTGCTAAGCTACATAGTGATATACAACAGTCAAAGCGTGAAAGAATTATGAAGTCTTTTAGAAATGCAGATATACAATATTTAATAGCTACAGACGTTGCTTCTAGAGGACTTGACATTAGTGGTGTTGATAATATATATAATTATGATATACCTGAAAGTGCAGCTGATTATGTTCATCGTATAGGTAGAACTGGTAGAGCTGGCAAGGGTGGTTATACTTGTATGTTTATAGATCCTAAGAATCTAAAAACTCTTGAAGAAATTGAAGAAACTATAAAATTTAAGATCCCTAGAAGAGAACTATAAAAAGAATAATCAATAAAATAGAGGTAAATATCAAGTTTGATATCTACCTCTATTTTATTTAACATAGTATTTCTTATTAAAGTAATAACTTAGTTCAAATCAATAGATATTTCATTTATAACATTTACTGGGTTTTCTATTAAGAATCTTGGTTCTAATTCATAATATTCATAATCTATAAACCTTTCTATTTCCTCTATCTCTTCTACACTTTTATCTATCGAAAATAAAATTGCATTTGAATTTCTTATATTTTCATCTGAAAGTTTATTTTTTATTTTATTGCCCTTTTGAAGTTCACAGTGTATTAAACATCCTAGTTTTTCACCTGCTTCTGTAAGTGCTTTTACACTTTCTTCATCATCACATACTGCCACTATATTTAAAGCCATTCTGTTTACCTCTTTCTTTAATATATATTATATATACCATTATAACCTATACTTTATTAAATTAATTATTAATTTAATAAATAAAAAACATAGACAAATTAATTAGATATTTACCCAGTTAATTTATCTATGTTTACTTTTAACTTAATTTTTAGTTATTAACTTTAACTCTACAGGTATAAAATCGTCTACTCTCTCACCTTTTAATACCTTATCTATAGCATTTACAGCTGTTTCACCTATCAATAATGGCTGTTGAGCTACTGTAGCTGCCATACTGCCTTTATTAACAGACTCTACTGCATCATCTGTTGCATCAAATCCAACTATAAGAACATCTTTCATTCCCATATCTTCTAATGCCTTTTGTGCCCCTAATGCCATTTCATCATTTTGAGCAAATACAGCATCTATATCTGTCTTAGATTGAAGTATATTTTCCATTACTGTAAGGCCTTGAGTTCTATCAAAATCAGCTATTTGTTTAGCTATTATCTTCATATTACTTTCTGATATTTTATCATCAAATCCTTGCCCTCTATCTCTAGCGGCCGATGAACCAGCAGTTCCTTCAAGTTCAACTATATTACCTTCTCCACCTAATTGATCTATCAAGTACTGCGCTGCCATAGCCCCTCCTACTGCGTTATCCGATGCAATATGAGTTACTACCTCTCCACCATTAGCTGCTCTATCCACGGTAACTACTGGTAAATCATAGTTGTTAGCTATCATAACTGATGCTACTGCTGAATCTGAGTCAACTGGATTTAAAAGAACAATATCTACGTTTTTTACTGTTAAATCTTCCATATTTGATA
Source organism: Romboutsia sp. Marseille-P6047 (assembly GCF_900604535.1). Lineage (NCBI taxonomy): Bacteria > Bacillati > Bacillota > Clostridia > Peptostreptococcales > Peptostreptococcaceae > Romboutsia > Romboutsia sp. Marseille-P6047. Next base: position 5,631 of record NZ_UWOT01000008.1, read on the forward strand.
CTTCTTTAGCTGGATCATTTTGAGAGTCTAAAACAACAACTTCATACCCCAGATCCATTGCTCTTTTCTCTATACCATTTTTTAAGTCTACAAAGAATGGATTATTTAAAGTCGATACTATAAATCCTATCTTTTTCACTCCACTTACTTCAGTTTTTTGACATCCAACTAAAGTCATGGCACTCATTATAACTGTTAATATTATAGAAAGAATCTTTTTCATTTTAGATTTCCTTTCTTAATTGCTTTTTCTATCTAAAAGTACTGCTAATAATATAACTGCACCTTTTACCATTGTTTGATAATATGATGATACGTCTAATATATTTAGAGCATTACTTAACACCCCTATTATTAGCGCACCTATTATTGTTCCTGTTATTTTACCTTTACCACCATTTAGACTAGTACCGCCTAAAACTACTGCTGCTATAGCATCAAGTTCATATCCTGATCCAGCTGTTGGTTGAGCTGAATATAATCTAGAAGTTATTATTACACCTGCTACAGATGCTAGTATACCACTTATTGTATATACCCATATTTTTATCTTATCAGTATTAAGACCTGATAATTTAGTAGCTTCTTCATTCGAACCTAATGCATATGTGTATCTACCCATTTTTGTATTATGAAGTATATAATAGCATACCATAAATACTACTATCATTATCATAGCTGGAGTAGGTATTCCTAGAATTGTACCTCCACCTATTTTTCCAAATGACATAGCTAGTTCATTACTTCCTAATGTTATAGGATTTCCATTTGTATAAACTAATGTTAGACCTTTTAGAACTGTCATAGTAGCAAGTGTTGCTATAAATGGCTGCAATTTTCCTTTTGATATTATAAATCCATTTAAAAATCCTACTATTGAACCTACTAATAGTGCTGAAATTACTGATATAATTGCATTTTGTCCGGAAACTAAAAGACTAGCACACACTGCTCCACTTATACCTAGTATAGATCCTACTGATAGATCTATTCCTCCTGTTAATATAACAAATGTCATACCTGCTGCTATTACAGCATTTACCGATGTTTGTCTAAGAATATTCATTATATTCTTTGGACTTAAAAATGAAGGATTAAGTACTGATACTATAGCTATTAGTAACACTAATCCTAATAAACTTTTATATTTAACTAATAATTCTTTTACATTTATATTTTTGCTTTCTGCTCTTGATGATATATCCACTTTATGCCTCCTTAGCTTCAACTGCACATTTTAATATTGATTCTTGAGTTGCAGATTGTATATCAAATTCTCCTGTTATTCTACCTTGGCTTAGAACAAGTATTCTATCGCTTAGTCCTAATATTTCTGGCATCTCAGAAGATATCATTATCACTGCTTTCCCTTGACTCTTAAATTCATTTATAAGATCATATATCTCTTTCTTAGCTCCTACATCTACTCCACGAGTAGGTTCATCAAGTATAAGAACATCAGGATGAGTCATAAGCGCCTTAGCTATTGCTATTTTTTGCTGATTTCCTCCACTTAAGTTTTTTATTAATTGATTCTCACTTGGAGTTTTTATTCTCATTCTTCCTATATAATCATTAACTCTTTCAAGTTCTTTTTTCTTATCAATTCTAAATAATGTTGACATTCTATTTAAAGATGATATAGCCATATTTTCTCTTACTGATAAATCTAATATTAATCCATCACCTTTTCTATCTTCAGATACATATGCTATTCTATTTCTTAATCCATCTTTTGCAGACTTATTATTTATTTCTTTATTTTTCATATATATTTTTCCATTAGTTTTTTTTAAGTGACCATATATAGTTTTTGCTAATTCCGTTCTTCCTGCCCCCATAAGACCTGATATTCCTAAAATCTCCCCAGCCTTAACCTCAAATGATATATTTTCTATATATTCATTGCAAAGATTTTCAACCTTAAGTACTGTATCCCCTTTTTTAGTCTCTAATCTTGGAAATTGATCTGTAAGCTTTCTACCTACCATCATTTCTATCATTTTATCTTCGTCTAAATTATCTAAGTCCTCTGTTCCAACAAACTTCCCATCTCTTAAGACAGTTATATAATCACAAATTTCAAATATTTCTTTTAATCTGTGTGATATATATACTAATGCTTTGCCTTCTTTTTTTAATTCATTTATTACATTAAATAAACTTTTAGTCTCTTTATCTGTAAGAGCATCTGTTGGTTCATCCATTATTATAATCTTGGCATCTAATGATAATGCTTTAGCTATTTCTACCATCTGTTGTTCTGCTATACTTAGATTTCCTACTAACTCTCTTGAACTAATAGTCATATTTAACTTACTAAGTAGTTCATCAGCATCACTATAAAGTTTTTTAAAATCAACTCCAAAACCTTTTTGAGGTTCACGACCTAAGAATATGTTTTCTCCTATACTTAAATCTGGTAATAAATTAAGTTCTTGATGTATTATAGCTATTCCCTTTTCTCCTGCATCTTTTGGGCCTTTTATATCAGTTTCTTCACCTTTATAAAAAATTTGACCACCATCTTTTTTATATACACCACTTAATATTTTCATAAGTGTCGATTTTCCTGCTCCATTTTCCCCCATAAGAGCCATTACCTTACCTTCATAAAGCTCTAAATTTACTCCATCTAATGCTTTTACACCTGGGAACTGCTTAACTATGTCTTTCATTTGTAAAATAGGGTTTTTCATTTAAAATACAACTCCTGATTTTAATATTATATTGGCATATGGAGTACATTCTCCAGTTCTTACTACTGCCTTACTTTCTTTAGTAATTTTTTTAAATTCTTCATGGCTAACCATTATAATTTTTATATTTTCAAACCTTTTTAATATTTCATTATATATATAACTATTTTTTTGAACTATCTCTTCAGCTATTATAATTTCTTCTACACATAATTCTTCTAAAACCGTATCTAATGTTTCTATGAATGATGGTACTCCATACTTAAGAGCTAGGTCTATTCTTTTTACACCGTCTGGTATAGGTAATCCACAATCACCTATAGTTAAACTATCTGTATGACCCATTTTTGATATAGTATATGAAACTTCACTATTTATAAGTTTAGTTTTTCTCATCCTTCTACCCCCTAAAATTTTGTACGTCTAATAATGTTGGTAATGAACTTTGTGCACCTTCTTTTTGAACACTCAATGCTCCTACCTTTGATGCAAAGTCCATTGCTTCTTCTAGATTTTTTCCATTAGCAAATGCAACTGCTAATGCCCCAGTATAACTATCTCCTGCAGCAGTAGTATCTATAGCATTTACTTTATATGCTTTCTTAAACATAGATGACTCTTTATTTATATATAAACTTCCTTTAGAACCCAAAGTTACTATAAGTTCTTTTACACCTTTATCTATCATTATCTGTGAAGCTTTTTTGATATCATCTTCAGTTTTTATTTCTACACCACTTAATATTTCTAATTCAGTTTCATTTGGAGTTAATAAATCTACATTTGCTATTATTTCATCATCTAATTTAACAGCTGGTGCAGGATTTAATATTGTATATTTTCCAAGTTCCTTAGATTTTTTTAACGCATAATTTATAGTATCTATTGGAGTTTCAAGTTGTAATACAACTATATCACTATCCTTTATTCCATTTATGCTTTTATCAATATAATCTGTATCTACTTTAAAATTCGCTCCAGGTGCTACTACTATAGAATTTTCAGCATTTTTATCTACAGTTATCATAGCTACTCCAGTTGCTATATCTTCTTTATTTATATACTCAGTGTTTACATTGTCATTTTTTAAGGCATTTAGTAAAGTATCTCCAAATCCATCTCTTCCAACTTTACCTATCATATTTACTTTTCCACCAAGTCTAGCCATAGCAACAGCTTGATTAGCGCCTTTTCCACCTGGAACTTCTTTGAAATCTCCACCAATCACTGTTTGACCACCCTTAGGTCTATCATTTACCTTTACTACTAAGTCCATATTTAGACTTCCTATGACACATATATTTTTCACTGTACTCCTCCTAAAATCTTATTATCTTATTTTCTTACATTAATTAGAGTAACATATTAATTTTATTAGTGCAACATATTTCTTCATTTTTATTATTTTATAGACAATTTTCCCATTTCGTTAAATTTTTATTTAAAACTAAAATTAAATAGTATACACTTTTTATATGTACATACTCATATAAAAAGCTAAAAAGTTAATTTAAATATTCTTAATCGAACTAACCTTTTAGCTTTAATAATATTTAAATGTGTTTTATCATAAACTTTATTATTTCACATACTTCAAACTCTATTAAACAAAATAACTTATATATAACATGGCTTTTGGGTATATTCTCATCTCTTTCATCAATCCAGGTTCTTATTACTATATCTTCACTTTCATCATACTCTAAATTTAATATAGGTGTATCAAAATCTTTTATCTCTATACTAAACAAATATGTTTTACTTTTTTCATTATTGCATTCTTTAAAATAATGAATCTTTAATTTTTCATTTTCAAATAAAGCTTTCATATTTAATACCTCCAATTGTCAATTTAATTATATTTTATCCAAAAGCATACTATTTCATGGACAAAATATAATTTGATTAAATAAAAATGCTGATATAGAAAATAATCTATATCAGCATTTTTATAAATATAATAGTTCTGAAAAACTATCGATTACATGATTATACTCTTTTGTACTACCAAATCCATATCTAGCAAATATAAATCTAACTCCTGCTTTTCTTGCTGCTTCACCATCCATATGAGTATCTCCAACATAAATAGGATTTTTCAAATTATTTCTATTTACTATAAGCTTTATATTTTCTGACTTAGGTAAATTAGTTCTTCCTGGGCATTCAAAATCCTTAAAGTACTTGCAAAAATTGTTATACTCTAAAAAAGTTTCTATGTATCCATCCTGACAATTGCTAACTATAAATAGTTTATATTTTTTATATAACCTATCTAAGGTTTCTTCTATCTTATCATACAACTTAGCTCCATATTTTTTTAAGTATACATTTTCATATTTACCACATTCTTTTATAAGTTTTTCACGTTCTTCTTTATCTACATCAGGTAACATTTTTTCAGCAATATCTTCTAATCTAAGTCCCATATATCCTTTTAATTCATCTTCTGTTATTTCTTTTATTATATTTCTATTTTTAATTAGTACCTCGCTCCATGAGTTTGCAATTTCTTTAGTTGCATCCCACAATGTGCCATCTAAATCAAATATAATGCTATCAATATCTCTTTGTGTACCCAACATTCCCTTTTTCTCCTTTTAAATAAATTCTTTATTATTATTACTTATACTTAATTTTATATCCTTTACTTTTTAATAAATTAATTAATTCTATCTCAAATTTTTCATTATCTGCTTTCGTTCTTTTTTTAGGACCTTTTGTTCTTCCCCCACTTTTTCTTACTTTTTTCGATATATGCCTAGTAAAAAGTAGTTGGTCTATATTATTATTGCTATATATTAGTCCATTTTGATTTATAGCACTTGCCCCCTTAGATAGTACCATTGCTGCAAGACCATAATCTTGTGTGACTACGATGTCCCCCTTATCCACTTTATTTATAATTATAAAATCAGCTGCATCATTTCCTTTTGATACTACTATTGCCTCTACGTCATATCTTGATAAATTATGAGATGTGTCACATATTATAAGAATATCCTTTCCAAAGCTTTTTGTTACTCTTATACATATATCAATTACAGGACACCCATCTCCATCTACTATAAGTTTCATATTATCACCTTATTCTTTTTATTTATTATATATCTAATAATTACATTATATAAAAAAAGAGTACATATAAAAATAAATAACTTATTAAATAAAATACAGCATTAATTTAATAAATTTTTATAATAATATATACTCTTTAATCTCTATATTAATTTATATCTTGACTTACAACCTCATTATTTACCTCTCTATCTTTTCGATTGATAAATATTGGTTGAAAATAGTAATTTTTATCTACATAACTATTCACATTAGAAACCACTTTCCCAGTTATTAAAGCACATACAATAGTACCAATACCTATACCTTCAAATCTTTGTAAAAATACTATTGATAATACTATAGTTACTGCAAGACATGATAAGTCAAATGCTGTTTTGGCCTTTTTATAAGGTATATTTAAATTTTCAGGTAAGTCTCTCGTGAATGTATCTATAGGTAAAACAGGCGTTTTACACTTTAATAATAAAGACATGCCTACTGAAAGCATAGAAAAGCTCACTATAAAATAAATTATATTATAAAGTAATCCGTTTGGTAGTCTCTGCATAATGAATATATTACAAAAATCTATCATATTTCCAAATATTATTGCAAGAAAAAATGAAACAATATAACCTATTTTAAATTTTTTTGTTATTAAAACTAATATAAGTATTAATGTACACTGAAATATATAATTCCAACTCCCATATGTAATCTTATCAAATACAAGGCTTAATGTATATGGAACTGATGATATGGATGATATTCCAAATCCACTTTTAACCATAAGTGTATTAGCAAAACTATTAAAAACTAATCCTATAATCAGCGCTAACTCCCCAATAACTAATTTTTTCTCTTTCATAATCTTCCCTACTTTATGCGTTTTTATTTTATCTAACTAAATTTATTTTTTATAGAGAAACGGTAAACTCTACTTCTTTTGAGTTTACCGTTTCTCTATAAATCTTAATAAATATTATTCTATCATTCCCATTAATTTTGGAAGGAATAAACTTATTTGAGGTATAAATGTAACTAACATTAATACAACAAATATAGAAACATAGAATGGTAATATATTCTTTATTACGCCTTCTATCTTAGTTTTTGCTACTCTACACCCAACAAATAAAGTATTCCCTACAGGTGGTGTTATTGTACCTATACATAAGTTAAATACTAACATTATACCGAACTGTATTGTATCCATACCTAAATTTTGAGCTATAGGTAAGAATATTGGAGTAAATATTAATATAGCTGGAGTTAAATCCATGAAAGTACCAACTATTAATAGTAATATATTCATTATTAATAATATTACTATTGGGTTGTTTGATACACCTAATATTAAATTAGTTATGTAAGTAGGAACATTCGTAAATGCTAACACCCATGACATTATAGAAGATACACCTATTAAAAATACTATCATAGCTGTCATATTTATAGATTCTAATAATATTCTTGGTAAATCTTTTATTTTTATAGATTTATAAAATAACATCGCTAACATTAAAGAATAAACAACTGCTATAGCAGCTCCTTCTGTAGCTGTGAATATTCCGCCTATTATACCACCTATTATTATTACTATTAATGATAAACTTGGTAATGCATCTAAAAATATTTTTAAACCTTGTGCAAAAGTTATTTTTTCACCATTTGTCTTATATCCCTTTTTCTTAGCTATAAAGAATGCAACAACCATTACACCTAATCCCCATAATATACCCGGTATATATCCTGCCATAAATAATGCGGCAACTGATGTACCACCGCTAACTAGTGAGTATATTATTAAAGAGTTACTTGGAGGAATTAATAAACCTGTTGGTGCAGAAGCTATATTAACTGCAGCACTGAAATCTGTATCATATCCTGCTTCATCTTGAAGAGGAGCCATAGTTCCACCTATAGCCGCTGCTGCTGCTGTTCCCGAACCGCTTATCGCTCCAAATAACATATTTCCAACTACATTTGTATGAGCTAATGATCCTGGTAATTTTCCTGATAGCAGTGTTGCAAAATTAACTAATCTTATTGCTATACCACCATTATTCATTATTATCCCTGCTAATACGAAAAATGGTATTGCTAATAATGAAAATGAGTTAATTCCTGTAAATATACGTTGAGATGCTGTAAATACAGCATTTTCCCAAGGTAACGCTGTTAGTATAGATACAACTGAAGATATACCTATTGTAACTGATATTGGTATTCCTATTAATAATAAAACTGGAAATATTGCTATTAAAGCTAATCCTGTTTGTAATGCTAGTTCCATTGGCTTTCCTCCCCTAATTTAATTATGCCGTTTTAGTATTCTTATTCTTTACTTCTTTTCCACTTGATAGTTCTTTGATAATATCTGATATATTTAAAATATTATATATTATTGTTACTATTCCTGATAAAGGTAATGCAAGGTATATATATCCCATTGGGATTTGTAATGATGAAGACGTTTGCCCCATTGATAACTGAGACATTCTAAGACCTCCAAATACTAATACTAACGCAGCAAATAATATAACAACTATTTCTGAAAATAACTTAACCTTAGTTTGATTTCTTTCAGAAAGCTTATCCACTAAAAATGACATACGCATATGTTCTTGTTTTCCAAATACATATGCAGCTCCTAATAAGCCCATCCATACAAAGCAAATTAATACTAACTCTTCAGTTACAGTACTTGGCTTATTGAATATGTATCTTGATGCAACTTGCCATGTAGCAAATATAGTCATTAACGATAGTAATATACAGCATACAACTTCTAAAATTTTATCTAAACCTTTTCTAAGAGCTTCCATTTATATTCTCCTTTAATAATATATTTCACTAATATTTATTATTCCTGCTCAGATTCCACACTCGCATTCTTAGCTAGTATTTCATCTCCTTTTTCACGTATCTTATCATATACAGCTTTCATATTCTCATCTTTAGTATATTCAGCATGTAAATTTTTCATTTTATCTTGGAATGGTTTTATATCTGGGTAATAGAACTGAACCCCCATAGCTTCTGCTTTTTCTTTTGCTTCTGCTGCAGCATCTTCCCATAAGTCTACTTCAAATTTATTTGCATAACTTGCTGCTTCCATCACAATTTTAGCTTGTTCTTCAGTTAATTTATTATCTAGTAAATCTGTACTAGCGATTAATATATCTGGTAACATTGCATGCATGTTGTAAGAGTAATGTTTAGCAACCTCTCCGTGCTTATTATTAATTAATGCTAATTCATTATTTTCTGCACCATCTATAACATTTTGTTGTAATCCTGTATAAACTTCTCCAAATGACATTGGTGTTGGTGATGCTCCTAATGCTTGAAGCATTTTTACATTTGTAGGACTTGTTTGAACTCTTATCTTTAGACCTTTTAGGTCATCTGGTTCCATTATAGCTTTCTTAGTTGTATATATATTTCTTACACCCGCATCAAACCAAGTTAATCCTACAAATCCACTTTGTCTTGTTGATTCATATACAGAGTTCATTATATCTTCATCATTCATTACCGCATGATAATGCTCTGTACTATCCATTATGTAAGGTAAGTTAAAAACTGTGTAGCATTCATTAAATGCTTCTAATGTTCCCAGTCCTGCTATTACTAAATCTACAGCTCCAGTTTGAGATAGCTCTACAGCTTGAGATGTAGCACCTAGTAATTCATTTGGGAATATTTGTACATCGATTTCCCCATTAGTCTTCTCTTCTACGTATTTCTCAAATTCTAACATCGCCTTATGTTGAGGGTGTTCTTCATTTTGACCATGCGCAACTCTTACTACTTTAACTTTTTTTTCTGCCCCATCTACTTTATTGCATCCTACAGCCACAATTCCAATAGCTGCAGCTAGCAATAATGCAGTAATACGTTTTCCTATTTTCATCTAATATCCACCTTTCTCTATATATATTTCAACTTGAATGCTAGTATACTAGAATTCATCATGTTAATAATATAACATATTAACTTAAAATTTTCAATTTTTTATTAAAAAAAAATAATATTTTTTTAATAAAAAATTGAATTTTCATTAATTCCCCTAATTTTATTGAAATAAAATTAGAGGAATATTTAATTATTAATTACCTTTACAATACTTAGCAGCATTATTGTAACAAATATTTTCTATAATTTCCCCTAGAACTTCCATATCAGCTGGATACTCTCCATTTTCAACAAGTCCGCCTATATAATTGCATAAGATCCTTCTGAAGTACTCATGTCTTGTATATGATAAGAAACTACGAGAATCTGTAAGCATACCTACAAATTGACTTAATAAGCCTAATTGGGATAAAGCCATCATCTGTCTTTCCATTCCATCTTTTTGGTCATTAAACCACCATCCAGAACCGAATTGTATTTTACCTGCTATTCCTCCACCTTGGAAATTACCTAGCATAGTTCCTAGTACTTCATTATCTTTTGGATTTAGACAGTATAATATCGTTCTTGGAAGTTTATCTTCTCCATCTAATGTATCTAATAGTCTAGATAAAGGCTGAGCTACTTCACCATCATCTATACTATCGAATCCAACATCTGGACCTAATTTTTTATACATTCTAGTATTATTATTTCTTAACGCTCCTATATGTAACTGCATAACCATATTGTGTTTAGCATATATTCTACCTAAATTAACCATAGTTAAAGTAGCATATTTTTCTATTTCATCCTGAGTTAATTCTTCTCCATTTATAGCTTTTACAAATATTTCATTTACTTCTTCTTCATTAGTATTCTTAAAGTAAACCCTATCCATAGCATGGTCAGTTATTGTACAACCATTTTCTACGAAGAACTCTATTCTCTTTTCTAAAACTTTCATAAGCTCTTTATAGCTAGTTATTTCAATATCTTCAGTAGCACCTAATACTTTTATATATTCAGCAAATCCTTCATTACCTATTTTAACTGCTTTATCAGGTCTTAATGTCGGTCTTACTTCACAGTCAAAACTTTCATCTTTTGCTATTTGTATATGGTATTTCAGGTCATCTGCTGGATCATCGGTAGTTGCTATATACTTAACATTTGATTTTTTTATTATACTTCTTGCACTAAAGTTATCACTTTGTATAACTTCATTACATCTATTCCATATCTCTTCTGCATTCTTTTCACTTAATGTTTCCTCTACACCAAAATATGTTTTTAATTCTAAGTGAGACCAGTGATATATAGGATTTCCTATTAAATAAGGCATAGCTGTTGCAAATGCTTTAAACTTTTCAAAATCACTTTTACTTCCAGTTATATATTCTTCATCTATACCAAAGCTTCTCATAGCTCTCCATTTATAGTGGTCACCATATAACCATATTTCTGTTATATTATTATACTTTTTGTCTTCAGCTATTTCACTTGGTATTAAGTGACAATGAAAATCGAATATTGGCATATTCTTTGCATGTTCATGATATAAGTATTTAGCTGTTTCATTTTGTAATAAAAAGTCTTCATCCATAAATTTTCTAACTTTTGTAAGTTCTTTTAACATATTTAACTCCCCCTATTATAAAGTTACACCATCTTTTAATATTGATATTTCTCTATATCCATATTGCTCATTTTTAGCTATGTACTCTCCTGATGCTGTATCAAGTATTAACTTAAAGAATGAGTCATCTACAGATTGAGTATCTTTTGTTTCTATTAATTCACCAGCATTAAAATCTATCCAGTGCTTCTTCTTATTATATAAGTCTGTATTAGTAGATATTTTTAGTGTTGGCACTGAACCTCCAAATGGAGTTCCTCTACCTGTTGTAAACAATACCATATGAGCTCCTGCAGCAGCTAGAACTGTAACTGCAACTTGATCATTCCCTGGACCATACAGTAAATTAAGACCTGTTTTTTGTGCTCTTTCACCATATCCAAGTACATCTGTTACTATAGCTTTTCCACCTTTTTGAACACAACCTAATGACTTTTCTTCTAATGTTGTTATTCCACCCTTTTTATTACCTGGGGATGGATTTTCATATATAACTTGATCATATCTCATAAAGTATCTTTTGAAGTCATTTATTAAATCAACACTTTTATCAAATACATTTTTATCAACAGCTCTGTCAAATAATATAGTTTCAGCTCCAAACATCTCAGGTACTTCAGTTTGTATAGAAGTTCCTCCTAATGAAACTATTTCATCTGATAGTCTTCCTAACAATGGATTAGCAGTTATTCCTGAAAATGCATCTGAACCTCCACACTTAAGACCTATCTTTAATTTAGATATGTGAACATCTTCTCTTTTAAATTTAGAAGCATAGTCAACTAACTCTGATATCAGCTTTTTTCCTTCCTCAATTTCATCTTCAACATCCTGTATATTTAAGAATTTTATTCTATTGTGATTTATAGGCTCTAAGATTTCTTTAAAACTTGCTAGTGTATTATTTTCACACCCAAGACCTACTACTAAAACTCCCGCTGCATTTGGATGATTAACTAATCCTGCAAGTATATTTCTTGTATTTTCTAAATCGCTTCCTAATTGAGAGCATCCATGTGGGTGTTCAAAATAGTGCACTCCATCAACTTTATCATTTATAAGTTTATTTCCTTCTTTAACTAACAATGCACATGTTTTATTTATACAACCTACTGTATTTATAACCCATATTTCATTTCTAATTCCAACATCTCCATTTTCACGAACATATCCTTTAAAGTAGATGTCTTCATTTTTTTTGTCATATTTTAAATCATTTTTGTTAAATTCATAATCTAGTATTCCATCTAATCCTGTACCCATATTGTGAGAGTGTATCCACTCTCCAATTTTTATATCTTCTTTAGCCTTACCTATACTGTATCCGTATTTTAATACATCATTCCCCTTATGTATTTCTTTTACTGCAACCTTATGTCCCTTTGGTGTATCTTGTAATAATTTTATCTCTTTATCTTCTATGCTGATGATGTCCCCTTGGACACCATCAGCTAATAATACAACTACATCATCTTCCTTATTTATCTTAATGAACTGGCTCATATTCCTTCTCCATTGCTTGTAATTTTTCAGTTACAACTTCCACTATATTTAAATATTTAGTTAAGTCTTCTCCCCAAAGTTTATCTTCACTTAATACATATCTTACATACTCTTCATTTTTTTCTTCAAACTTGGAGTTTGCATTCTCCATAAATTCTAATACTTCTGGAGTATCAAATACTTTATATTCATTTCCATTAAAGTCATATCCAACATATCCATTTTCTCTCTTACTTATTTGATAGAATCTTAAAAGCCCTGCTAAACCTATCATCATATTTTCTGGAAATTTATTATTATCTTCTATAAATGACTTTATGGTTGGCCATAATCTATTTTGGAATTTAGATACTGAGTTCATAGATATAGACTCTAACTTATGTTTTATATGTGGATTTCTAAATCTTCCAAGAACTGTTGATGCAAATTCTTCTTTATTTCCAGTTTTATTTTTTAATGAAGGTAATATCTCTTTTTGTAATGTTTCATTTAAGTATTCTTTCATTTGCTCATTTTCAACAACTTCATCAACTTGGTTAAATCCTTTTAATATACTTTGAGGGGTGATTAATGTATGTGATCCATTTAGTATTCTTACCTTTAATAGTTGAGTATCATGTAAAGATTCTAACCATTGAACATTAAGCCCTGATTCTTTTAGTGGTAATATTTTATCTAATTCTTCACTTCCTTCTATTGCCCATAAGAAGAACGGCTCACACATAGACATTGCTTCATCTTTATATCCAAATCTATCAAAATAAGCTTGAGAATCTTCTCTTGGATAACCTGGAACTATTCTATCAACTAAGTTATTTAAGAATACACAATTTTCATTAACCCAAGCTTTAAATTCTTCTGAAGCTCCGAAATCTTCAGCATGTTTTGCTACCAATTCTTTTAATACTCTCCCATTTTCTGCTACCAATTCACAAGGGAATATAAGTAATTTCTTAGAAATATTTCCTAATGTATTAAATCTATGCATTAAGAACGCTGTTAGTTTCCCTGGATATAACCCTTCTGTCGCAACGTTTTCTAAGCTAACATTTTTATATGCAAGTCCAGCTTCTGTTGTATTTGATATTACTACATCTAAGCTTTCTTGCTCTGCTATATTCATAAAAGTATCCCATTCTACATTATAATTGAATACTTTTGAAAATACAGATATTATATCTTGTTCGAATATTTCATTATCTCCCTTAAACCCTCTTTGTACCACTGTATATAGTTTATCTTGAGAGTTTAATGTATTAATCTTTCCATCATAGTTTAAAGGACAAGTTAATGCTATTGAACCATTGTAGTTCCCTTTCTTTATAGCTTGATCTACCATCCAGTCAAAGAATGACATTAAAAAGTTTCCTTCTCCTACTTGCATTATTTTTACTGGGCTATTTAATACTTTTTCATGATGTTCTCTTTGTGATTGAGTTAAGCAATCCATGCTTAGACTTCTTAATTCTTTACTCATATAAATAATTCTCCTTAAAATATATTTATTTTATCTTTTTATATTTTCTATCCCTAAATTCATAAGTGTTTCAACATCTTCTAGTGAAACTAAATTTATATCACCTTGTATACTATGCTTTAAAGAGCTTGCACAAGTCGCAAATTCAACTACATCATCATTCTTCATTTTATTTAATAGTCCATGTAGTATACCTGCTGTATAAGAATCTCCTCCTCCAACTCTATCTAATATATCAAAAGTATATACCTTTGACTTACTTAAATTTTCTCCATCAAATAAAAATCCTTGTAAAGAGTTGTTACTTACTGAGTTTACTTTTCTTTTAGTGCAACTAGCGTATTGTAAGTTCGGATATTTTTCAAATAATTTCTTATACAAATCACTTAAGCTATCTTCAAACTTTTTAGATTCTGATATCTCATATTTTAGTATATTTTTAAAATCTAATATTCCTAAAAATGCAATGTCTACAAAAGGAAGTATATCTAACATGAACCTTCCAGCATCTTCAAGACTCCATAGCTTTGATCTATAATTAGAATCATAAGATACTACTATATCTCTTTTTTTAGCTTCTTTAGCTATCTCTAGAGTTAAACCTTTAAGTTCTTCACTTAGTGCAGGATTTATACCCGACATATGTACTAACTTAACATCTTTAAGTATTTCTTCGATTTCAAATTCATCTTTTTTAGCAAGTGATATTGCTGAATACTTTCTGTCATAAGTCACTTTAGAATTTCTAAGTCCATTACCTTGTTCTAAGAAGTATATACCAAGTCTTCCTTCACCTTTTGTAACATCTTTTGTACATATTCCAAAAGAATTTAAATCCTTTATTACTTTTTCACCTAATGGATTGTTTGGCACTTTGGTAAGAAACTTAGTATCATGATCAAACATACTTAAACTACAGATAACATTTGCTTCTCCACCAGAATAAGTTGCTTCAAAAGAATTTGCTTGTATTATTTTTTGATGATTAAAAGGTGTAAGCCTTAGCATAACTTCTCCAAATCCTAATACTTTTCCGTCATCTTTAACTTCTAATCTTTTCAATTTTATTTACAAACTCCTTAGCTAAATTTTCTATATCTTCTAAGCTACCTGCATTGAATAGTGAACTTCCAACTCCAACACAAGAAACCCCCATTTTAAACCATTCATCTATATTATCTATACTAACTCCACCAGTTGGCATTATTTCAACATGAGGTATTGGAGCCTTTAGTGATTTAACATATTTCGCTCCAAACATATCACCAGGGAATAACTTAACCATTTTATTTCCTTTTTCTAATGCATTCATTATTTCAGTAACAGTCATGCAACCTGGTAGGTATATTACTCCTAGTTCTCTACATACATCATTAACCTCATCAGAAAACCCTGGACTAACTACGTACTCAGCTCCTGCTTCAATAGCATCTTTAGCCATCTTTTTATTGAGCACACTACCTACACCAACTAATGCATTTTTATATTTAGATTTAACTTCAGTTATAAGTTCCACTACATTAGGTATTGTATAAGTAAGTTCTAATGCTTTAATTCCTCCATTTAAGCATGCTATTATATATCCCATTGCTTCTTCATGGTCGTTAGCTCTAATAACAGCTACAATTCCTTCATCTTTTATTTTTTCTAACATAGAACCCCCTCTTTTTATCTTGTATACCAATTTTTTTATAAAAAAATATACTTTTTATTTTCTAAAATATATTTTAATAAAAATTTATGATATCCGTTGATTTTAAAGTATTTTCCATAATCTAAAAATAATATTGCCCTTATTTATAAATGAATAAGTTCTTACATTATTTTTATGAAAGCTTTTTCTTGTATACCAATATAGTATTATTATACATCACAACATTATTTTTTCAATATTTTTTTGTTATTTTTTTATTAAATTATTATAAATTAATAATTTGTATACAAGATCTATATGAAAAAATAAGAAATCAAATTATATACAAAATAATCCAACTTCTTATTTAAATTTTATTTAAAATATTTAGACATTTCCCCATCATATTTTCTTATGTAGTCCCAACTTTTCATAGAGAACTTCATATGCTCATCTATCAAAGAGTCTACTCTATCTTTATCTTTATTCTTTATTACATTTAAAAACTCTTCATGTTGTTCAACTACAGATCTTTTAGAATCCTTTTTCTGAGTTAATAATCTTAATCTATTATAATGTGTGCTTATATTTAATATACTCTGCCAAATATGCTCCTTTTTAACACCTTTAAATAGTAGCTCATGGAAACATGTGTCTAACTTATGGAATTCATTTTCTCCACCATCTATATCTGCTATTATCCCTTGAGCAAAAACATTTTTTTCTAGTTCTAACATAACGCTATTAGGGAAATCTTCACAGGCTAATTTTAAAACTTTTTCTTCTACTGCAAACCTCATAAATATCGCTTCTTCTATTAAGTCCATATCTATTAAAGATACATATGTTCCAGATTGAGGTTTAACCTCTATTAAGTGTTCATTTTTCAACTTCATTATAACTTCTCTAATAGGAGTTCTTGATAAATCTAATTTTTCAGCTAACTCAAGTTCACTTAATAGTTCACCTGGTTTTAATTCTAAAGACATTATATTATCCTTTAATACCCTATATGCATATTCTTTTCCGGTTTCCTTTTCATTTCTTTCGTACAATATCAACTAAATTCACTCCCTAACCTTAACGCTATCAGTTCCTACTTTTTTAATTCTTATTACTAGTATACTAGATTTATATAATAATTCAATATATATTAAAGAAGGTGAATAAATCTTTTATTAAAACGTAAAAAATTTATTCACCTTCTTAGCTGTTATGTT
This sequence comes from Romboutsia sp. Marseille-P6047, assembly GCF_900604535.1. Taxonomy (NCBI): domain Bacteria; kingdom Bacillati; phylum Bacillota; class Clostridia; order Peptostreptococcales; family Peptostreptococcaceae; genus Romboutsia; species Romboutsia sp. Marseille-P6047. The sequence continues at coordinate 22,762 of NZ_UWOT01000008.1, forward strand.
TATTTATATTGTAAAGCTTATATTATTTTAATTTATATTCTTTAATTAATCAATATTAAATTATATAGCTTCATCTTTTTCAAATTGAGAGTTATATAAATTTGCATAGAATCCATTTTTCGAAATTAAAGTTTCATGATTTCCTATTTCTATTATATCTCCTTCATTCATAACTAATATTAAATCCGCATTTTTTATAGTAGATAATCTATGCGCAATTATAAAACTAGTTCTATTTTCCATAAGATTATCCATAGCTTTTTGAATTAATATTTCAGTTCTAGTATCTACTGAACTTGTGGCTTCATCTAGTATAAGTATTTTAGGATCTGCAAGTATTGCACGAGCAATTGTAAGTAATTGTTTTTGGCCTTGAGATACATTGCTTGCTTCTTCATTTAATACCATATTATATCCATCTGGTAATGTTTTTATAAAATGATGAACATGTGCAGCTTTTGCCGCTTCTATAACCTGCTCGTCAGTTGCATCTAATTTACCATATCTAATGTTATCTTTTATACTTCCATTAAATAACCATGTATCTTGTAAAACCATACCAAATAATTGTCTCAATTCACTTCTATTGAAATCTTTTACATTATGATTATCAATTAGTATTGCACCAGAGTTAACATCATAGAATCTCATAAGTAATTTTACTATAGTTGTTTTACCAGCTCCTGTAGGACCTACTATAGCTATTTTTTGTCCAGGCTTAACATGTGCTGTAAAGTCTTTTATTATTACTTTATCAGGATTATATCCAAATCTAACATGTTCAAAATCAATTCTACCTTCTAACCCTTCAATACTAACTGCATTTTCTACAAATTGATCTTCTTCTTCTTCATCTAAAAATTCAAATACTCTTTCTGCAGCAGCTGCCGTAGATTGTAATAAATTAGTAACTTGAGCTACTTGTGACAGCGGTTGAGTGAAATTTCTTACATATTGTATAAACGACTGGATGTCACCGACTTCTATAGTGTTTCTTATTGCTAACCATCCTCCAAGTATTGCAACAACAACATATCCTAAATTTCCTACAAACATCATTAATGGTTGCATTATACCTGATAAGAATTGTGATTTCCATGCTGATTGATATAAAGTATTGTTTAATTTATCAAATTCCCTTATAGCCTCATCTTCACCATTGAATACTTTAACTATGTTATGACCGCTATATAATTCTTCAACTTGACCATTCACATGTCCTAGATATTCTTGTTGAGCTTTAAAGTATTTTTGAGATCTTTTTATTATTAATGATATTAATATCATTGATATAGGTAGTATAATTAATGTAACGCCAGTCATTAACCAACTTATAGATAACATCATTATTAATACACCTATAATTGTAGTTACTGATGTTATCAATTGAGTCATACTTTGATTTAAACTCTGACTTAAAGTATCTATATCATTAGTTATTCTAGATAATACTTCTCCATGAGTTTTACTATCAAAATACTTCATAGGCATTCTATTTATTTTTTCTGATAATTCATTTCTTAAGTTATATGCTACTTTCTGAGATATTCCACTCATAACAAATCCTTGTATAAATGAGAATATAGCACTTAATATATACAATGCAATTAAAATAAGTAATATTCTACCTATTGCATCAAAATCAATTCCTGCTCCCGTTGTACCTGAAACTTTAGCAACTAATCCTTCATATATTTTAGTTGTAGCTTTCCCTAGTATTTTAGGACCAACTACAGAAAAAGATACACTACCTATTGCAAAAATCACAACTAAAATTATAGAAAGTTTAAATTTACCTAAGTATCCCATCAATGTTTTCATAGTTCCTTTAAAGTCCTTAGCTTTTTCCCCTTGAACTTTCATAGGACCGTGTCCTCCCATAGGACCTCTTCTTGGTCTTTGATTATTACTCATTAGCTAGCTCCTCCTTTGACAGTTGTGATAAAGCTATTTGTTTATAAACTTCACAATTTTTTAAAAGCTCTTTATGAGTTCCTATACCTACTATTTTACCTTCATCAAGTACTACAATTTGTTCAGCATGTAATATAGTACTTATTCTTTGAGCAACTATTAATATAGTACTTTCTGAAATTTCTTCCGTTAATGCTTTACGAAGTTTTGAATCCGTTTTAAAATCTAGAGCTGAAAAACTATCATCAAATATATATATCTCTGGATTTTTAGCTATAGCTCTTGCAATAGAAAGTCTTTGCTTTTGACCACCAGATACATTGTTACCACCTTGTGATATTTCTGTATCATATTTTTCAGGCTTAGAATCTATAAATTCTGTAGCTTGAGCTATCCTTGATGCCTTAATTATATCTTCTTCTGTTGCATCTTTCTTGCCATATCTTAGATTTGAATCAATAGTACCTGAGAATAATACCCCTTTTTGAGGTACATATCCTATTTTTTCTCTTAAATCATGTTGTGTTACATCTTTTATATTAACACCATCAACTAATATTTCACCTTCTGTAACATCAAAGAATCTAGGTATTAAGTTAATTAGTGTAGATTTACCACTACCAGTACTTCCTATAAATGCAGTAGTTTCTCCTGGATTAGCAGTAAAGTTAATATTTGTAAGTATGTCTTCTTCTGCATCAGGATATCTAAATGATACATTTTTAAATTCAACAACACCTTTTTTCTCAGTGTTAAATTCAACTGCCTTTTTAGGATCTTTTATAGAAAGATCTGTATTTATGACTTTATCTATACGATCAAGTGATACTAATGCTCTTGGTAACATAACTGATACCATTGATATCATTAAGAATGACATTACTATTTGCATTGTATATTGTATAAATGCCATCATGTCTCCAACTTGCATACTTCCACTGTCTATACTGTGTGCACCATTCCAAACAATTATAACTGTAAGAGCATTCATTATGAACATCATTGCTGGCATCATACATGACATGACTCTATTTACAAAAACATTAACTTTAGTTAAATCTTTATTAGCTTTTTCAAATCTCTTTTCTTCATACTTCTCTGTACTAAATGCTCTTATTACTGGAAGACCTGTAAGTATTTCTCTACTTACTAAGTTAACTCTATCAACTAAACTTTGTAATATTTTAAATCTAGGCATAACAACTAAGAACATTATAATTACTAAAACTAAAACAGCTGCTACTCCTACACCTATTATCCATGTCATTGATGTATTAGTTTGTAATACTTTTAAAACTCCTCCTAATCCTAGTATAGGGGCATAGAATACAATTCTTAAAAACATAACCATCATAGTTTGAACTTGTTGTATATCATTTGTACTACGTGTAATTAATGATGCAGTTGAGAATTCTGTTATTTCTTTATTTGAAAATGACATAACCTTTTTAAATACAGAGCTTCTTAAGTCTTTACCTAATGTTGCAGCAACCTTTGCTCCCAATAACCCAACTAATACCGATGCCATCACACTTAATAGCGTTATTCCAAGCATTATTAGTCCTGTTCTTATTATATAGCTATTTTGTAATTTTTCTATATTGACACCTATAGCCTCATATTCACCTTTTACATAGTTTATAGCACTTTGTTCAACCATCGTTTCTGGTAAATTATCAAATGTTTTATCCATTTCATTTATAATACTATCTAAATTTTCTTTAGGTATTGATGATAATATTGTAAATAAATCTATATCTTCAGTTTGAGACTGTGGAGGAAGATTAGCCATTAACTGCTTCTTCATAATATCAACTTGATCTCCACCTTTTTCAATTCCAGATACTATTAATATAGGTTTTGATAATATATTATTTAATTCATCTATAGTATCTTTATCTGTGGTATTTAACTCATAAAGATTTTCTTCTTCTAATATTGAATATTCTTGTTTATATTCTTTTAACTCACTATCTGATAATGTATCTTTACTTAACAATTTATAATTATCTAATACAGTCCCCTTATCCGATGAATTTAAGAATATCATAATCTTATCTAATTCACTTTTTCTTATTATTTTAGGAGCTGCATTTTCTACACCTCCCTGTTGTATACCAACATTTACAATATTAGATGTATAATCTGGTAGCGAAAGTTCACATACTGCTTGACCTACTAGTAATGTAACAATAAATATTATAGATAGGGTTGATTTTTTAAGATACTTAACTAAATTATTCACTTACTCATCCTCCTTTAACTCTTGGTTTTCCTTTTTTATTTCAACAATACTGTCATACATTTTTTTAAATAAACGTATCATTTCATCAGTATCTTTTTCACCCATTTTTTCAACAACTTTTTGAGTAAATTCTTCAAACATCTGATTTTCTTTAATAAGTATTTCCTCACCTGAATTTGTTAAGTTAACATAAACAACTCTCCTATCTGACTTATCTGCAACTCTCTCAACAAATCCTTTTTCTTCTAATGTATTTATAAGCTTTGATATTGCTGGTTTTGTTATCATAGAATATTTACTTAAGTCCGATGCTTTTACCCCTTTAGAAAATTGACCATTGGAATTATTATGATCTTTTAAACAATTTATTGCCTTTAAAAGCATAAATTCTCTATTAGGCATAGTTCTTTTTCTAAATCCATGGTGAGTTAATTTATTAATCCGTGTTATGACGCTTAATAACTCTCTAGATTTATCTTCAAATACATCCATTTATTATATTCACCTCCATATATTAATTGCCACTAATAATAGTTAACTATGATAACTTTTATTATAGTTAACTATTATATTATAGTCAATATAAACTTATACTCCCTATAAATTTAATTATTTCCATACATTAATTTATAAATAGCATAAACATAAAAAATATTTCACATAACTTTTACTATCACTTTTAATAATAAAAAAGCTATAAATAGTTTATATAAACTATTTATAGCTTTTTTATTATTAAAATCTAAAATCACGTTTCCCATCTTTTAAATCATTTAGATGTTCTTTTACTATTTTCTTTACCTTTTCATTAGGAATCTTCTCTACTTCTTTATCTATTAACGATTCACCTTTTTCTTTGGTATCCAAAGATGCATAGTCTTCTAAGTATTCTTTTAATGTCATTAATGCATTAGGCTGACAACAGTTAGCTATTTGACCTGATTTTACAAGTTTCATAAATCTATCACCTGTTCTTCCTTCTCTATAACAGGCAGTACAAAAACTTGGTATATATCCCATTTCTAATAACCAATTAACAACTTCATCTAAAGTTCTGTTATCATCTACATCAAATTGAGCTGTATTCTCTTTTTCATGCTTACCTTCAAATCTATCAGCGTATCCTCCTACACTAGTACTAGATGCTCCACTAATTTGAGAGACACCTAAGTGCAATACCTTTTCCCTAGTTTTTTGAGATTCTCTTGTTGACACTATCATACCTGTATATGGTACAGCTATACGAAGAACTGCTACTATCTTTTGGAACACATCATCAGGTACACCATCAGGGAAATCATCTGGATTTATATCATCAGCAGGTCTTATTCTTGGTACACTTATCGTGTGAGGCCCAACTCCAAACTTAGCCTCTAAATGCTCTGCATGCATAAGTATACCTACAAAGTCGTATTTATATGTATTTAACCCATATAAAACACCTAATCCTACATCGTCTATTCCAGCTTCCATGGCCCTATCCATCGCTTCTGTATGATATGCATAATCACTTTTAGGTCCTGTTGGATGAAGCCTCTCATAAGATTCTTTGTTATATGTTTCTTGGAATAATATATATGTTCCAATTCCTGCATCTTTTAGTTTTCTGTAATTTTCAACTGTTGTTGCTGCTATATTTACATTAACCCTACGTATTGCTCCATTTTTATGCTTTATACTATAAATTGTATCTATACATTCTAATATGTACTCTATTGGATTATTTTTGGGATCTTCTCCCGCTTCTAACGCTAATCTTTTATGACCTAAGTCTTGAAGAGCTATAACTTCCCTTCTTATCTCATCTTGTGTAAGTTTCTTTCTTGCTATAGTTTTATTTTTTAAATGGTATGGACAGTAAACACACCCATTTACACAATAATTAGAAAGATAAAGTGGTGCAAACATTACTATCCTATTGCCATAAAATCTTTTTTTAATATCTTCTGCTAAGCTAAACATTTTCTGAATTAATTCTTTATCTTCACAGGAAAGAAGTACTGCTGCCTCCCTATGAGTTAATCCATTACATCTATTTGCTTTATCTAAAATTCCTTCTATTAATTCTTTGTTATTTTTATTTTGCTCTGCATACTCTATAGTTTCTAATATTTCCTCATGATTTATAAATTCTGTTGCTACACTTGATTTTACATCATATACACTTTTTGTTGTTACATCACACATTTCTCCATACCCCTTTTTATTAAATTTATACAGTTTATATAATATGTCAAATAAACTGATTCTGATATGATTTAAATATGACTACTTTACAAAAAGTGATGGTTTAAGATGAAATAGGATTTACTTACTTATCTTTGAATAGTTAATTTTTACATTAATTCCATTGATCATCCCTAATTTTCCTGATAATGAATTAATAATATCATTAGTAGCATCAATTATTATACTTATTATAGATATTCCTTTTTCTCTATACGGTATTCCCATCCTGCCAACAATATATTTTTCGTAGTTGTGTATAATATCATTTAACTTCGGTATTGCCTCTTTTTCTTCTATTATTATACCAACTAATGCTATTCTAGTATCCACTATAAATCCCCCTAAAAAAATCCCCATACCTATATAGGCAGGGGATATTATTATTCTGTCTTATACCATCGCCTTCTCATTCGGGACTAACCCTCATGCATCTCAGTACGATTCAGTTAAAAAATCTTCTCTCTTGGGATATTTAATCCTTTAAGGTTAGATATACTTTGATGGTATCACATAGTATTCCTATTATCAATTAATTTTTAATATTATATCTTATTCATAATGTATTGTAAAATTAAATATAGATTTATATTTTTCAGTTGTTTCATAGTATATATTTTCATCTAAATTTTTCATTATTTCCCATGCAATCGACAGTCCAATTCCAGTTCCTTCAGATGAATGTGATTTATCTGCTTTATAAAATCTATCAAAAATAAATGGAATATCATCGTCTTCTACACCTATTCCAGTATCACATACACTCACCTTTAAAAAATGTTCTTCTTTTACCACCCTTAATGTTACACTTCCATTATCAGCAGTATATTTAAATGCATTATCTAGTAATATTACTAAAACCTGTGCTATACGATTAATATTAGTATATACATAAGGTAACTCATCAAATTTTATATCTATAATAAGATCTATATCTAGATCTTCAGATATAATTTTAAACTCATCTATAACTTGTAAAAATGTATCTTTTAAATTAACTCTAGCTTTTTCTAAAGATGCTTTTCCTGATTGTAATCTAGATAATTCCAACATATCTTTTATTAATGATTCCATCCTTACAGATTCTCTAAGTATCATACTATAGTATTTATCCTTATCTATCTTATCTACTAAACTACCATCTTTTAATATTTCTGCCATTGCTCTAATTGAAGTTATAGGTGTTTTTAGTTCATGAGTTACATTTGCTACATAGTCTCTTCTTGTTTGTTCTAATAACTTTGATTGTCCTTCACTATTTTCTAAACGAATTGCTAAATCATTAAGTGCACTAGATAATAGTTCTGTTTTATTATCTTCATCAACGTCACACCTAACAGAAAAATCACCTTCATACATCTTCATTACCATTTCCGTCATACTTTTCATTTTACTGAATTCTTTTTTACTTACCAAGTATATAGGTATTACTATAGCTATAAATATGAAAATCATACTTACACTCAGAACTGTATTTAAACCAAATATAACCCTATTAAATTCCCTTGCAAACTTTAAAACAAAAATTGTTCCTATAATATTTTCATTTTCATCTTTTAAGGGTTCACCTACAATCATTATATCCCCTTTTATTCCAGTTACTTTTATAATTCCTTTTATTGAATTCCCATGTAAAACTGAGATTTTATACGATTCAAGTGCTTTATCCACTTCATCCGTGGTTAAATATTTATATTCTAAATCTGATGTGAATTTACTTTCACTAATAATTATGTTTCCATACTTATCATAAGCTTGCATAATTGAGTTATTTATAGGATATATACTTGCCAATTTATCTATACTATATCTGCCATACTCATATCTTTTCGTTATTTTGCTCAAACTTTCTTCTGTTTCTCCAAGCTTTATTTTTAAAAAATATTGGCTCATAGTAAAATTACAAAATAGTATCATTAAGATTAATGTTGTTATTATTAATCTTACTAATTTATTCGACATATATTCATAATATTTTATATCCATTATACAGCCTCAATCTTATATCCAACACCATAAACAGACTTTATTTCCCAAGTTATATCATCTCTTTGAAGCTTTTTTCTTAATCTTTTTATTTGCGTATCTACTACTCTTGTATCCCCAAAATAATCATATCCCCAAACTTCAGATAAAATATGTTCTCTGTTAAATATACTTCCTGGGCTAGATACTAACATAAATAAAATTTTCATTTCTTTAGGAGTAATCTTAATAGATTCTCCATTTATACTAACTTCATGTGTATCTAAATTTATTTCTAAATCTTTATATTTAATATAATGTTTTTCATTATTTGAATTTGGAGTTATTCGTCTTAAAACAGTTTTTATTCTAGTTACAACTTCTCTTGGTGAAAATGGTTTAGTAATATAGTCATCTGCACCAAGCTCTAATCCTAATATTCTATCAATAGTCTCATCTTTTGCACTAAGCATAATTATTGGAACATCACTAGTTTTCCTAATTTCCCTACAAACTTCTTCTCCAAACATCTTAGGCATCATTAAATCTAATAATATTAGGTCTGGATTATATATATTATTTTTTTCTATTGCTTCTAATCCATCATATGCTGATATGTAATTGATTCCATTTAACTTTAAATATTCTCCTACTGTCTCATGTACTGATTGTTGATCATCACAAATTAAAACTAAAAGTGATTCATTCAATGTTAATCCCCCCTAATATTTTTTAATTTTATCTTAGATTAATTCTTTAATATATTATCATATTATGGTGTTTTTATAAATAATTACAAAATAAAAGAGCTATACTAAAATAAAGTTATAATAACTTTACTTTAATCTAACTCTTTCCATTCTAATGTTTTTTCTTTTTACTACCTAGATAGTATCCTATTAATCCTGCTCCCAATGCTGCTTGTGTCGAAAATAATAAACTTTCTATTTCTCCACTTGGAGGTTCGTAAAAACTTGTAAACCATGGTTCATAATTTGGAGAAAGTTCTGTTATAGCTTCTTCTGCCTGACCATCTGCTCCACCATATTCTGCATGTGGATTAAGTACTAGTGGTATTATTATTAATATAATTGCTAAGAATAATAGTATCCAGTTAAGTTTATTATCTCCTTTAGCTTTTCTGTCATTAACCTTTGTATCCATATTCTGCAACCTCCTCACCTTCATTTTGTACAATTAAATTGTATAATATTGTAGTTAATATACCTTCTGCAATTGCTATTGGTATTTGAGTGAAGAAAAATACACCTAAAAATTTAATTGCTGAGCTTGCAATTCCACCTGTGGCGTCTGGAAATGCTAATGCTAATTGTAAAGATGTTACAGTATATGTAAGTAAATCACCTAATGTTGCGGCTATAAATACTGCCCAACTCTTGTTTATCTTATTCTTAAAAAACTTAAATGTGAAAAATGACACTATAGGACCTACTATCGCCATTGAAAAGGCATTTGCTCCAAGTGTAGTTATACCTCCATGAGCTAATAATATCGCTTGGAATAAAAGTACTATAACCCCTAGTACTGTCATTACACTTGGTCCAAATAATATTGCACCTAGACCTACTCCAGTAGGATGAGAGCAACTTCCTGTAACCGAAGGTATCTTTAAAGCTGATAATACAAACACAAACGCTCCACATAAAGCTAATAATAACTTTTTCTTTGGTTGATCTTTTACTATTTTATTTATGGATTTTAAACCTATGATAAAAAATGGTATAAATAGTATAGACCATATTATCGACCACTTAACTGGCAAAAAACCCTCCATAATATGCATAGCACTTGATTCAGTAGGATTCATTACTATAAGTAGCAAAGAAGCTATTACCCCTATTTTTAAATTTAATTTTTTCATATTAAACTCCCCTCTATAAATTTATATGATGTTTAATAATTTCACTAACAACACTAATTATAGCTATATTACATGAATAAATTGTGTCATAATTATGTCTTTTTCTTGTCATACTTAGTACAAATTTATATACATAGGAATATTTTAATTTAATTCTATTAGCTTAATTATTTTAAATCACTTTTATATATTTAGTCTATAAATTTAATAAATTCTAAAATTATTAATTTATCATGTAGATGACTATTACTTTGCACTATTATTTTATGTATATTTATGAGAATTCTGGATATAATTCACTTGTAATAAAAAGTCAAGGGGGATAAAATATGGAAAAATTTTTTTTGATTGATACTGAAAATGTTAATATGAGAGCTTTATATGGTGCTCATCTACTTAATCCTAACGATCTAATAATTTTATTTACAACAAATAGAACATCAACAACTAGTTTTAAGGATTCAGTTATAGACGCTTTAAATACTAGTGCTAAAATAAAAAAAATAAATGTAACTACAGGAATAAAAAATAGCTTAGATTTTCAATTAGTCGGATACCTAGGATATCTAATTGGGTCTAATAAAGATAACATAAACTACTACATAGTTAGCAAAGACAAAGGTTATTTATCTTCTATAAATCTTTTATCTGAAATTTCTAATACTCAAAATTTTACAATAGATCTTATTCCTAGTATACAAAGCATTTCATATGATTTATATAATGAAGCTAAAGATCCAATGTTGGATTTAGAGGACGAAATTATAGTTGAATTGAAAGGTTATGGATATACTAATAAAACAATAACAAAGGCTTTAATTGCAATACAATCATCTTTTGATTTAGAAAGCCTTGAGCTTAATTTCTTTTTACAATTTGGATGGAATAAAAAGATATTAAATATTTGTAAACCCATAGTTCATCAGTATTATAGTAATTCTATTGCATAACATATATTTCATCAAATCATAATTACTTATTGCCAAACTTATCTTACTAATTCTTCCTAATCATAAAAAATCAGTTTATTAACCATCATTATCCATGTTATAATACCAATATTGTTATTAGAAAGGTGGTTAATATGGGTATTAATAGAATTCTTAATTTTGCCTCTACCGCAGGCAAAATGATGCTTCAATGTGGTGGAGAAACTTATAGGGTTGAGGAAACTATAACAAGAATATGTCAATCTTTCGATGTTGATGATATCGATGTTTTTGCATCTCCTACAGCTGTTATGGTTTCAATAATAGTTGATGGAAAAATACATTCGGTTGTTAAAAGAATTAGTTCTCGTAGCATCGATTTAAATATGGTACATAATATAAACTCATTATCTAGAACTATTTATAAAAATAGACCAGATATTTATTTTTGTGAAAAAGAATTAGAAAGACTATGTGTAGAGGATTTTTATTCGCTTAAAACTACTCTATTTGCTGCAGGTATTGCAACATCAACATTCACAATTTTATTTGGTGGTGGCTTTACTGATTTTATTTGCGCATTTATTATAGGTATTTTAACAAAAGCATTATCATTATTTTTAAATAAATCATCTCTTAATGAATTTTTTATCAATAGTATATGTGGTGCATTAGTTTCTATATACTCAATAATTCTTTTAAATTTAGGTATAATTACTCAGCTCGATAAATTAGTTGCAGGTAGTATAATGCTTTTAGTCCCAGGTTTATCTCTTACTAATTCTATTAGAGATATACTTGAAGGTCAGTTGCTTTCAGGTTTAGCTAAAGCTGCTGAAGCACTTTTTATAGGTATATCTACTGCAGTTGGAACTGGTACTATTCTTCATTTATACTTAAAATTAGGAGGAATATAGTATGATTATAGAAGTTATCATGGCATTTGGTGTTGGACTTAGCTTCGGATTACTTTTTAATGTAAAAGGTAAATACTTATATATAGCAGGCATTGGAGGAGCTTTAGGTTGGTTTACTTATAAATTATGTCTGAGTCAAGGATTAGGAGATAGCTCATCCTTATTTCTATCTGCAATAGTTTTTAGTATATATTGCGAGATTTGCGCTAGAGTTTTTATGACTCCTGCAACAATACTTAGTGTGTGTTGCTTAATACCTTTAGTTCCAGGATATGGTGTTTATAATACACTATATAGCTGCTTAAAAGGTGATTATATGAAAGCCTTAGAGATTGGAATTAATACTTTAAGTAGTGCTGGTGCATTAGCACTGGGGGTTATTTTAATATCTACTTTATTTAGAAATTTTAATTTATATAGCATATTTAAATAAAAAAATCAACGAGAAAAAAACTTTTATAGGTTTTTTCTTGTTGATTTTAATTATAAATTCACATACTTATCTATGTTTACATTTTTACGATTAAACTAATCAATAATTATTTTTATTTCAAACAAATTTCAATTTTATCTATCTCTGGAGATAATTGTATTAATTTTACATTAGCTTTTTCAAACATATATTTTGATGCTTTTATTGAATCCGTTTCTGCATATTTATCACTAAGATAATATACTTCTTTTATCCCTGATTGTATAATATTTCTAGCACATTCATGGCAAGGAAATAAGTTAACATAAATTCTACATCCCTCTAATGACTTCCCTCTAGCATTTAAAATTGCATTTTGCTCTGCATGAACTACATATGGATATTTAGTTTCAAGAAATTCACCTTCTCTACACCATGGAAAATCATCATCACTACATCCATTTATAAATCCATTATATCCTATTGATACTATTCTATTATCTTTATCTACTACACATGCTCCTACTTGAGTAGAAGGATCTTTACTTCTCATTCCAGATAATAAGGCAATACCCATAAAATAATCATTCCATGAAATATAATCTTCTCTTTTCATATATATCCTCCAATTATTATATTAAATTATCATTCTTTAGTAAGTTGTATAAAGTTGGATTAAAATTAAATTGAGCTATTAGGTTATTTACCTCATTTAATGCTTTCTCTCTTTTATCCTTAGTTACGTTACCTTTAGATGCTCTTATTAATATATTTTTAGGTGAGTGAGATATATCTATAAACTCCAGTAACTGAGTTTTATACCCTACAGCTTCAAGTAAATTAGCTCTAGATGCATCTGTCATAAGTGCAGCTACTCTTTCTTGTACTATTCCATATTTAGTTAATATAGATAAAGATTTAGCTTTCATTTGATGATTAAATTCATGTTGACAGCATGGAACTGAGAATATCATCTTACTATTCCACTTTATAGCATTGTACAGCGCATAATCAGTTGCTGTATCACATGCATGTAATGTAATTACCATATCAACTTTATTATTATACTTAAATCCATTTATATCTCCAAGTTCAAAACTTAAGTTATCATATCCATATCGTTTAGCTATTTCATTGCATTTTTTAATTACATCTTTCTTTAAATCTAACCCTATCATTTTTACATTTATATTTTTAATTTCCACAAAATAATAATATAGTACAAAAGTTAGATAAGATTTACCACATCCAAAATCTAATATAGTAAGTTCTTTATAATTATTTTTCTTTATCTCGTCATCAATTATCTCTACAAATCTATTAATTTGCTTGTATTTATCATACATTGATTTAACAACCTTACCTTCTTTGGTAAATACACCTAGGTCAATAAGTGGCTGTATAATCGTTCCTTCTCTTAATATATAATTTTTTTCTTTATTATGGCCTTTATTAACTAAATTCGAATTATCACTTTTTTTCTTTCCTAAAAATACTTTTCCTTTCTTGGATATCTTCAGGTCAAAATTATGAGTTATAGACCAGGCAGATAATTGTTTATAATCCGAAATTAAGTTTACTATTTTATCTTCTAATTCTTCTTTTTCTATATTTTCATGAAAAACTTGTTTATCTGTAAATTTTTCAATTTGGTAATACTCTTTATTATTTTTTTCTTTTATCGAAATATTTATCTTATTATACTCAACATCTTTATTAGCTTTATTACTAATTACAACTTTTATTATTTCATTTTGTGCTATTTCTTTAATTGAATTTTTTAAATCTTCCATTTTGACATCCTTATTATAATTTATTTTCTACTTAAATTTCTCCATTAACAATATTATTACATATATCCTTTTAATTAAAATTTTTTGTTATTTTAAATAACTTATAGTCTTATTTTGATTTTTCTATTTTATCTAATTTTTTATTATACAAAAATACATAATAAGATGCAGTAAATACTATTATATATCCAATTATACTAAATTTATCTGGATATTGATTAAATATAAATATACTTAATATTGCAGAGAATATTATATTACTATAATCAAAAATAGATATTTCTTTAGCAGGTGCATATCTATATGCTAATGTTACTCCAAATTGTCCTAAACTTGCTGATATCCCAGCTAACAATAGAAACATTAACTGTTTTAACGTCATAGGCTCATAGACATATATAAACATTGGTAATATACTTATTAAAGAAAACATTGAAAAGAAAAATACTATTGTATGAGCCTCTTCTTTGTTTCCTATAGCCCTCAAACAAGTATATGCAGATGCTGCAAATACAGCTGACATAAGCCCTCCCATATACGGTATTACCTCTACACTAAAAGTGGGTTTTATTATGAATAAAGCTCCAGTGAATGCTATTATTATTGATATAATTTGATTTTTATTTATTTTTTCTTTTAAAAATATTGCACTGAATATAACTACTAAAAATGGACTAATTTTATTTAGCATATTAGCATCAGATAAAACTAATTTGTCTATAGCATAGAAGTTAAGAATTACACCTAATGTACCAAACAATGATCTCATTAATAAAAGCTTTCTATTTTCTTTTTTTCCTACCATACTACCTTTATTCTTAACTATTAAATATAAAGCTATAATTGCAGAAACTAAATTTCTAAAAAATACTTTTTGAAAGTTTGGTAAATCACCAGCTAGTTTTACAAATGCAGACATAAGTGCAAATCCAAAAGCAGATCCTATTATACACATTATACCTTTAACTCTATTTGATTTTATTATATTATTCACTTTTACCTCCTATTTCTAATAAATTTTTAATTTGAAAGTTTTGTATACACTATCTTTTTAGTTTATATTTCTTATTATAAGTAGTCAATTATTAAATTCTTAAAATAGAAATAAAGCCCTTAGAAAATCTAAGCGCTTTATCTTTATAAATATTTATACTGTAGTTCCAGTAGATCCAAATCCACCTTCTCCTCTTACTGTTTTATTTACATCTGTTACTTCTCTAAATTCACAATGATATACTTTTCTAAGAACTCCTTGTGCGATTTTAGTATGTTTTGGTATAGTTATTTCAAAATCTTCTTCATTTTTTAACATTATACCTACTTCGCCTCTATAATCCATATCTACAGTACCTTCAAAAACAGTTATATCTGCATTTTGACCAGAAATAGTTGGTACTCCTTTAACTGTTATTCCTGATTTATTTTTTATTTGTATTCCCCATCCATAAGGTATCTCAAAAACTAATCCAGTTTTTGCTATTGCTTTTTTTCTTCCTGCAACTGTTATTTCTTCACATGTAAACAGATCAAACCCGCTATCTGTTTCATGTGCAAAAACTGGTATTACAGCATCTTCACTAACTTTTTTTACATTCATTATCATTTGTAATGTCTCCTTAATTCTGTCCTATTTATTTTAGCATACCTCATGTAAGGCTATATTTTTCGATAATAAAGATTGTTTAACATCTATAACTCTTTGATTAGAAGATCCTCTTAACATAATAGATAAGTTTTTTTGTTCTTCTTCAAATTTTCCATCTACTAATACATCTATATAATTTAATACTTCTTTCTGAACTTCATTCAAGTTCTCAATTGTATATCCAGTCCATAAATATATCATTTTCTCTGGATATACTTTTTTAAACTCTTTACATAAACTTATAACACCTTTAATATTTTGAGAGCATAGTGGCTC
This sequence comes from Romboutsia sp. Marseille-P6047, assembly GCF_900604535.1. Lineage (NCBI taxonomy): Bacteria > Bacillati > Bacillota > Clostridia > Peptostreptococcales > Peptostreptococcaceae > Romboutsia > Romboutsia sp. Marseille-P6047. The sequence continues at coordinate 38,966 of NZ_UWOT01000008.1, forward strand.
TCCTCCTAAAATAGATAGATTTCTCTTTATATTATTTTTATCTATATTATCAATAATATACTTTAGGTCTTTTTGTGTAAACTCTTTGCCACCATTGAAGTCCCAAGTTTCTTTATTAAAGCAACCTTTGCAATGATGGGGGCATCCTTGTGTCCAAAAAGACATTGTTACTCCTAATCCATTTGCTATATCATTATCTTTTATCTTAGAAAATCTCAACCTTATCACTCCAAATCTTATAGATGTAATACTCTTTCTCCTATTTCTTGAGTACGTCCTTTGCCCCACATATTTGAGCCTATATAACCACAAGTTCTTCTCATAACTTGCATTTCATTTTTATCTCTATTTCCACAGTTTGGACAATACCATTCTAAGTCATCATCTAACTTTATCTCACCTGTATAATCACACTTAAAACATACATCTGGTTTAGTGTTTATTTCAGCATATTGTATATTATGGTATATATAATTTATTATTTGCTCTACAGCAGGTAAGTTTTTACTCATATCCGGTACTTCTACATAACTTATACATCCACCTAAACTTATATCATGGAATTGACTTTCAAACTTTAACTTAGAAAATGCGTCTATTTCTTCAGTCACATGTACATGATATGAGTTTGTGTAATACATTCTATCAGTTACATTTTTTATTTCTCCGAATTTTTGCTTATCTATTCTACAGAATCTTGATGTTAAACTTTCTCCTGGAGTTCCGTATAATCCAAATCCAAGTCCTGTTTCTTTCTTCCATTTACTACAAGTATCATTTAAATAATGCATTACTTTTAAAGCAAATTCCTCTCCTTCTTTAGTCGTATGACTAACACCAAGCATTGCCTGAGTCATTTCATATATACCTACGTATCCTAAAGAAAGCGTTGAATATCCATCCTTTAGAAGCTTGTCTATTTTTTCTCCTTTTTTAAGTCTAGCAATTCCACCATGTTGCCAGTGTATTGGAGATATGTCTGAAGTTGTTCCTAATAAGAAATTATGTCTAACCATTAATGCTTCTCTACAAAGCTCTAGCCTTTCGTCTAATACTTTCCAGAACTTGTCCATATTCTTATTAGCTGTTAATGCAACTTGAACTAAATTTAAACTTATAACACCTTGATTGAATCTTCCATACCATTTATAATTTCCATTTTCATCTTTCCAGTTACTTAAGTGCGATCTGCAGCCCATTGGTGGGAATGTTTCTCCATCATAATTTTTTCTCATTATTTTAGCACTTTGATAATCTGGAACTAATCTCTTCGTATTACACTTTGCTGCTAGCTTTGTAATATAATCATATTTTCCACCTTCTAAGCAGTTATGCTCATCAAGTAAATAAACTAATTTAGGGAACTCTTCTCCGATTTCATTTCCTTTATAGTTTTTCATCCCTTCTAATCTTTGAAGTATCATTTCTTCACAAATTAATGCCATTTCTCTTTCATATTTATGACCTTCTTCTATTTCTAAATAAATAGTTGAGAATGGAGACTGACCGTTACTTGTATGAAGTGTTGAAAGTTGGTAACGTATTGTTTGTATCCCAGATCTCAACTCTTCCATCATTCTTTCTTCTGCCAATTCTTTAGCCATCTCTTCAGAATACTTTACTTTATATCTATTAAAATATTTATCGTATGAGACTCTTAAGAATGGTGCTATATGTTTTATAGTTATAGAATTTCCTCCATATTGACCACTAGCTATTTGAGCTATGATTTGAGTTATAATAGTACAAGCTGTTGCAAATGACTTTGGTGATTCAACTAACTTATTATTTATAACTGTTCCATTAGTTAACATATCTTCTAGATTTATAAGCATACAGTTATGAATAGGTTGTATCGTATAGTCCATGTCATGGAAGTGAAGTACACCTTCATCATGTGCTTGAACTATGTGTGATGGAATTAACTTCCTTCTAGCTATATCTTTAGACACCTCTCCAGCAACTAAATCTCTTTGAGTTGAAGCTAACATTCCATTTTTATTAGAATTTTCATTCATTACCTCTTCATTGCTTCTATCTAATAATCCTAATATACTTCCATCAGTTGTATTTTTTTCTCTTTTAAAAGATTGTACAGCTCTATACCCTTCATAAGCTTTAGCAGTTAATTCTTGTTTATTATCTATTAACATCTTATAAACCATATCTTCAACTTGATGTACTGTTGGTGATATAGAATTTTCATAGCAATAGGTTTCTATATCTGTTGCTATTTTATTAGCTATTTCTTCTTTATAAATTCCGCTACCATACTTCATTGCTTTTAATATTGCATTTTTTATTTTGAATTTATCAAATCCAACGCTATTTCCATCTCTTTTTATTATCATTAACTCTTTGATCATAGCATTCTCCTTTTAACCAATTATGTAATCCTTGTACTTCTTATTTTTCATAAAATATACATTTTTTTAATTTCAAGTATTGACTTTAATGACTATATACCCTTACTTGTCGTACTATATATAGTAAGTACTTAACTATTCTATACTATATATAGTATGTAAGCAAGTTATTTTTTCATTTTTATTTTTTATTTTTTAAGCATTAAAAAATGGCCTTATTGACACATTTTTCGACAACAAAACCATTCTTTTATAAATTTATTTATATGTTTTTTATGTTTTTTTTATAAGAAATACACATACTAATCCTATATCTAGTTATTACACAGCTCTTCAATTTTATCAAAAACTTTTCTTAAAATTTTTATATCTTTATTACAAGTGATTCTAATATAATTTTTATATTTATCTCCAAAAATTTCTCCTGGTAACACTAAAATTCTTTCCTTTAATAAAAGGTCTCTAAATTCATTTCCATCAAACTTAGTTTGAGATAAGTCTATAAATAAATAAATTCCACCTTGGGGTTTACTAATATTTAGATTTTTTATAGTTTTAGTTCTTTCATACCCGTACTCTACTCTTTTCCAATATATATGTTTTAAATTTTCACCTATGTCATCACTAAGTTTTAAAGCTGCTATAGATGCACTTTGACATATATTTGGTGCTGAGTATGTTATTGAATCATTTACAAATCTACATACATCTATAATTTTCGAATTTGATATTATATATCCAATTCTCCAACCTGTCATTGCATAATCTTTTGACATAGTTTTTATTACTACTGTATTTGTAAGCTTTTTATCAATCTCTAACATTGATGTAAACTTATTTTTACCATATGTAAACACTGTATATACCTCATCTGATAAAATTATACAATTATTCTCTCTACTTAAATTATATATTTCTTTTAACAACTCCTTTGAATATACACTTCCACTTGGATTTGTTGGTGAATTTATAATTATCGCCTTAGTTTTGCTCGTTATACACTTTTTTATGTCTTCAATACTCGGGATATATCCATCCTCTATACATGTCTCTACAACTACAACTTTCCCTAAGTTTAATTTAACTTGATCTATATATGTAGGATAATATGGAGCTATTATTATTACTTCATCATCTTTATTTATTATTGATTTTAAAGCTAAATAAAGTCCATGACCAGCTCCTATAGTAACCATTATTTCATTTATATCAATATCTATATTATATCTATTACAATAACTTGATATCTCAGCTCTGAATCTCTCATCTCCTAATGGATGAGTATACATTGTATGACTTATATATTCATTTTTATAAATAGAATCAATAATTCTTTTATCTGTGCATATATCATGGTCACCTAAACTTACATCTATTATATCATCTAATAGATTTACATCATCTCCTGCTGAATTTAATGCACCTATTTGTATATCTTTAAATTCATCTGCTATAAAGTTCATATTCCCTAACCACCTTTTTAGTTGTTTAATATTCATTGTATTTTTACTTTTAATTATAGTCAATCATTATTTAAGCATATTTTTCCATGGATAATAACTATAGATTATGGTAATATTTATATATATGATAACTATTATCAATTAGGAGGTAATTATGAGTATAAATTGCAATAAAAACTGTTGTGAAAATAAATTAAATTCACCTTATATAAAAAAAATATTAGAAATTCTAGGACCTGTTATACTTGGTTCAAAACCAGCTGAGATATTAAATATATCAGGTGAAATGAATCTGAAAAAAAATAAACTTAATGAAATAGAATCATTTTTTGATAAATGTAGTAAAATAAATTACAAAATTATAAATACTTATGATGGTGGTATTAGAGTTCTATTTATTAATAAAAAATCAATGTCTCGTGTATTTACAAATAAAAAGTGTATTAATTTTTTAAAGTTTCTAGGATATCCATCTGATTATGATATGGAAACATATATTAATGTTTTAATTAACAAATTACATTCACCTAATTTTCCAAATGAAATAGGTATATTTTTAGGATATCCACTTAAAGATGTTCTTGGATTTATGGGATATGGAAAAAATGAGCTATATACTACTCGTGTTTGGAAAATTTATGGAGATCCATCTATATCTTATGAAGTATGCAATAGTTTTTTAAAAGATCGAGCTATCATGAAAGAAATGATAAATAATAATTCAATTAGTGAATTAAGAAGTGTAATTTAAAATAAATTTTATTTTTAATGTTTAATTCATAGTATGTAGGGTATATTTTATATATAGAAAATGATAACAATTATCATTCTCTATATATAATTATTATCGAGGTGATACATATGGATTTAATGACAAAAATAAGAAAAAATAGTGCTACACTTCATAGTGCAGCTGAACACAGTGGATTTATAAAAAGAATAGTTGATGGTAATGCATCTAAAGACAGTTATGCTGAGTATTTATTTAATTTAGCTGCTATGTATAATTCTATAGAACAAGCATTAGAAAGAAATACAAATAACGAAACTGTTAAAGAGTTTGCTACTCCAGAATTATATCGTTATGATTTAATAAAAAAAGATTTAGACTTCTTATTAGGAGATAAAGTAAGTGAAATAGAATTACTTCCATCTACTATAGCTTTTGTAGATAAAATAAATGATTTAGAAAAAACTAATCCTGAATTAGTAATTGCTTATGCTTATACAAGATTTATAGCTGATTTATTTGGAGGAAGAACCTTTGTTGCTTTATTAAGTGTTAATTATAAAGTTCCTGCAGAAGGGTTAAACTACTACTCTTGTGATAAAATAAAAGATATTAGATCTTATGTTATGAATTATGCTAATAAGTTAAATAACTTAAAATTATCTTCTGATTTAGAAATTAAATTTATAAATGAAATTAGCAATGCTTATATATATAATCTAGCAATTTCTAATGAATTAGAAGCTAAACTTTATCTAAATTAGTAAAACAAAAACTATCTAAAATAATATTTATATTATTTTAGATAGTTTTTATTTTACTTAATATTATAAAAAATTAATTCATTTTAAATCCATGTTAACTTAAGGTTTATTTAAGGTTAAATTTTTACAATATAGCTATAAAATAGTTCTTAAATAAGGGGTTGGTTATAAATGTCGATAAAATCTTTTCAACGATATGAAAAAAAATTTATTTTAGATAAAAATCAATATGATATGTTAATTCCAAAATTACTCGAATATATGAATCCTGATAAATACTGCAAAGATGGACAAAACTACAGTATATTTAACATTTATTATGATACAAAGCATAGTGATGTCATAAGACACTCTATCTCTAAACCATTTTATAAAGAAAAACTCAGACTTAGAAGTTACACTATTCCTAAAAATATTAATGACAAAGTTTTTCTTGAATTAAAGAAAAAAATAAATGGCATAGTTAATAAGCGGAGAATTTCTCTTACATTAGAAGAAGCATACAAATTTTTAAAATTTGGATATAGACCAGTTTCTACTGACTACTTAAACAATCAAGTTATTAATGAGATACAATATTATCTTAGTAAGAATAAAGTTACTCCTACTGTTTACATTGGTTATAGCCGTAAAGCATTTTTTTGTAAAAATGACCCTGACTTTAGATTAACGTTTGATTCTCATATAACTGCTAGAAGAAATGATTTACATTTAGAATCCGGTTTATATGGCTATGATATTCTAGGTGAAAATAACTATCTTATGGAAGTAAAAATATTAGGTTCTATTCCAGTTTGGTTTACAAAGATTCTTTCTGAGTTAAAGATATACAATACTCATTATTCAAAATATGGAAATGAATTTATGGCCCATTGTTTAAATAATCAAAATAATAATTTAAAAGGAGAAGAAATAATATGTTAGAAACAATAATTTCATCAACAACTGGTGAATCATTTACTCTCACAAATACACTACTTGTTATAGTATCATCACTTTTACTTGGACTGGTTATTAGCCTTGTATATATGAAAACCAATAAAAAAAATGGCTACACTTCTGGTTTTAGTATAACTCTAATAATGCTACCAGTTATAATATCCATTATAATTCTCTTAGTTGGTAATAATGTTGCTAGAGCTTTTAGTTTAGCCGGTGCTTTTTCAATAATTCGTTTTAGAAGTGCTCCTGGTGATCCAAAAGATATTTCTTATGTTTTCTTTACATTAGCTGTTGGTTTAACATGTGGTATGGGTTATATTGGGTATGGAATAATATTCACTACAATTTTATGTGCTGTCATACTTATATTAGATGCTATAAAATTCGCAATTCCAAAAACAAAAACTATGCAACTTAAAATTACAATTCCTGAAGATTTAAACTATGAAGGTGTATTTGAAGACATATTATCTAAATACACAAACTCTTGGAATATAGAAAAAGTAAAAACTAGAGACTTTGGTTCTTTATTTGAATTAAGTTATATAATACATATGAAACCTGATTCTAATCAAAAGAAATTTATTGATGAGCTGAGATGTAGAAATGGTAATTTAAATATAACCCTTACTCTTTCTGGTTTTGAAGAAAAAGTTTATAACTAAAATTTAACTGGTACATAATCAGATTTATACAGATTATATACCAGTTTTTTGCTATTATTTTATATGTTGTAATAATTTAATATTCATTTAAGGCTAATAATGTAATATGAGATTATTAATTATAAAAATTACAAACTATATTTAGAGGTGAATTTATGAAATTATTGTTAGTTGAAGATGAAGTTCAGTTATCAGAAGCTTTAAGCCAAATACTTATAAAAAATAAATATTCTGTTGATGCTGTATACGATGGTGAAGATGGTTTAAATTATGGTTTAACTGATATATACGATATTATTATTTTAGATATTATGCTTCCCAAGTTAAACGGTCTTCAAATACTTAAAATACTTAGAAAAAAAGGTATATCTACCCCAATAATTCTACTAACTGCAAAAGATAGTATTGATGATAAGGTTACTGGATTGGATTTAGGTGCTGATGATTATTTATCAAAACCATTTTCAACAGAAGAATTGCTGGCAAGATTAAGAGCATTAACAAGAAGACGTGGCGAGATTATTAATGATAATATACTTGAATTTGGTGATATAAGATTAAATTTATCTACTTATGATCTAGAATCTGGTGAAAATTCCATAACTCTTACTCTAAAAGAATTTGAAATTCTAAATTATTTTATGCAACGACCTAAAAGTATTGTAAGTAAGGATGATTTAATAACAAAACTCTGGGGATTTGATTCCGAGGCAGATCATAATAATATAGAAGTTTATATCTCCTTTATAAGAAAAAAGTTAACTTATATTAATTCTAATGTAAAAATTGCTACAATTAGAAGAGTTGGATATAAATTGGAGGAATAATCATGTTTGACAAATTACGTTCAAAATTTATATTAATTAATATGAGTTTATTAACAGTTGTATTTATAAGTATATTTGGTACACTCTACTTTATGACTAATGAGAGTATGAATAGGGAAATTAATGCTTCCTTAAATACTCTTATGATTGATAATCCTAATAAGGATCATCGACCTAAGATAAATTCAAGTAATATAACTGTAGATTTAAATTCTAATGGAGATATTATACAAATATCTACTTCTCCTAATATTTATATAGACACAGATATTATAAAAGACTATATTGATGAGGTTATAACCAGCGAAAATATGTCATCTAAAATAAATATATCTAATAATCCATATATTTTCTTAAAAAGAAATTATGTTAATGGTATCAGAATAGTATTTTTAGATGTTTCTTATCAAGAAAATTTTAAGATATCATTATTAAAAATTTTTATTTCAGTTGGTGGCGTAAGTTTAGTTATACTTTTGTTAATTAGTATATATCTAACTAACAAAAGTATAAAACCAATAAAAGATGTTTTTGAGAAACAAAAACAATTTATTGCAGATGCATCTCATGAATTAAAAACACCCTTAACTATAATAAAAACTAATACCTCATTGGTTCTCAGTAACCCTGATGACACTGTAAAAAATCAAACTAAATGGATTAATTATATAAATTTGCAAACAGATAGAATATCTGAACTAGTAAATGAGATGTTATCATTAGCTAAATTAGACACAAAAGAAAATACTCTATTACTATCTTATATTGATATAAGTAGAATAGTTGAAACTATGCTTTTACAATTTGATGCGATTATTTATGAAAATTCTATAAATTTAGAAACGTATATAGAAAAAGATATCTTTATAAATGGTAACATGGAAAGTATGAAAAAATTATTTAGTATAATTATGGATAATGCTATAAAACATACTAAAAATAAAGGTACTATTTCTGTTAAATTATTCTTAGAAAAAAATACAGTTAAATTATCTATAAAAAATACAGGTGAAGGTATAGAGTCTGAACATATAAATAAAATATTTGAAAGGTTTTACAGGATTGATAGCTCTAGGGTTCGTGCAACTGGAGGATATGGCTTAGGTCTTTCTATTGCAAAATCTATAGTAGAACAGCATAAAGGTAAAATATATGCTAAAAGCAAGGTTAATGAATATACAGTATTTTTTGTGGAGCTTCCTATTAAGTTTTAAAATTAACTGAACTATGTTAAAATTGTCTCTGGTAAAATAATACATAGGGAGGTTTTATATTTGAATAAAGCTAATATACTTAAGGTAATAAAACTGTCACTTGGAAGTTCCCTTGCTATTTTTATTGCTTGGCTCTTAAAACTAGAATACTCTACTGTTGCAGGAGTTATAACCTTACTTACAGTAAAAAATACAAAAAAAGAAACTCTTAAAGGTACCCTTGGTAAAATATACGGTTTTATTTTATGTAATATATTTTCGTATTTGTGCTTTAATATTTTCGGGTATCATTTATATGCATTTGCATTATATATATTAATTATTATAAGTTTTTGTTTCTTACTAAATATATCAGATGTTATTGCTATGTGTGTTGTAATTTCTTCACACTATTTCCTTCAAGGTACTATGTCTGTACATTGGATTGTAAATGAATCTTGTTTATTTTTAATTGGTGCTGGAATCGGTGTTTTAATAAATATGTATATACCATCTAATATTGAAAAAATATATGAAAATCAAAAAAGATTACAAAATGAAGTTAGTTCTATCCTTATAGATATTGCGGACTTGATAGTAAATCCTACTAGTGAAAATAAATACAATAAAGATTTAAATACATTAAATAACTTAATAAGTAATAGTATTTCAGAAGCCTATAATAATATAAATAATAATTTATTAAGTGATACTAAATATCTCTTAGACCATATGGAGATTATAAAAAGTCAGAGAAATATATTAGAAAATTTATATTCATATGTATCTCAACTAAGTAGTACTCCACTTCAAGGCCATATTGTATCTGCTTTTATACATAAAATTGGCTATACATCTTTTAATGCTGAAACTGTTGCTGATTTATTAGATGAGTTAGATAGATTGATTGCTACTATGAAAAATCAACCTCTTCCTATAGATAGAATAGAATTTGAAGATAGGGCAATCTTATTTTTATGCCTAACTGAACTAAAAAAGTTCTTAATTAATCGTAAAAATGCACAAGCGCTTAGAGATAATTACTTTTATAATTTATAAATAAAAATACCTATATATAGATTTTAAAATTCTATTATATAGGTATTCTTTTTATTTTACTACACTTAAAGTTATATTATTATTCTTGCTATTATTTATTTTTGCTGCGTATAAAGTTTCTTTACTATCTCTATCTACTACATATATGTATTGTGATACATGACCTCTACTATTCCAAGTTGTAGATGTATTATTTTGAATTTCAAGAGATATAAATAATTTATTATCTATACATCTTAGATTATCTAAACTATACCCAACATCATTAGTATTTATATTTTCATCAAGTTTTAATGAGTACTTTATTTCTTTATTAGTTATTTTATTAGTATTTAAATTAATTTCAATTTCAGATATATTAAATGTTTTACCAAGTTCATAGTCATATATAAGATAAGCTATATCATCGATTAAATAATAATTAAATATATTCCATAAACCTTGTCCATCTATATTTCTTCCTAAACTTAAAGTATCAAATTTTCTAGTTTCTAAATCAAATGATAATAATTGGAACTCTGTTTCAGTTTCATTTTTATTGTTTTTACTATATAATCTATTTACGAAATAAGCTGTACTATCTTTTGAGAATGCAGTATTATATCCGATGCTTGACTCTCCATCCTCACTAAGTTTTTTAGTTAATATATGTTCTGCACTTTTATCCTTTAAATTTAATTTATATACATAAAGTCTTGATTCTTCTGTTTGATTTTCATATTTATTAGTATTATTATAATTTATCATATCTAAGCCTACTACCACATATAGCTCATCTTCAAATACAATAGGAACAGTTGTTGTTGATATTCCATTACTCTCATTATCTTTAACATAAGTATGTAAATTTATAGAATAATTTTTAACTTCTTTAGTTTCTATATTTTCTTCCATAACAGTTGCCACTATTTCTTTTTGTTCATCATCAGCATTTTCTTCTGTATAATATGTACTTACACTTACAACACCTACATAATTATCATATTGGTATGTTCCATTGTCTCCTTGGGAATAATCTAATAATTCCTTATTAGTTATTAAGTCTTGAGCATTACTATATCTAGTTGACGTAGTTTTAGTAAATTTCTCTTCACTAATTCCATCTTTATTTATAGTACTTTTAGATGTTTTATATATACTTTGCATATCTTGAGCAATTATGCTTACATCTCCTAAAGCAGATTTCTCTCCATTTATTTCTTTTATTATAATTTCTTGTTTATTATTTTTCCCTATAAAAATACTTAAACCTATCATTATTATTACTGTGCTTACAATAGCTATTCTTGATAATTTTATTTTCATATCTGTTCACCCCTAAAGATATATCTTTTTATTTAAAAGTCTATATGATATCCCTACCGATATTAAAGCTGTTATTATATAACATACACTTTGATATATAAGTAATTGTCCGCTGTATGATTTATCTGCCATTACAAAAAAGTTAGTACTCGCAAGGATAAATATATATACCACTCCAAGTAATATACCTACTTTTTTAAATGATTTTTGAATTATTACTCCTGTAAATATAATCATTACAGTAATTATTACACCTATTATATTTATCATTATGAATGATATAAAATCAAATTGCATAAACCCTAACATCTCAAATAATATCCTGTGATTTACAACTTCTACAATTTGGCTTAGAGTAACTGTCGTTAATGATGTTACTATTAATATAGATACTATCCAAGATAAGGCTTGAGCAATAATCACTCCATATATAAGAAGTACTACCGTCATTAACTTTGCTATGTACATATCAAATTTATCATTTGGTAACATAAATAGTGTATATGCAGTTTTACTTTTTCCTATAAAGTCTCTATACCAAATTATAAATCCATAAATCAAACATATAACAATGGCTACAACTAAGGCCATGCATATAAAAGTAAATGCCCTATCTATATACCTTTCTCTTATCATCCTTGCAGCTGATGCTTTTTGTAAAAGTTGAATACTTTTATTAGTTTGAAGCTTGTTAGCTACTGCAATTACTACATCACTTAACATCACAAAAACAACACCTATATTAAAAGCAATAAATGCTAAAAGTGCTCCAAGGTATAATTTATATATTCTTTTAAATTCTATATCATATAAAGTTAATATCTTATTCACCCCTATATACCTCCCTCATTTTATCTACAATTGACATACCGTCTTTTTCTCTAGATTCTTCAGCATTAAACTTACATACTAACTTGCCATTATTTATAAGTATTACATCATCTACAATCATTTCTATCTCAGGTATCTCATGAGTAGTTATTACTATACTTTGATCATCAGTCATATACTTTACCATCATTTCTATAATTTCTTCTCTTTTAAATATATCAATTCCTGAAAATGGCTCATCAAGTAATATATATTTTGCTTCTTGAGCAAAACCTAATATTATTTTTATTCTAGCCTTATTTCCTTTCGACAACTTGGATATAACTTTGTCATCTGTTAGATTAAAGCTCTTAAGCATTTCATAGGCCTTCTCATTATTCCAATTTTTATAAAATACACTCATAAATTCAAATGTTTCTTTTATATTTAATTGTGGAAAATGAATATCTATATCTGGAACAAATGCTAATTTGTTATATATTTTATTATTTATTTTTTCTCCATCTATTAATATTTCTCCACTATTTATCTTAACAAGTCCTGCAATTGCTTTTAATATTGTAGATTTTCCTACTCCATTTGTACCTAATATACAAGTGATTTTTCCTTCATGTATATTAAAAGATATATTATTAAGAGCTTTTGTTTTTTTATATCTCTTTACAACATTTTTTACTTCTATCATAAAGTCCCCCTAGTATCTATCATTTATAATTTTTATAATCTCATCTTTATCTACATTTATAGCCTTCATACTTTCTATAAATAGTTCTAAAGATTCATCAATTAAATTTTGTTTTATATCATTTATAACATTTATATCCGTAGTTATAGTACTTTGATAATTTCTAGCCGTATTAATAATTCCCATGTCCTCCATCTCCTTATATGCTTTTTGAACTGTATTTGGATTTACCTTTATACTCACTGCCATTTCCCTTCTAGAAGGTATAGCATCTCCTGGATTTAAAGATCCATTTACTATTTGTTGTTTCATATATCTTACAATTTGAATATACACCGGTTCTCTATCATTTGGAATAAAATTCATTTTATCACCTCCGTATTACTGTACTATATCAGCAGTACAACTCTTTAGGTGTATTATATATCTAATACACTATCTATGCAATATATTTTTACTAAGTTTAATTAAATAAATAAAAAGAGCAGTAAACTAATACTGCTCTCTTTTACTTATTATTTATCTATGTTAAGGTCTTCTTCCACCTTGCATTCCCCCAGGTTGCCCCATATTACTTGTTGATGTAATTCCAGATTGAGTAATACTTGTTACCGAACTTGATACACTAGAACTACCTATCTCTGTACCATTTTTATAAGTTCCATCAGAGTATAATCCATCAATTTCACTTCCACTTGAACTTCCACCTACATATACCTTATATGTAGATTTTGATTTTATTTTGGGTGATGAAACTATTACTGACTGATATGTTTTTGATGGTGCAAATGTTACTATCTCATTACCATTTTCATCTTCTATATGAATTATGGAATTAGCTTCCTGTGCTGATACACTAATATTTAAAGTGTTTTGGCTAGATGAAGTACTTGTTGTTTGAACCATACCTAAGCTACCTGATGCAATTAAAGTACCTCCACTTATATTAAATGTCGAATCATAATCTAGTGCTCCATTTCCACCATTAGTTGGCCCATTTACTATAGCTACACCATCAGTTATAGTTATTGATCCATTCGCATCTAATCCATCTCCAGTTGCATCAACAACTAAATATCCTCCATTTATATTTATCTCAGAACTTGAAGATGATGAGAAATTATTCTGACCTGGTCGCCCGCCTGTCGATGAAGAATCATTCCCTCCCCCAGCATTTACACCATCATCACTTGCTACTACATGAATATTTCCATCATTAATAGTTATAACTTGACTTTCAATACCTTCATATGATTTTGTAATGTCTATAGTTCCTCCATTTATTTCTAAGGTAGAATCTGAATGTATACCATCATCTCCTGAAGACATAGTAATTGTTCCGTTGTTTATTACTAAACTATCATTTGAATGTATCGAATCATCAGAAGAATCTATTTCTATAATTCCTCCATCTATAGTTATATTACTAGTAGCTTTTATAGCTTTTGCACTAGTTGATTCTTCAGTTGATGAATCGCTTGTGATTGTTTGTTGCTGTGGATTTTGATCAGGTGGCATTCCCCAGTTACCCCACTCATTACTACTTGAACTACTATTTTCGCTTCCTCCTCCAGAGGAAATCTTTATATTTCCATCACTTATTAATACGTTAGTTTCTCTTTGTATTCCATCTTGCCCTGCAGTGATATCTAATGTTCCACCTTCTATAGAAACATACCCTTTTGATGTATCTTCACTATTGTTTGATTTTATTCCATCTTTACCTGCATTAATAGTTACATTACCACCAGTTATGACTACAGAGTCCTTACCTCTTAATCCATCTCCAACTGATGCAACACTTATATTTCCATTTTGAATAACTAGATCATCCTTACTTACTATTCCCCTATCATAATTTCCATCCACTTCTAAAGAACCACTACCTATAAAAGTTAAGTCTTCTTTACTAAATATGGCTGCATTTGGTTCATCACTACTTTCATCTTCAAAAACATAACTACTACCATCTTTTATTACATTTGTTGTTCCATCAGCCAGTGAAATTACTGTTTTTTCAGAGCTAGTTATATATATTGCTGAACTATTTGAACAGTTGATATCAACACCATCTAAAACTATATAAGTTTTTTCTTCTTTATTAGTATTAACTATTACTTGTCCATTACTTAAACTCCCACTTATACTATATGTTCCCGATTCAGTTATTGTAATTGTATTGTTTTAAACAGTTACACCTAATCCTTCAATTGTACTATTATTATCTGATAGTTTTATATATGTATCTATATCTCCTATAGATTCTGTTTCTTGAGTAGTTGTTGTTTGTGTACTTTCTTTACTTTCTGTGTTTGTAGTTGATGAATTACTAGTATTCGCCGAACATCCACTCATAACTACACATAAAGAAAGTATCGATAAAAATGATATAAATCTCTTATTCATATTCTTTCCTCCTACTATTTTTATAAAAATATAGTAGCATGAGTACCTTAAATAAATCTTAAAATACTTAATTTATGATTGAATACTTAATTTTTAATGATAAAATTCTATATAAACTTTCATTTATTCTTTCTTCAGTTATATCATTTTCTTCAACTGCTTGTTTAATTTTTTCTATTACTGATGTTACGGTTTCTTGACCTCCTCCTATTAAAATAACATCGCTTCCTGATTGTATACTTTTTATACTTGCATCTTCTACACTCATTATATTAGTAATAGCTCTCATATTCATATCGTCTGTAATTACAACTTTATTAAATCCTAGATTATCTCTTAGAATTCCATTTATAATTTTTGATGATACTGTAGCAGGATTTTCTCTATCTATATTCTCTAAAACAATATGTGATACCATTACTACATCACAATTATTTTTAATTGCATATTTAAATGGAATAAATTCAAAACTTTCAAGTTCATCTAATGTTTTACTTACTATAGGTAATCCAAAATGTGAGTCAACTTCAGTATCTCCATGCCCTGGAAAATGCTTAACAGTAGGAATAACTCCGCTGTCTTGTATCCCTTTCATAGTGGCAACTCCCATAGTTGATACAATATCTTCATCGTTTCCAAATGCCCTATCTCCTATTACAGTATTTTTTGAATTACTATAAATATCTAAAACTGGTGCATGGTCCATATTTATTCCATGACTAATTAGTACTGTTCCTATTTCAAGGCCATTGTTATAAGCATATTCAGTACTATTTTGTTTTCCGATTTCTGATGCACTTTTAAAATTTCTCATGTCATCTGAAATTCTACTTATTCTTCCTCCTTCTTCATCTATTGATACAAATAATGGAACTCCTTTATTTGATTCATTCACATCATTAATTAACTTTTTTATCTGTGATGATGATTCTATATTTCTTTTAAATAAAATAATTCCTCCCACCTTATTTTCATTTACTAAATTATTAAGTTCTTCATTTATAATAGTCCCATCAAATCCTGCTAAAATCATCTGCCCTATCTTTTCATCTAAGGTCATACTAGTAATTATTTTATTAATTAAAACTTCATCTTCATTACTACACCCAGCAAAAAATATAATAAAAAATATAATTATACAAATCTTAATCTTCTTCATACTATGATTATTTCCATATAATTGAATTATTAAAATAAAATGCGTTATAAATAAAAAAGATTATAATAAGGTATTTCTGCCTTAATATAATCTTTTTTATAATTAATTTCCTAAAACTTCATTTAATGCATCATATGTAAAATCTATTATTTCTCCACATCCTACTTTGTTTCTTTTTAAATCTAAACATATTTCAGAATTATATTTTTCTCTTACTTTACTCATTAATGCCTTAGAGTACTGTCTAGCTTCATTTTGACTTAATTCACTGTCTCTACCTTTTAAATATCCAATTACAACTACTGCTGCATTTATAGCTCCACACAAACTTCCAACTGCCATACCTGTTCCCATGCCACTTCCTATAGATACTGGTATATCTGTATTATGTTCCTCGTTATATGATTTAATTAGTGCTTCTGCACAATTATATCCTTGACTATGATATACTGCTGGTTTCGTCATATCATATCCCCTTTCATTATCATTTATTAATATTCTATCTTATTAAATATTAACACATTTAATACTACATTAACCTTTTAATTTTAATTTCTACGCAAAAAAGGCTGTATATTGTAATTTATACACTATACAACCTTTGAATCTAATAACGTAGTAAATTTTGAGGGAGAACTACTATTAGATCTATATAAAACTAGGGTATTATACTTGGCCACTTTTTATTGGCTCTTCTTTAACTATATAATACAACTCTTATATGAATTTAATGTAAAGTTATCATGAAGAGTTCTTAAAGTTTACTTTAAATTTAATTTAAGTGTTTTCCTTTACATAAAATTTTTTTTATATTATACTAGATATTAGTGGGAACTTATATAAATATATAAGTATTACGCTAGCCCAAATAAAAGCATCTATCTTTGATAGGTGCTTTTCCGTTTTTATTCATAAATATAATTCCTAGTTAAAGGTAGCTCATTATTAACGCCATTTGTAAATACAATTTGATGAAGATCTATCACACCATTATAAAAGCAAGATGCGCAAGAATATAAATATATTTTCCACATTCTTATAAATCTTTCATCAAACTTTTCTCTAATTAAATCTATATTTTTTTCAAAATTTTCAGCCCATTTTAATAAAGTCTTCATATAATGTAATCTTAAACTTTCAACATCTTCTACGTAAAATCTATAATTTGAAGATATATATATAATTTCTCTCAAGCTTGGAATCACTCCACCTGGAAATATATATTTTCTCATCCATGCATCTCCCTCAGATTCCCATAAACCGCTTATATAATGAAGTACAAATATTCCACTTTTATTTAAAACGGTAGAAACATTTTTCATAAACAAGTCGTAATTTTCTCTACCAACATGTTCTAACATACCAACACTTACAACTCTATCAAACGTAAGACCTGATTTTTCTAACTCTCTATAGTCCATTAACTTAACATCTAAATACTCTTGTAAATTTTCACTTTCTATTCTACTTTTAAATTTTTTATACTGCTCCTCGCTTAATGTTATACCTAATCCCTTTATTTTATATTTTTTTGCTGCTTCTATAAGTAATGCTCCCCAACCACAACCTATATCTAATAAACTTAATCCTTCTTTTAAGTTTAATTTTTTTAATAAGTGATTAATTTTATTCATTTGAGCTTCGTACAATGAGTTTTTATCTTCCTTAAAATAACCACATGAGTAACTCATAGTTTTATCTAACCATAGGCTATAAAAATCATTACCTAAGTCATAATGATATGAAACCTGTTCTTTTTGCTTATTTTTAGATGTTTTATGTGAAAATAAATTTGGTAATGCTTTAAAATTCGTTAAAAATTTTTCCTTATACTTTAAAACTGTATTAAGCATTAATAAAAAATCACCTTCAACCTCTAAATCTCCATTCATATATTCCTCTCCAAATACTAATGAAGTACTTGTGAGTATATCCTTTTTACTAATAGGTTTCTTTAAAATAATCTTAAATAAAGATTCTTCTCCTCCTAATTTAATTTCTTCTTTATCCCAAAATTCAACAGTAAAAGATTCATTTTCAAATATTTTTAAAAATGATTTAAGAAAAATTTTGTCTAAATCCATTCTTTATCCCTCCTTATTTAACTTATATATTAACTAAAATTCTCTCTATTAATAGTAGAAATTATTTCTCTAACTATAACTACTTATCATTCTATTTATTTAAATCAGCCTTATTCCTATTTTTTCCTAATATATTGATTATTATTTACTAAATTGTATTTAGTAATACTTAATATAAATAATATAATTTAATATATATACATAAAAAAAACAAAGTATGGATTATCATATAGATAATCCATACTTTGTTTTTATTTTCTACTATTATATTGTCTTAATAATGCTTCTTTTCCCATTTCAACTAATCTTCTGCTCATTTGACCACCAACTCTTCCACCTAATTCTCCATTTTGGAAAGAAGTATCATTAGCACCATTTGTACTATTATTTATACCCAATTCATTTGAAATTTCTAATTTCATTTGATTTAATGCTTCTTTTGCATTTGGATCAACTGGTTTATTAGACATATACATCACCTCTTATTCAACTTAAATATTCTTATTTATAGTGTTCTTATTTTATAAAATTATTCAATATTTAAGTATTCTTGTATTCCATCTACTATAGCTTGTGCCATCTTGGTTTGATACTCCTCATCTGATAAATTATTCAATTCTACGTTGTTAGTCAAAAAACCCATTTCAACCAATACAGAAGGACAATCAGTACTTTTAACAACAGCATAATCATCTCTTTTAACTTCTCTATCTCTAACATCTAAACTGTTTATTATACTTGATTGAATTGAATTAGCAAGATCATATGACTCATCTGTCTCGTTTTTCCAATAAAATGTTTCAATTCCATTAGTTGATGATGTTCCATTAGGATCTGCATTGCAATGTAGAGATACAAATATATCAGCATTATTATCATTACAAAATTCAATTCTATCACTTAAAGATAAATATTCATCTGTATCTCTAGTATTTAACACTTCTATGTTACTATTCTCTTCTATTATTTCAGTGACTTTAAGACCAATCTCAAGAGATATGTCTTTTTCACTAGTTTCTCCATCTATACTTTGTGCCCCCACATCATTTCCTCCATGACCCATATCTATAACTACTATTTTTTTATCTTCTTGTGAAGTACACTTAACCTTATTACTTAATACAACATTATTTTCGTCTTTATTATTTAGCATTATATAAATACTAATACCAAATAAAATTAATAAAATTATGGATATAACTTTAAATGGATCTTTATTTATTCTTTTGTTTATCATATTTTTATATTTCTCCCTTATCTAAATATATATCAAGTATTTTTTCATAATACTATTCAAACCTTAAAATAAACTTAATATATATTGAGATTTTACCAATAAAAATATCCATGCATAACTAAATAGTAATTATACATGGATATTTTAAATAATTGAGTTTGAAACTTTCTATATTAATTTTTAATTATATAGCTTTAATATATCTATTTTACTTGTAATTCTTCTATACAGTAATGTAAATACCATCTTATATAACTTAACTCTTCTATAGTTTTGTTTGTATCATCTAAAGTTTGTTTAGTTCTACTTCTAGCATTCTTAAAATTATTCCACTTTTCTATAGTATTATTAGTTGTTCCAGCCCTACTTATATCTAGTAAGTTTGAATAATTTAATAAGTTTTTAAGTTTATTTTTTCTGTTTCAATTAGTTTTTTATTTTCAGCTTGTGACAACTTCGTGTCTTTGATACCTACTCCTACTTCGTCAGTAAAAATATTTAATTCTGGTGATATATTAATAGCTATTGATGATGTAATTAATATCAATAACATTATTTTCATAATATATACCGTTCGTATAAAAAAACTACCCTTGTTAATAAAAGGGTAGTTGCCAATCCAAATAAACAACAGAAAATATACCTATACTATTAGCATAAGATTTCTGCTTAAACAAAGAATAGTTATTCTTTGGCAACTGGCTGGCATAGCTTTTAACCTTAGCCCCTTTAGCTTTGCGTCTCTAGATTTCTCTAAATTTGCCTATAAAATTTTAATTTCTCTTAAATAATATCATCAAAATAAATTTTTTACAATATTTATTTTATATATTATTAGATATATCTGTATAATTGTAGAAATTTTTCATTTCTTCTTCATTAGGACCTACTTCCCCATGAAGTTCTAAACCTTCTTTTCTTACTCCATATTTTCTATAAGCATTAAGTTTATATTTACATTTATTATCTATAATTTTTGCTACCTCTTTTATTGTATATTCATTATTTAAGTTAGGTGCTACTACAGTTCTAACTTCATGAAGTTTATCTTTTTCTAAAAGATAATGCAAGTTTTTTATTACAATCTCATTTTTTTTACCTGTAATTTTTATATGTTCATCTTTATCCATACATTTTACATCTAACATAAATTTATCAGTAATATTTACTAAATCTTCTCTTTGACTTAAATCTAATGTCCCATTAGTATCAACGAAACAAGTAAGATTTAACTCTCTTTTTACCTTAGTAAATAATTTCACTAAGAAATCTGCATTAAGTGTACATTCTCCTCCACTAACAGTTATACCCTGTATAAATGGTCTTATTTTTTTTATTTCTTCAAATAATTCTTCTACTGAATATTCTATTGTTTTTGGAGTTGATAAATTTTCACATGTTTTTATACAATTATCACACTCTACACATATATCTTTATTCCAAACTACCTTTTTATCTTCTATTTTTAGTGCCTCAACTGGGCAAGTTAAAACGCACTTGCCGCAGTTAGTACACATATTTATAGTTTCTGGGTTATGGCAATAAGTACACCTTAGATTACATCCTTGGAAAAATATAGCCGTTCTATTTCCTGGTCCATCTATACAAGAAAATGGTATTATTTTATTTACTAAAGCCATAATTAATCTCTAAGCCTTCTATCAAATGCTTTTGCTCCATTTTTAGCATTCATACCAAATACTGTAGCATTATTCTTAACTGCTTTTCCACTTTCTAATTCTGCAACCTCTGATTTTTTAACAAGATATCCAGTAACACGAACAACATCACATCCACCTGAATATGCTGATATATATCTTATGCCATTATTAAATGCTCCATCTACAATATTTACTATAGCTTCTGGATTATCTTTATAAGTATCTTCAAATACAAATATATCCCCTATACCATTAAAGAAATATTTATGATACGGAGCAGATTGAACTATATGTTCAAATATTTCTGGTTCTTCACCTACAGGTATTCTACACCCTGGTGATATCCCTGTATCTGAATCTATCCCTACCTGACAGTGCATTACATGATTTCCATTAAAACATCCTACATATTTAGATTTATATGAAGTTACTATTGAATTAAGTTTTTCTATTATTCTTTCACCTAGATCATTTGCTATTTTTGAGTGACCAAATCTATCCTTTTGTTCTCTAGCATTTAATAAATAGTTTACTGCTTCAGCAAGTCCAACCATTCCAAACATTCCTGTGAACAGATCTTTATTTACAAACCCTTCCTTTACAAGGAAGTTTGACTTAAAGAATGCAGACTCTTCTACTAAAAATCTTACTCTTTCATCTATATATTCAAGCATCTTTTCAGCAGCAAAAGGTAACTTATTATCTAAGAAATCTTCTATCGATTCTGCTGTTTGTGCCAATCTACTAAGAACTAATCTTACTAGGGTATATCCACCCCCACCTATTATAAATCCATTATAACAACTTGCAATAGCATAGTTTTCAGTTCCAAAATCTTTCGTATCCATTTTGTGGTTTGCAAAACTAGGCTTAGCTGTAACTAAAGCTGTACTTGCACATAATTCTATAAACTCTTTTGATGTTATATCTTTATCATATTTGACTGTTAAGTTAGGCATCGCACACTCTAGCTCTTTCATTGCTTTTAATATAAGTCTACCTGCCTTAGTATCTACTGGACCTATATTGGCATGAACGAATGAATCTGTAAGCGCTCTATCTATATGAGTTAGATATAATTTTATAGCTTTATATGCTTCTTCTTCATCTTTTACAAACGGCTCTAATAATGTATCTATATTTCCTAAGTATACTGGGTACGAAGTTATCGATGGTACATGCTTATATAGTATAAGTAAGCTATTAGTAGCTTCCCATATATCTGTTGGTGGTTTTAGATCTAAAAATTCGCATCCTTTTTCCATTAATACTTCATAATTAGGTATTACATATCTTGGTCTATAAGGTGCATTTCCTTCAAACATAGTGCAGATTATTTCTGCATCAAGAAGAGGTTTAGTTTCTTCATCTATATTTAATACATTAAGAGTACTTTCAGCTTGTCCAGCTAATTGCAGTACTTGTTGGTTGTAAGTTAATGTTTCATTTTTTATAATGTTTAATACTTGTTCCATAAGTATTTCCCCCTAAATTTATATGTATTTTATATTTAAAAATTATTTTATTGAATCCAATTTTTCTGATAGTTTATAAAACTGATCTTTTGTTATTGTAATACCTTTTCTACTTACTGAAATTAAATTTTCCTCTTTTAATGTTTTTAAGTTTCTATTGATTGTTCTAGTAGAAAAACCTAATATTGAGCCTATTTCTTCTCTAGTTTTTTCTAAAAATACTATATTTTTATCTTCATTCTCAAAAACATTAATTAAATAGTTTATTAATGTACATATTGCTGGATATGCAAGTACTTCTCCAGTACTTAATGATTGATCATACATAGTCTTTGATACAAAATGTAGAATTTCTAATGTCAATTTTTGATCATTTTGAATCCATTTAATAAAATCCCTTTTAGGAATTTCTATTACTATACACTCTGTAGTAGTTTGAAGAGTTGAAGAGTAAGTTAGTTGATTAGCCATAATTTCCATTACGCCAATATATGCTATCGGTTTGACATTTGCAAAGCTATATACAAACCCATTTTCAAACTCATTTTTTACTTGCATATTTCCTTCACAACTTATATATACACTTTCAATACTATTTCCTTTAAGTACTATTAATTTCCCTTTTTCAAATCTTACTAATTTACATTGCCTTTTTATATGATTAGGTATTTTATTTATAAAGTCTTTTACTTTTTTATCTTTTATCCGATTATAAAACAAGCTTTCTTGCATATTTTATTTTCTCCTAACGAACAAATGATTTGTTCTATAATTATTTTATCATTATTTTTATACTTCCTAAAAGGACATATGTCCTTCTATATACATTTTTATAATATATTCTTTACAATAAAAAATCTACACTAATTAAGATAATAATTGCTACTAATACTCTGCTTATAAATTGTAAATTAACGTTAATTATGGTATTCTATTCTTTTAGATGATTATATTAAATTTTATTTTGGAGGAATTGAGATGTCATTTTTAATTTTAATTGTAGGATTCTTTTTCTTAATAAAAGGAGCTGATATATTTGTAGAAGGTGCTGCATCTATAGCTAAAAAATTTAACGTTCCTTCTATGATTATAGGACTTACTATAGTTGCAATGGGAACATCTGCACCTGAAGCAGCTGTAAGTATAACATCATCATTAGCTGGTCAAAATGATATGAGTGTTGCTAATGTTGTTGGTTCTAACTTTTTTAATATCCTTATGGTTCTTGGTGTATCATCTTTAATAGCTAAATTGCCTGTGGAGAAAAATACAATAAAAAAAGATGCTCCATTTTTAATAATTGTGAGTGCTATTCTATTATTATTCGGAGTAGATTTAAAAATAAGTAGAATAGAAGGTATTATTTTACTATCCTTATTTACTTACTTCTTAATAAATACTATAAAAAGTGCAAAAGCATCTAGTAAAAATTCATCTATAGATGAAATTGCTACAACAGCTATAGAAGATGAAGTTGTAAGTGAAATTCCTATGCTTAAAACATTATTATTATGTATCATAGGTATAATAGGTATAGTTATTGGCGGTGATATGGTTGTAAATTCTGCTACTTCTATAGCAACTTCATTTGGTATGAGTGCTAACTTAGTTGGGTTAACAATTGTTGCTGTTGGTACATCTTTACCTGAATTTGTTACATCTATTGTTGCTATAAAAAAGGGTGAAACTGAAATAGCTATTGGGAATGTTATTGGATCTAACTTATTTAATATACTATTAGTTTTAGGATTAGCCACTACAATTTATCCTATAACTATAAGCATGTTCGCTTTAATAGATATAGCATTTATGGTTGCTATAACAGTTCTTTTATATTTATTTATGAAGAAAGATTCTTCTCTTGTAAAAAAGCATGGCTTAATATTAGTTATTATATATGTTGCATATATGATTTATACTATTCTAAGATAGTAAAATGACTGCAAATAATTCAAATTATTTGCAGTCATTTTTTATAAATATTATGATAGTTATGGTATCCTATATAAGGATATTATTATTGAGGGGAGTATAAGTAAATTGAAATCAGTTATATTCAGATTTTTTAAAATGATAGTAGGATTCTGTTTTTGTGCCTTAGGTATTGTAATGATGATAAATGCTAACTTAGGTTTGTCACCTTGGGATGTATTACACGAAGGTATATATAATCTAACAGGTATAACTATGGGAAAAGCAAGTATTATAATTGGAGTTATAGTCGTTATTATTGATATAGTGCTTGGTGAGAATTTAGGTTGGGGTACTATTATTAATATGATTTTAGTTGGAGTTCTCATGGATATTCTAATGTTAAATAATCTAGTTCCTATAGCTAATAACTTTATTCCTGGGCTTATTATGATGTTAGTCGGAATGTTTTTTATGGGAATTGGATGTGTACTTTATTTAGGTTCTGGATTTGGAAGTGGTCCTAGAGATGGTATGATGGTTGCAATTCAAAAAAGAACAGGTAAATCGCTAACACTTATAAGAGGACTAATGGAAATTATAGCACTTAGTGTAGGTTATTTTTTAGGTGGTACTGTTGGAATAGGAACTGTTATTAGTGCACTTGGATTAGGTTATTTTATTCAGCTTACATTTAAATTATGTAAATTTGATGGTACTAAAGTTCAGCATAGGTATATTGTTGATGACATTAATTATATAAGAAATCTTTTAAATAAAGAAAATGAGAGTAAGCAATTATTTATTAAATAAATTATATAAAAAGTGTAGATAGTCTATATAAACAAACTTATCTACACTTTTTACATTTAACAGATTATACTATCTGATAAAATAATCCATGATTTGTACAATAATAGAATAATCTTCCGTGTCCTCGCTTACGCAATCTAAGTTGAAGATCCCATTCAGGATATTGCTTTGCAATAAGTACACTATCTCCTTTTAAATATGCTAAGAAAGATATATAATGTTCTTTGTCCATGGAGTGATTAGACGTTATATATAACTCATCTTCCACAGGCTCTATATTTAAAACGTGTTTTTCATCTGATTTCTTTGCTTCTAATGCTTCTAATTTTTTCCCACAACATGATATTTCTGCATTGCCCGTAGCTGTCATTAAATTATTACATTGTGGACATACATAAAATTTTAATTTATTCATATTTCCTCCTACTAAGTTGTTTAAATTTATCTCTCCTTCTAATATTCTATCAACACTTACACAAAAGATTTCTGCTAACTCTGAAAGTAATGATATATCTGGACACCCTAATCCTCTTTCCCATTTACTTATTGTTTTATCACTAATATTCATTAAATCAGCTACTTGTTTTTGTGTCATGTTCTTTTCTTTTCTTAGATTATATATTAATTTACCTATTTTTTTACAGTCCATTAACATCACTCCTTAGATATAATTTAAACTATTTAGTAAAATCATTCAATAAACTCTCCGTAGAGTTTTCTCTTAATCTATAGGTTCTGCTCTAATATAGTAATAGTCTTAAACATATGATTTTTCATTATAATAATATATTATTTTCTTATATTCCCTTTATAAATCTATCGAGTTATAATATTTTTCCCTGTTTATAACCTCTTGATTATCATTATTAATTTCTATATATACAGGACCTGTTGAGAATTCAATCTTTCATTAGCTTTAAATGTTTTATTTATTTCTAAACCTATGTAATATAAATTACCTGTATCACCTTTAGTTATTATATGCTCTCCTACTTCTAATTCCATTTCTATAACTCCGTTATTTGCAGTATATTCTTGTCCATCAATCACCACGTCTTTATTAAATGTTGAATTTAATACCAATATAAGTTTTGAATTATTTTCAGTTATAAATTTAATACTTGTTGAAGACTCCATTTTTAAGCATTTAGTAAGTTTTAAATCATTATATTTTACTGTTCCTTTCGTACTTGAAAGATTTCCTGATATATCAAAGAAGTTACTACTTTTATTATCCGTTGTAAAGTTATGCTTAACTATTATTGATTCATCAGGAGTCGATGGTGTTTGATCTACTTCTGGTTTTTCCGGTTCTTCTGGTGTAACTGGTGGAATTTCTTCAGGTTGTTGTGGTTCATCTGGTATTACTGGCTCTAATGTTTCTATTGATCCACCACCAATAGAAATTAATTGACTTTTGTATCCTTTGATTGCATTCATTAACTCTATATTTACGCTAGAACTAATATCATCAGCACTTGTAAATTTCCACTCAAAATCTCCACCATTTACTCTTCCTGAATAGTTTGTAACAATACCTCTTACATCTTCTATATTATCTGGAGTATACTCATACATTTTAGAACTTGTATCAAAGTTATTATATGTATTTGCTCCACTTAAAGTCTTATATGTACTTGGAACTATTTCATTTCTCGAAATTGCTAAATAAGCATCAAACTGTGTTGAATTTTGACTTGCATATACAATTCTTGATTCACCTGATATCTTGTTGTTATATGCTTTGATCATACCACCAGATTCACCTGAGAAGTTTCCTTTACCATTTCCATATATATCACTGCCTTGTAATGAAATAAGCATTGGATATTTAGTATTTCTAAAATCACTAGCTTCTACGAAAGCTGAACTGCCTTTAGTTACCCCAACTCCATATTTTGAATTTCCATCAAAATAATTATTATAAATATGCACTGTACCGACTCTTATTCTAGGATGCCTTGAGTCTGAATGATCAAACCAATTATGATGATACGTTACAAAAAACTCTTCAGTATCACTCATTCCACAAAGTGAAGCTTTACCTGAATCATAAAAATGGTTGTATGAAATTGTTACATAGGTTGATTTTCCCTTAACATCAGCTGAACCATCTCCTTTTGCCTGGTCTACATCACTTCCTGCACTTCCATAGAATATATCATTATTATGAATCCATATATTCTCATTCCCTGTATCCAGTGAAATTGCATCATCTGGGAATAACATTATACCAACATTTCTTAATTCTACATTATGAGAATCTCTAATTAAAAATCCCTATTTATATACTGTAGTATCCTCTCCTACACCTTCAAAAGTAACATTATATATTCCCTTTAATTGTAAATATCCACTTGAATTAAGTCCTATAATATCTGATCCTTTTATTTCTCCAATCATACGTATTATTAAAGGTGTTTTATCATAACCTTTTGGACGTTTTGATAGTATATCTACTATACCTGTACATTTAGTTTTACTCCCTTTGCTATTAGTAATAACATCTAACGTTACTGTATTAACATTTTCTGATGTTATATATATTATTTTTGAATCATTCTTAACTGTTCCATTATCATTATATCCTCCTGAGCTAGTCTTCATAGGAGATTCTTTAGAGAACCCAAAACCTTCTCTTGTATGATTTTTAACTTCTATATCTGTTATTATTCCTTGTAAAGATACCTCTTCTTTATTATCTATTGTAGGAATTACTTTTATAATGTATTCGCCTTCTGAAAGACCCAGTATATCTGCTCTAAAATATGATGAGT
The DNA here is from genome assembly GCF_900604535.1 of Romboutsia sp. Marseille-P6047. Lineage (NCBI taxonomy): Bacteria > Bacillati > Bacillota > Clostridia > Peptostreptococcales > Peptostreptococcaceae > Romboutsia > Romboutsia sp. Marseille-P6047. The sequence continues at coordinate 67,319 of NZ_UWOT01000008.1, forward strand.
ATTGCCTTATTAGTTCATCGTCTATTTTTTTATATTTATAATATGATTCAGATGCTAGCTTATAATAAACATTATACCCTTTAGCCTCTTTTATCGGCTTCCATTCAACACTTATACTTTCTAACCATCCTTTACTTTCTAATATAGAAACTTTGCTTAATTGAGTTATATGGCCTGTATTATTCTCTATTGCACTTGCAATAATAGCTACATTAGTAGATATTATTGACGCTATAGTCATAGATGCTATAGCTTTTGATAAAATTTTCATCTTCAAATTTAAATCTCCCTTTTATAAATTTATTGTAGCTAAGGGTATTCCGATAAAATCTTAATTCTTTAGTTTTATTTTGCAATAAAAAAACTATCCTAACTTAAGAAAGAGGATAGTTTCCATATAAATCATTACAACCTAATCTATATTTAATTAAATATATTAAATAAATATAATCTTATTTTATAAGAACAAAGAATAAATATTCTTCGGCAACTGGCTGGCATAGTAATAATTACCTTAGCCCCTTTAGCTTTGCGTCTTTGGATTTCTCCAAATTTGCCATTATTTTATTGTAAAAACAATTTATCATATATTTATATCTATTTCAATAGAATATCTTTATAAGAATAACAATACTAGAAAATTTTTCTAGTATTGTTATTCTTATTATGTTCCGCAATAAGTTCTATAAGGACAATTTGATGGCTTAGGTAATTTAGAATACTCTTCTTGTTTTTTTGAATGTTCATATGGTTTAGATAGAACCTCAAGAAGTCTTTTCATAACATTAAGATTACCTTTATTAGCAGCATCAAGAGCTTCTTCAACTCTATGATTTCTTGGAATTACAGCTGGATTTGAATTCATCATTAGTCCTTTAACCATTTCTTTTGACTTTCCTTGTCTTTGTAATCTTTCCTGCCATAATTTATACCAATATTTAAATTCCTGACTATTATACATTGAACTTTCTTTATTATTATCAAATGTTAATGAGATAAATGTATTAGTATAATCTTCATTATACTTCTCCATCATATTAAGCAAATCTTTAATAATAGATTTATCTTCAACCTCTTCATCAAATAATCCAAGCTTAGACCTCATTATAGATATCCAATTTGAATAATATATCTCAGAAAAGTTAGAAATAGCATTTTGAGCTATTTGTATAGCTTTATTCCTATCTTCATTTAGCAACGGTAATAATGATTCTGCAAATCTACATAAGTTCCACTCTGTCATAATAGGTTGATTTTTATATGAATATCTTCCATTTCTATCTATAGAACTAAATACAGTATTAGGATTGTATTCATCCATAAATGCACATGGCCCATAGTCAATTGTTTCTCCACTTATAGTCATATTATCCGTATTCATAACTCCATGTATAAAACCTACACATTGCCACTTAGAAACAAGACTTGCTTGAGATTTTATAACCTCATTAAGTAGATTAATATATTTATTACTATCATCTTTGATATGAGGAAAATGTCTTTTTAAACAGTAATCAGCTAAATCTTTAAGTTGTTGGTGTGACCCAAAGCTCGATACATATTGAAATGTACCAAATCTAATATGACTTGAAGCAACTCTAGTTAATATTGCACCTTTTTTTATATCTTCTCTAATCACTGGATCACCAGTTTTAACTACAGCTAAGCTACGCGTAGTAGGAATTCCGAGTCCATACATTGCTTCGCTTATTATATATTCTCTAAGCATTGGAGCAAGTGCCGCTCTTCCATCTCCTCCACGAGAGTATGGAGTTTTTCCTGAACCTTTAAGTTGAATATCATATCTTTCACCTAACGGTGTTATTTGCTCTCCTATTAATAAAGCTCTTCCATCACCTAGTATTGTAAAGTGCCCAAACTGGTGACCTCCATATGCTTGAGCAATATATTCTCCACCTTCTATTTTCTTATTTCCTGAGAATATTAAAGTTCCTTCATAACTTTTTAAGGAATCAATATTAAAACCTAAATTTTTTGCCAATTGCTCATTTAATATAATTAACTTTGGTGATGATACTGGATCTATATTAATTTTACTATAAAAAAAATCAGATAAATTTATATACGTATTATCAAAATTCCATCCCATGTTATTTGCATTTTTTATATAAGTCATTTTTCCTCCTTTATTTTAATTTAGATTTATTAATTAATATACCCTTATTAATCATTTCAAATAATCTTATTTAACACAAATCTTTAATCCTTTTTTTGTAATTTTAGACAGTAAAATTTAATTATAAAACTCAACTGTATTTTCACTTATAATGTTCATAACGATAATATAAAACAAACTAAAAGTCACTCTGATTTAATCAGAGTGACTTTTAGTTTGTTTTTAAATTTATTAAAAACATTTTTCTTTTACATTGTCTACTTCGATTTGTTCTCCGTTAGATTCTATAACTCTTTTATACCAAAAGTATGAATCTTTACGTAACCTCTTCATAGTACCATTACCTTCATTATCACGATCTACATATATCATACCATATCTCTTCTTCATTTCGCCTGTAGTAAATGATACTAAATCTATTATTCCCCATGGGGGATATCCCATTAAGTCTACTCCATCATAATTTACAGCTTTTTTAATTTCTTCTATATGTTGTTTTAAATAATCTATACGATTTATATCATGAATTTCTTCATTTTCTTCAACTACATCTACTGCTCCAAATCCATTTTCAACTATAAACATAGGCAGTTGATATCTATCATATATACGATTTAATGTATATCTTAGACCAACTGGATCTATTGCCCATCCCCAATCACTAGATTTTATATATGGATTTTCAACGCCATTTTCTAATCCACCATTCACTATATCTCCAGTATTATCATTATGTACATCAGATTTAACTGTCGTAGACATATAATAACTAAATCCTATATAATCAACTGTTCCTTTACGAAGTATTTCTTCATCTCCTTCTTGTATACCTATATCATATCCTTGTCTTTCAAATTCTTTTACTGCATAACTTGGATAATATCCACGAGTATGGACATCTAAGAAGAAGAATCTTTGACGCATAGCTTCCTCTGCAGCCATTATATCATCTGGATTACAAGAATATGGATATATAGGAACATGAGATACCATACAACCTATTTTGAAGTCTGGATTTATTTCATGCCCTTTTATTACTGCTTTTGCACTTGCTAATAGTTCATTGTGAGCAACTGTATATAACACTTCTTTAGGATCTTCATTCTCTTTAAGAGTTACACCTGAGTTAGTCCATAAGAATATTGGATTATTAGTATCCATTTGGTTATTTATTTCATTAAAAGTCATCCAATACTTAACTTTATCTTTATATCTTTCAAAACATACTTCTGCAAATCTAACAAAGAAATCTATTAATTTACGATTTCTAAATCCTCCATATTCTCTAGCTAAATGAAGCGGTAATTCAAAGTGAGATAATGTTATAACTGGTTCTATTCCATGCTTTAATAGTTCATCAAATACATCATCGTAGAATTTAAGTCCTTCTTCATTTGGAACTAATTCATCTCCCTTTGGAAATATTCTTGTCCAAGCAATAGATGTTCTTAAGCACTTTAATCCCATTCCTGCAAGTAATTCTATATCTTCTTTATATCTTCCATAAAAATCTATAGCTTCATGATTTGGATAAAACTTATCTGGCATAATTGTTTCAGTAATTTCTCTAGGAACACCATGAGCACCTGCAGTCATTACATCTATAACACTAGGACCTTTTCCACCTGCATTCCATCCACCTTCAAATTGATGAGCTGCAAAAGCTCCTCCCCATAAAAAATCTTTTGGTAATTGATTCATAATATCTCTCCTTAATAATTATATATTTTGTGGTACTGCTTTAAGATTAATTATTGTTTTTCCGTAACTAGCTTCTTCATTTATGCATAATGCACTTTCTTCATAAGAATCAAAATTAGTTATTACAACTGGCGTAATTAAAGAATATCCTTTTGAATTTATTGCCTTTCTGTCAAATTCTAGAAGTAAATCTCCACATTTTACTCTCGAATTAACTTTTGTTTTTATATCAAATCCTTATCCTTTCATTTGAACTGTATCCATACCAACATGTATTAATAGCTCTACTCCATTTTCAGAACGTAGACCTATTGCATGTTTAGATTCTGCTATAAATTCTACAGTTCCATCAAATGGTGCATATACTTTATTATCACTTGGTTCTATTGCAATTCCTTTTCCCATAGCCCCGGAAGAAAACACTGGGTCAGATATTTCTGAAAGTGCTATAACTTTTCCACTTATAGCATTTTTTATTTCTTCATTACTATTTATTAAACTAGGTTCCATACTAGTAATTGTTTCAATTACTTCTTTTTCTTCTTCTTTTTCTCCAAATCCAACTATTTGAACTAATATTATTGCACCAAATAATGCTATTGCACAACCTATTAATTCTCCTACTATTGATGTTGGATTGCTTGGATTTATAGCATTTACTACTGTTAGTACACCTGGAAGTCCTGCATACGCATAGTAGTGAGCATTAAAGAAAGATGCTACTACTGCAGCTACAGCTCCTGCTATACAACCACATATAAAAGGCTTTTTGTACTTTAAATTTACTCCATATATAGCTGGCTCCGTTATACCAAATATTCCTGTTATACCAGCTGAAAGTGCTATATTCTTAGTCTGTTTATTTTTTGCTTTTACAAATACTCCTAAAACAGCTCCAGCTTGAGCAACAACTGCCATTGTTTGGAATGCTTGGAATGTATCCATACCATACATATCATAGTTTGCTAATACCATAGGAGTTACTCCCCAGTGAACTCCAAATATTACTACTACTTGCCATAATCCACCTATTATTGCACCTGCGACTGCTGGTGATAAAGCAACCAGATAATTATATCCATTTGCTATTGCTGTAGCTAAACCATCAGAAGCTGGTCCTATTGCTACTATTGTAAGTGGTACCATAATTACCATACATAAAAGAGGTGTAAACAATGATTTAACCACTTCTGGTAAATTTTTTTCTACAAATCTTTCAACATATGATAATATCCATACTAAAAATAACGGTGGTAAAACTGATGAAGTATAAACTGTTTCTGATAACTTTATTCCCATAAAGCTCACAACTGATCCATTAGCTATTTGTGATGCTATATCAGACCAAGTTGGACTTACTAATGCACAACAACATGCTATCGCTATATATGTATTACATTTAAAATGTCTAGATGCTGTTATAGCTATGAATATTGGTAAAAAGGTAAATGGTGCCCAAGATATAAAATCTAATACTTGATTTACACCTGTACCTGAAAAATTTGGAAATGCTAAATTTGCTAATATTAAACATCCTTGTAATATACCTGCTGCTGCTAATATGTATATAAAAGGTGCAAAAACTGCAGACATTGTTGCTATTACCCTATTTAAAATAGTTCCTTTTGCTTCACTTTCATCTGATGAATTTTCTAAATTAACTATACTTGATACCTTATCAAATACCTTCCCTACATGTGTCCCTATTACAACCTGGAACTGTCCATTATTTTGTACCACAGTTATAACACCAGTAAGTGAAGATACTTTATCTACTGCATCTTTAGGTGTTTCTTTTAATACTAACCTAAGCCTTGTTGCACATCTTGCAGCGCCTGTTATATTTTTTTCCCCACCAACAGCTTCAATAATATCCACTGCTAACTTTTCATAGTCACGAATGCTATTTGACATTTTTATTCCCCCATTTAATCAATTTTATCCCAAAGTGTATCTTGATAAATTTATTGTATGTTTATATTGTAATTATACCGGTATAATTAGTTAACAGTTTTTGCAAACATTTTCATTAACTTGGATTAATTTATGTTTTATGCTATACTTATACAAAATATGATTAAAGTAATGAGGGAGTAAATATGCTGAAATATCAACAAGTTGCAAATGATATTGAAAATTACATATATGATAACGATTTATCTCAAGGAACAAAGCTTCCTACAGTAGAAACTTTAGCTTCAGATTATAGTGTCAGCAAAAGTACTATAGTTAAAGCTTTAGAATTATTAGTAACAAAAGGTATGGTATATCAAGTTCAAGGTAGCGGTATATTTGTTAGAAGAAAAAATAGAAAAGGATATGTTAACTTCTCTACAATTCCTGGATTTACTAATAACTTTAAAGGTTCTAAAGTAACTTCAAAGGTTTTAGAATTTGATCTTATTAATGCAACAAAAGAAATTGCAGACTTACTGGAATGTAATGAATACGATGAAGTTTATATGGTAAAAAGATTAAGATACTTAGATGATGTGATTTTCTGTATTGAAGAAGCTTACTATAAAAAGAGCATTGTTCCCTATCTAACTAAAGATATAGTAGAATGTTCAATTTACGAGTATTTAGAAAAATCATTAAATCTAAATTTTGCATTTTCTGATATCTATATGATTATAGAAAAATTAGACAGTGAATCTGCTAGTTTATTAGGTTTAAATTCTGGGGATCCTGCATTAATAGTAGATGAACAAGTTTATTTGACATCAGGAGTTCTTTTTAATGCTTCTAAGGTAACTTATCATTATGAAAACTCTAAGTTTTTCTTTCAATCTTAAAAAAAAGGAATGTCATAAAATGATTAAAATCACTTTAGACATTCCTTTTTTACTTACTATGCATATATTTCTTCCAATCCCCACTTTGAATATAAATTGATTCTTTCTCAAAACGTTGATCATTATTTTTATTGTAGAAGTAAACAAAGCATTTTTCAATTTCATTATCGCTTATATTCTTAACTTCAAGAATTATCTTATCATATTCATTTTCTGGATTATCTTTTCCTTTAAATCCTTCCATTTCATCCATTGCTTTTATAGTTTCCTCATAGAAATTTGGATCTATCACTATAATTTCTCCATTTATAATGTCTTCACCTGATATTATAGCTGGATATCCTTTATAAGGCATGTGATATAATCTCATATTTTCTAACTTTGCAGTTTTTTTCTCTAATACCTTACCAGCTAAATATTTCTCATAGTTAAAAAATCCATCTCTTAAACTTCCATAGACAAAAACATTTATATTTTTCATTAGCAAATTTCTCCACCTATAGCATTTATATCTTTATCATACAAAGTACATGCTTCTATTGCAAGCTCAAGTCCTTTTACTATTTCATCTAAAGACATAAATGGTGTATTTTTCTTATCTATAATTTGAGAAGTCATGTAAGGTATGTGTATAAATCCACCTTTTATATTAGGGTATTTTTTATCTATCATATATAATATTCCGTACATAACATGATTACATACAAATGTTCCTGCTGTATTAGATAATGTTGCTGGTATATTATTTTCATTCATATGTTTTACCATTGCTTTTACTGGTAAATTTGAAAAGTATGCAGCTTGACCATCTTCTTGTATCACTTCATCAGTTGGCTGATTGCCTTCATTATCTTCTATTCTAAAATCATCTATATTTATAGCTACTCTTTCTGGAGTTATGTCAAATCTACCTCCAGCTTGTCCCACAGATATTACAAAATCAGGATTATGCTCTTTTATTGCATCTTCTATAACTTGAACTGACTTAGTTCTAACTGTAGGTATAGTTATTTTTATTACATGAGCACCATTTATCTCGTCTTTTACCATTTTTACAGCTTCTTCTGCTGGGTTTACTGCGTCTCCTCCAAATGGATCAAATCCTGTTAATAATATTTTCATATAATTTCCTCCTAAAAATATCTGTTAATTTAAATTAAAAACCTAAAGTATACATTAAGAAAATATGAACTATAAGTAATACTAATGCCACTGGCGCTTGTGCTTTTATTACCGCATTTTTATCCTTAAGCTCTAGTAATGCTGCAGGTAACATATTAAAGTTTGCTGCCATCGGAGTTAATAGCGTTCCGCAATATCCAGCTGTTAGCGCAAGAGTAGAGCATACTATAGGATCTCCTCCTTGAGCAAATACAAATGGTAAACCTACTCCTACTGTTATAACTGAGAATGCGGCAAATGCATTACCCATTATAGCTGTAAATAATGCCATACCAACACAATAAGCTATAACTCCAACTAATATATTTCCAGTTGGTATAACCCCAGATATTATAGAAGATATCTTATCTCCTACTCCAGCTGCTGTAAATAAAACGCCTAATGAAGCTAATAATTGAGGTAATATTGTAAATGCTCCCATTGATTGATACATTCTATTACTATCTTCTAAAAATTCACCAACATTTGCTTTAGTTATTACAAATGTTAATAATAAAGTTACTGTAGCTGATATACCGATTGCTACTGTTCCTGATAAATATGTAAATGATGCTATTATCATTGCTACTACTGCAATTGATAAAGATGGTATAAATATTTTCAAACCTAATTTCTCTGCTTTTAAATTCGCAAATGTTTCATCTAACTGTTTTAATGTTCCTATATTTATTTGTTTAGTCACTGATAATAACGCTATTAAAACTACTAATACTCCTACTAATATACTTGGTATGTAATTTCCAAACATAAACACTATCGCTAGAGTTCCCCAAAATATTGAAGTTCCTATTCTTGTTTTATGATTTTTATCTTTTATAGTGAACACCATAGTAACTATCATGTATAACCCTATCATCATATAAAATATTTCTAATAATGTATTTGAAAGCTTTGCTATATCCATTATTCTGCACCTCCTACATTATTTTTTCTAGACATATATTTTTTCTTTAATTTTCTATCTAATAATCTATTTTGACAAACCCATAGTATTATAGCTAAAACACCCACTGGTATAGCTACTTTCGCCAGTTGAAGTGTATCTACATTCATTCCTAGACCTTCTAATGTTGATGCTATTAAAAGTATTCCTGCATTAGCCATAAATATATTTTGACCATAGAAATTACCTATATTATCTGATGCAGCTGAATAAGCTCTTATTTTATCTAAGTCTTCTTCGTCTAATTCTCCATACTTTGCAATGGCTGCACCTTCTGCCATTGGGCTTACTAATGGTCTAACAAACTGAGGATGACCACCTAATGTAACCCCCATTGCTATCGTTGCTTCTCTTATAAGTGTATATCCACTTAATAGTATTCCTGTTGATAAATTACTTGCTTTTTTTATAAGCATTATTGCTTTAGCTTTTAACCCATATCTTTCACATAATCCTATTATTGGTACTGTAAGCATAAATAAGCAAGTTGTTCTATTTGTTATAAATGCCTCTCCTAAGGTACTTAAAGTTTCTGTTATACTCATATTTGCAACTAACCCTGTAGCAATTCCAGCTGAAACTACAACTGCTATAGTATCTAATTTTAGCGCAAATCCAATTATAATTATCAATATTCCTATTAATTCCATATTGACTTCTCCTTTTTTTTTAATATTCAGTTAATTTATTATATAATGTTAATTTTTAAATGTAAACATTTTTCGACATACTTTTTAAAATTTTCTAAAAATTTTTACTTATATTTTATTTCTCTATATATAAAAAAACGAACTCTATTTAGAGTTCGCTTTGCTAGCTAATTGATTTTTCTTCATATATATTACGAATTTCATTTATATGCTGAATTACGATACTTATATGATAGTTATAAACTGGACTTATATCATCTTTTATTTCTATATCATTAGCTAATTCATCATATAAATCTTTACATTTATTATAATTTTCTTCATTTATATAACATTTTTTCTTCATACTTTCTAAAACTTGAAGATGCATGTATATCTGCTTACAAATCTCTATTATATTGTTAATTTTTTTATCATCAATTTCTGAATTACTATATTCTAGCTCTTCTAAGAATTTTTTATATAGTGCTTCAAGGTTAGAAATATCTTTAATTAAAGAAGATTTATCCATATGAATTCCATTTTCAACCTCATATCTTAATAGCTCAATAGATTTATCCTCTATTGTTTTAATTTCATTATAGATTTTATCTAAATAGTTAGGTCTATATATTATATAATTTACAGCTACTCCGATAAGGATACCTATCGATGTATCTAATATTCTATAAATAGAATAGCTCAATGGATTTGAACTTCCAGTTCCTAATTCTATAGCGCAAAATACTATACATGCAATATTTATAGATTTGTTTATATTTAAAATATTACATATATATATAGTCGCAATTACTCCTAAACATGATAATATAGGGTCACCAGGTCTAATACTTACAAATAAAAATCCTACTACACCACCTACAAATGTACCCTTTAACCTATTTTTACCTACGACTAAAGAACTTTTTACTGTTGCTTGCATGCATATAACACAAGATATTGCAGCATAAAAAGTGTTATCAGCTATATTTAACTTTCCAGCTAATATACACAACATAACACCTATACCGGTTTTTATAGTTCTCATTCCAGGTTTTTGTAATTTCAAATTCAACACCTCCACTCAATATTACTATATCATAATGTAAATTATATACAATTATTTAAACACATAAAAATACTAGAACAACTTGTTCTAGTATCTTGTAAATAAAATTTAAATTTGTATTTTATACTTACCAATAAGTTTACAAGATAAAACCTAGTTTTTTTATATTACATAAATATAAGATGGACTATTTAGGAAAAATAAATTATAACTCTTGCTAAATTTATAGGAGGTTTATTTATGGACAAAGAGTTTGATCATGATTATAAAAAAAATGTTCTTCGACTGGCACTATTTATTGGTGAACTTATGCTTATAAATGGAGCTGAAACTTATCGTGTTGAAGATACAATACTTAGGATTTGTAAGTCTAGAGGTTTTAACCATATAAATGTTTTTACGTCTCCTACAGTTATAATCATTTCTGATTATAGATTTGATGGTTATGCATTTATGAAAACTATAAAGTCTAGATCTATAAATTTAAACAAAATTTCATTATTAAATAGCCTTTCTAGGAAATTTGTAAATGATACTAATTTATCCGTTAAAGATGCTATGATAGAACTAAAAAGATTAAATAGTGTAAATTCATATTCTCCTATAGTAGCTTATATTTGTACAGGAATTGGCTCAGCCTTTTTCGCAGGTGTTTTAAGTGGAGATAACTTACAAACTTTTATATCTACCTTTATTACATCTATTTTAGCAGTTATTATTTACAATAAAACTATGAAGTTGAGTAGTATACCTGCATTTTCTAGCTTAATTGCATCTATTTTTATAGCCTTTATTGGGGTTTTATTATCCCATATTAATATAGTAGATACACCAACCATGCTAATCGTAGGATCTATTATGCCTCTTCTTCCTGGTGTTTCATTTATTAAGGGAATTAGAGACTTAATTTCTGGAGATTTAATTTCCGGTGTAGCTCGAGCTTTTGACGCGACTGTTACTGCTATAAGTATTGCCTGCGGAGTTGGTATTATTTTAGATATTTGGATCAGATTAGGAGGTATACTTTAATGACAAATATGCCTGTTTATATGCATTTTTTATATTCATTCTTTGCTACTATAGGCTTTTCCGTATTTTTAGATGCACCTAAATCTACATTGATTCCATGTGGATTTACCGGAGGATTGGGGTGGAGTGTATATTATTATTTATATACATTTACATATAATGATCCTTTTTCAAATTTTATAGCTGCTTTTTTAGTTTCTTTAGTAAGTGAAATACTAGCAAGAAAATTAAAGCAACCAGCTATAGTTTTTGTGATTCCCGGAATTATACCTCTTGTCCCTGGACTTGGTATGTATAAGACCATGCTTTACTTAGTACAAAGTAATTTCGCCTTAGCAATATCTAAAGGTTCTAGTGTGCTATTCGTTGGTGGTTCAATAACTCTAGGTGTACTTGTTGTAACATCATTAGTAAAAACAGTTAACATATCTGAATTAAAAAGAGCTGCTAAATAGCAGCTTTATCTTTTATATTGCTATTCAATTTTCTTAGGTAAATTAATAAAAATATAGTTCTGCCAAAATAATATGTTAAAAACGCAAACCAAAGACCATAATTTTTAAATATAGGAGCTGTTATTTTTAAAGTTATTATAAATAATATCATTGATAAAAATGTAGAGTTTCTTATCGCTTTAGTTTCCATAGCTCCAGTGAAAACCCCATAAAATGTAAGGCTCATACATGCTATACATGGATAAATGATTATCCAAAAATCATAAATCTTAACATTTGTAACAACTTCTTCTATACTTGTAAATAAAAAAATTACTCTCTCTCTAAAAAATATATAAAGTATAGTAAGTAAAACCATAAATATAAAACTCCACTTAAAGGTTATCTTTATTGTATTATTTAATAAATTACTATTTTTATTTCCTACTGCCCTTCCTGCAAATACACTAGATGCATTTGCTAATCCTTCAAATAAATATGAAATCACACTTTCTAGTTGTAGAATGATAGTATTTGCTGCAAGTATCTCAGTTCCAAAAGATGAGCTACTTGCCATAAACATATTATTCACTATCAAAAGACATATAGTACGTATTATAAAATCTGAATTAGCAAATATCTTATTAAGTATTTCATTCTTATCTAATATATTTTTATTTAATACATCTTTACATTTAAATCCACTAGAACTGAACATGAATTTAATACCTAATACTAATGTAAATAATTGAGAAAATAAAGTAGCTATAGCTACTCCATCTACCTTCATTCCAAAATTCCATACTAATAATACATCCAATACTATATTGACTATATTGCCAACAACCTACATTGTAACAGACTCTTTCACTTTTGATTGCCCCATTAACCATCCTAAAATAACATAATTTACAAATACAACAGGAGCTCCATAAATTAATATATTATAGTATATACGTGACTGCTCCATTACTAATTTTTCTGGTGCTAATATCTTCATTGCCAGTGTCCATATAATATCCTTCATTAATATAAATCCTAATCCTACTATAATAGCTATAATTAAGGGATGTATAAAAGCTTCTATTTTCTTTTTATTATTATCATCCCCTATGGCCTGAGCGCTATAACTAGTAGTACTTACCCTCAAAAATCCAAATAACCAATATAATGTATTAAATATAGTAACTCCTATGGATACTCCCCCTATAAATATAGGACTTTCCATTCTTCCAACTACTGCAGTATCAACTATACCTAATAAAGGTTGAGTAAGTGTTGATAACATAAATGGTATTGCAATCTTTAGATATTCACTTTGATTTAATTTATCACATTCTATATCCATAAAATCACCTTATTTTTCTATTATCATTAAGTTCTCATATTGTTTTATATTACAATCAATTAAGTTTCATGATACTTTAATCATATAAATAAATTTATTTAATAATACTTTTGCTCTTACTTAATATATAAAAGCCCCCCACTGTTAGAAGGAATATCTATAATTAATTTCTTTCTTTTTGTATCTATCTTTAATAAATTATTATTTTTAGTAGTATCTAAAATGTCAACAGCATTACTTACTTCAAATGGCATATCTATTTCCATAGTTATAGATTTGTAATTATTATTAACTATTGTTACAACTGCATGATTTTCTAATATTCTAGCAAATGCAAATTGACGATTTGTTAATTTAAGTTCTTTATAATCACCATAAGTTAATTCTAAATAATTTGCTTTAAGTTCTCCTAGTTTACATAAAAGATTAGTTATTTTATTTTTATAATAATAATCTTTATAATTGTTTAAGTCTAAACATGGCCTAAGATTCCAATCATCACCTTGATTCTTATTCCCTTCTATACAGAATTCTGAACCATAATATATAGAAGGAATGCCAGGTATGGTGTATTGAAGTAATAAAGTGTTATATATATGTTCTTTATTTTTCAAAATACTATATATACGTGATACATCATGATTGTCTACAAATGTATAAAGCCTTAATTTCCCTGTCATTTCTATCATACGTTTAATATTATGTGCTAACTCAAAATAATTGTGATCATTATGACTTGAGTAAATAGATTTATACATTGAATAATTCGTCACAGAATGTAACATCTCACTATTTGCCCAACGACTATAATCACCATGTATTACCTCACCCATTAACCAAAAATCATTTTTTAAGTTTTCAGTAAATATTCTAAGTCTTTTCATAAAATTAAAATCTAAAACTTCTGCAACATCTAGTCGTATTCCATCAATATCAAATTCATCTATCCAAAACTTAACTGTATCTAGATGGTATTTCACTACTTCTTCATTGTTATTATTTAATTTGACAAGAAGATTATATCCTCCCCAATTTTCATAACATAATCTATCATTATACTCATTATTTCCCAAGAAATTTACATTACAAAACCAGTTTCTATATTTACTATTTTCACGATTTTTCTTTAAATCCTCAAAAGCAAAAAAATTTCTACCTACATGATTAAATACTCCATCTACAATTACTTTTAGCCCTATTTTATGGCAATTACTTATAAAATTTCTAAAGTCTTTATTATTTCCAAGTCTTTTATCCACTTTTCTATAATTTATAGTATCATATCCGTGTGAACCAGATTCAAATAAGGGACCTATATAAATACATGTACATCCTATTTTTTTAGCATGCTCTGCCCATTTATTAAGTTTTTCAAAATGATTTTCTGCCACTCCACTATTTTCATGTCTACAACCACAAAGTCCAAGAGGGTATATATGATATATTACAGCCTTATCATACCATGCCATAACAATCTCTCCTTTCATAGTTAAATACCTTATATTCATTATATTAGTTTTTTTAATTTGTTATTCAGTTGTATATAATAAAAGGACTAGCTACGCTTAGCTAGTCCTTTTATTTGTTGCTCATTTTTTATCTTTTAAATTTGGATTAACTGGTAATATAATTCAAAATTGCTACCTTCTCCAAGCTTACTCTCCACATAAATTTCGCCTTTATGTAACTTTACAATTTGATTAGTTATTGCAAGCCCAAGTCCACTTCCTAATTTTGCTTTATTACTCATTTCTGTTACTTGACTAAATCTCTCAAAAATAGTTTTATGATATTTCTCATCTATTCCAACGCCTGTATCTTTAACACTTATCATAACCCTATCATTTAAATCTTTTACACTTACAGTTATATTACCACCCTTTGGTGTAAATTTAGCTGCATTACCAACTAAATTTACTATACATCTTTCAATTTCATAAGAATCACAGAATATAGTTTTCTCCTCAACATCTGGGTCTATTATAATATCAATACCTTTTGATTGTACATAATCAACTAGTGCCAATGAAGTTTCTTCAACTAAGTATACTATACCTACTTCTTTTAAATTTATAACATACATATCATTTTGTAGTTTAGTATTATCAACTATGTTGTTAACTAAATTTAATAATCTATCACAATTTTTTTGTGATATATCTATATAATAGCTCAATTTACTGTGTTCAAGATTTGAACCTTTTTTCATTAAACCTAAGATTAGTTGATTTGTGCTATTTATAACATTCAAAGGTTTTCTTAACTCATGAGATAAATTAATTAAATAACTATTTTTACTCTCTTATAATTATTAATATATTTAAAAATTTATTTAATGTAACTTCCTTAATATACTTTTATTTAATATATTTAAATTTATGTAACTAGTTTTTACAACTTATATATTATATTTACTAGATCAAGTCCATCATCGTAATTTACTACTGCATCAACTTCATATACATCTTTAATAAGTTCTTTTGTTAAAATTTCTTTTGGATTTCCATATGCAACTATGTATCCGTCTTTTAAAACATATATTTTATCACAATACATTGATGCCATATTTAAATCATGAATGGCAGCAATTACTTCTATATCTAAATTCTTAACTGTATTCATTAACTGTAATTGATATTTTATATCTAAGTGATTAGTCGGTTCATCAAGTATTAAACAATCTGTTTTTTGAGCAAGAGCTCTTGCTAATATAATTCTTTGCTGCTCTCCACCAGAAAGTGTATTAAAGTTTCTATCTTTACAATTAAGCATGTCAACTTTCTTTAAAGATTCCTCCATTATTTCATAATCATTTAAAGAATCTCTTTCCATTAATTTTTTATGAGGAGATCTTCCCATTAAAACTATTTCACTTACACTAAAATCGAAATCATAATAGTTATGCTGTGAAACCACTGCCATCTTTCTTGCACTTTCTTTAGTAGTAAGATCATTTAAATTTATATCGTCTAATCTAATAATTCCACTTGTTGGCTTTAATATTCTATAAATACATTTTAATAATGTTGATTTACCACTTCCATTAGGTCCGATTATACCTATAAATTCTTTATTTTTTACATCTATATTAATTCCATTTAATACATCCTTTTTCCCTATTTTAAATTTAATATCTTCTACATTTATTTTCATTAGCTTTTACCTCCAAAGCCGTAAGTATTTCTAATAATTAACAAAATAAAACATGGTGCACCTATCATTGAAATGAGTATTCCTATCGGTATCTCTGTTCCCTTTATAATTACTCTAGATAGTATATCTGCCCATATTAAGAATATTGCACCTAGCAGCGCTGCTATTGGAATTATTTTCTTATGATCTGGTCCTAGAATTATTCTAACAATATGAGGTATTACTAGCCCTACAAATCCAATCATTCCAGATGCGTAAACTAAAATTCCGATCATCAAAGATGCTATTATTAAATAAGCATGTCTATATTTATGAAGATCTGTTCCTAATGTTATAGATACTTCATCTCCTAATAACATTAAATTTAATATCTTATGTTGAGTTAAAAAGAATATAGTCCCTATTAAAACAAATGGCATTATAAACATTATTTGCTCCCATTTTGCACCAGCTACACTTCCCATTAACCAAAATGTTATAGTCTGCATTCCTTGAGCATCATTAGCAAAATAAACTATAAAGCTAGAGAATGCACTACAAACCGAACTAAGCGCCATACCTCCTAAAAGAAGTTTTATAGAATTTGCTCTTTGACCAATATTAGCTATTAATAATACAAGCATTGATGTTACAAGTGCTCCAATAAATCCACATATACCTATTGCATTACTTCCAAATATGGCTCCTACTCCAAGCATAACCGATATTGTCGCACCTAGTGATGCTCCTGATGATATCCCTAGTATATATGGGTCTGCGAGCGGATTCTTCACAATTGCCTGCATTACAATTCCTACAACTGATAATCCTATACCAACTAACATAGCTAATATAATTCTAGGTAACCTTATTAACCAAACTACATCATGTACTGCTCCATTAGATAATATTTCTTCATTTCCTATTCCAAATATTTTATAAAAAATAATACTATAAACTTCCTTTATACTTATATCAACAGAACCTAAATTCACTGCAAATCCTATAGATAAAGCTAATATTAATAATAATATTAGCGAAACACCTACATACATAGGTGCTCCTTCATTTATATTTATTCTACTTTTACTTATTATAGCTTTCTTATCCATATAATTAGCCTACTCATTTAAATCTGGATATAATCCATTTGCAAATGTATTTATTCCATCTATTGTTCTTATTCCACTACAGTACATTTCTCCTAATGCAATAGCATTTATTCTATTATTTTTTACAGCATCTAAACTTGCAAGTGACTTATTATTTAAAATATTTTCTACAGCTTCTTTAGGTACATTCTCGTCATTTCTATCCATATATACTACAAATATTGAATCTGGATTTAATTTTATTAAATCTTCTTCACTTATATTTCCACCATTAGGATTTAATAACTCACCTCCAAGAATTGAAACCATATCTCCACCTAATGTACTTGCTCCATAAGTATATATCTGTCCATCCATATATTCTATTATTAAAGTAGTTTGCTTTTCATTATTTTTTACTGAATCAGCTACAGATTTTACTTTTAAATCAATTTCATTTACTAAATCCTTAGCTCTATCTTCAACATTAAATATCTTACCTAAATTTAATATATCAATCTTTTCATTTTCCACTTTTCTACTTGCTACTGCTCCACTATTTAATGACATATATGTATTTGTACCATTTTTATGCCAATAGTCCACATCACCTAAATTCTTCTCATCAAATAATGAGTACCAAGATAATATAAAGTCTGGTTGTTCCATTATAATAGTTTCCTTAGATGGTGCAAATTCTTTTAAATAATTTACTTTATTAAAAGCTTCTTTATATTCACTCTTAACTTCATGGTCTAATCCAGAAGCCATTACTATCTTATCTTCTAAACCTAATGCTAGTAATGTTTCTATTGAATTTTGATATACTGCTACAACCTTTTCAGGTGACTTTTCAAAAGTTATTTCTACAGGTTTTTTTTCATAATTATATGTAGTTATTGTAACAGGATAATGTGAACTCTCATTCACTATATTTTCTGTTAATTCTTTATCTTCTACTTCATTTGTATTATTTGTGCTACATGCTGTAAGGCTTAATATAATTAAACCACTTAAAAGTAATGTAATTTTTTTCTTAATCATCTTCATTTTCTAAATCCTCTCATATATATTTACAATAAATACCTTACAATATTATACATATAAACTTAATCCTATTTGTGTCATTTTTGTGTCATTTCTGTGTCACTTTACACAAAAAAGTAAAAATAATAAAAAAATAGATGGACTAGAATGTCCATCTATTTTATGCCCATTGCATTAGTGATCCGATTGTTATAAAACCAAGTGATAATATAAATAATATCCCTTGAAGTGGTAAAACCCACTTTAACCATTTTCCATAAGGCACACCTGCAAGACCCAAGCAAGCTATTAATATTCCTGATGTTGGGAATAGTGTATTAGAAAATCCATCTCCCAATTGATATATCAATACTGTTAATTGACGAGATATTCCAACTAAATCTCCAAGTGGTGCAAGAATTGGCATTGTAAGTGCTGCTTGTCCTGAACCCGAACTAACAAAGAAGTTTATAAACATTTGTATAGGATACATTATATAAGCTGCTATCATTGGTGGTAAGTTACCAATTAATTGAGATAAATTATATAAAATTGTATCTATTATATTAGCATTCTCTGCAATTATTACTATAGCTCTAGCAAATACTAACATAACAGCTGCTCCTATCATTCCCTTTGCACCTTCTATAAATGCATCTGCCATTTCATCAGTTCCAAGTTTTCCAATAAAACCACTCATAAGTCCAGTTGCTAAAAATACTGCAGCTATTTGAGGAATCCAAAATCCCTGAGTTAATACTCCCCATACAATTATTCCTATACATAATGCCAATAAAAGTAATATTATTTTATGTGACATTCTAAAATCTTCATTTTCACTTCCACAGTTACCTAAGTTTGCACGCTTAATTTGATCACTTTCATAAACTAAACTAAGTTTTGGATTCTTTTTAATTTTTGATGCATACATCATTAAAAATACAGTTCCTATACAAGTAGTTATAAACCAAATAATTGTACGATATTCTATTCCTGAGAACATCGGTATTTCTGCTATTGATTGTGCAATACCTACTGTAAATGGATTAAGCATAGCTGATGAAAATCCTAATTCACAAGCCAAATATGTAATTCCAACTGCAACTATACTATCATATCCTAAAGATAGCGCTAAAGGTACAATTATTGCTACAAAAGGAACTGCCTCTTCACTCATTCCAAATACAGCACCACCTAATGAGAATAAAAATGTAAGCATTGGAATTACTAAAATTTCTTTTCCTTTAAATATATTAGTAACTCTCACTATTCCAAAATCTATTGCTTTAGTTCTAGTAATTAAATTAAATGCTCCCCCAACTACAAATAAAAATGCTATTATTTCTGCACCACCAATAATACCTTCTACTGGTGCTTGTAAAACTTCAAATACTCCTTGTGGCTGACTTTCAATATATTTAAATGAGCCATCTACAATTATTGTTTTTTCACTTCCATTTACCACCTTTACTACTTTTTCATAAGCCCCTCCTGGTACAATATAAGTTGCAATTGATACAAGTATAATTATTGAAGTAATGATTACTAAAGTATGAGGTACCTTTAATTCTCTTTTATTTTCTCTTTCTGTTCTTGCTTGTGCTAAATTCAATACTTTCACTCCCTTTTATTTTTATAATTTTCTTAAATACAAAAAAGTCTTGAGCGAAATCACTCAAGACTATATTCTTTCATTCAAATAATTTACAAATTGAAATACCAATTTATTAAAATATATCTGTCATGATAGCTCATCATAAAATTTATGACAGTATTATGCATATTCTACATAATCCCAACTATATAACCTTAAAGCCTCAGTTATATGTTTCGGCGATATTTCCTTTCAATTTACTTCACTGTGCTTAACTCTGTAAATTTACTCTTAAAGATCGCAACCTCTATCTTTTTTATTTAATTTTTAATTTATATATAATATAACCTATATTATTTCTATTGTAAAGTGAACATTAACTTTATTTTCAGATTTTTCTAATTTTATATCATTTTAACATAAAAGACTGAACTACTTTAGTTCAGCCTTAATATATTTCTATAATTTTTCCCCATTAGATCTTATTACTTCTTTATACCAAAAGTAACTATCTTTTTTAATTCTCCTTAAATCTTTAAAATCATGATCTTCTCTATTGATATATACAAATCCATAACGTTTTTTAAACCCTTGATGAGAACTTAATAAGTCAATTACTGACCAAGGACAGTATCCAATTAGCTCTACACCATCTTCAATTCCTTTTCTACAAGCATCTATATGATCTCTTAAGTAATTAATTCTATAATCATCATGGACTCTTTCGTCTTCAGTTAATGTATCTGCTGTTCCAAGACCATTTTCTGTAATTATAAGAGGTAAATGATATTTATTGTAATATTCATTTAATGCTATTCTTAACCCAACAGGATCTATTTGCGCTCCATACTCTGTTGCACTTAAGTTAGGATTTTTTTCAATTTTAAAATATCCATATAAATCATAATCTATCTCACTAACACGAGTTCCAACTGGATTTTCTTCTGTTGCTTCAAGATGTCTTGCACATAGTGTACGATAATAGTTAAATGCTATAAAGTCCATTTTAGCATTTTTAAGTATTTCTTTATCTTCCTCAAGCATATTAGGAACTATGTTAAGTTTTTCTAAGTAATTCATATAATATGCTGGGTATTGTCCATTATAGTGCATGTCTAATAAATAATTAGTTTTAAAGTTATCATTTAATTTTGCTGCCCATACATCTTCTGGCTTATTTGAGTATGGATAAGTTACTGTAGCCGATATTGATGGCCCTATTTTCCCACCTTCAACCATATTATGGCAAGCTATTGTTGCTAATGCGTGAGCTAAACACATATGATAATCCATCTGTGCTCTCATTTTTTCAACTTTATAATTATCAGTTTCATATATATTCATACGCTCTTTTACACGCATCATTAAATTTTGTTCATTATGTGGTTGCCAGTACTTAACTCTATCTCCGAAGTTTTCAAAGCAAATCTTTGCATATCTTTCAAATGCAAATGTACATTCTCTAGCTTCCCATCCATTATACTTCTCAACTAATGCATATGGTAAATCAAAATGATATAAGGTAACAAATGGAGTTATATTACACTCTACTAAATAATCTATTACCTTATTGTAAAAGTCTATTCCAGCTTGATTTATTTCTCCATCTCCAGTGGGTATAATTCTAGCCCATGATAGCGAAAATCTATATATATTTAGCCCTAAATCTTTCATAAGATCTATGTCTTCTTTCCAGTGATGATAAAAATCACTAGCTACCTTACTGTCTGCTTGAATTTCTGACTTTTTAAATGAATTAAAGTCTGCAACTGTCATTCCTTTTCCATCTTCATTCCATCCACCTTCTATTTGAAATGCTGAAGATGATGCCCCCCATAAGAAATCTTTCGGGAATGTATTTTTCATACTACGTCCTCCTAATGTCTATATTAAGCAACCTCTTTTAAAGTTTCTTCTTGCTCTTCCTCTATATCTTTAAATCCAACTATATATGTAAGTAGTGCTGAACCAAAGAATGCAAAAACACATCCTATTAAGTAAGCTAAAAATCCTTTAGCTCCAGCTTGTGCATATACTGGAATTGTAAGTACACCTTGATTTGCAAATGCTATACCAAATGCTCCTCCATATCCCATTATTCCACCACCTATTGCACCGCATATTACTGCACATATCATTGGCCTTTTTAAGCGTAAGTTAGCTCCATAAATTGCAGGTTCTGTTATACCAAATAAAGCAGTTATACTCCCCGATAAAGCAACTGTTTTTAGTGATTTATTTTTCGATTTTAAAAATACACCTAATGCTGCTCCTGCTTGTGAGAAATTTGCTGCTCCTGCAAATGCTAGTAAATTTTGACGTCCATTTTGAGCTATATCATTTATTGCTATTGGTAATATTGGTCTATGAGCTCCAAATATAACTAATACACACCACATTCCACCTATAAATGCTCCACAAAGAACTGGGCTAAAGTTCATAAGTAATTGATAGAACCAATTAACTCCATTACCTATATATATTCCTATTGGCCCAAATACTAATAAAGTGGATGGAACCATTATTAATATTGAAAGTGTAGGAACCATTATCATTTCAATTACATCTGGTATTACTTTTTTTAAGAATTTCTCTAAGAAAGATAACATCCAAATTGCAATAATTATCGGTATTACTGATGAAGTATAACTTGCTTTTGTAATACTAATATTAAATAAACTTACTACTCTCTCTTCTGCCATTAATGCTACTATACTAGGATAACATAGAGTTGCACCAAGTACCATTGATATAATTTCATGTGTTTTAAATACTTTAGCAGCTGTATATCCAAGTATTATTGGGAAAAAATAAAACACTGCATCTGATGCTGCATTTAAGATAATATATGTATCATTTTGCTTTATATCTATATTATGCTTATTTAAGTAGTACATAGATATAACTGCTAATATCCCCTTTATCATTCCTGAACCAGCTAGTGCATATATAATCGGCGTAAATATCTGAGCAATAGTTGTAAGTACCTTATTTAATGAAAAACCTTTTTTAATTTCTTCATTATTTTTATTCTTAGTTTTACCAACCATAGGTTCTAGTTCTTTAAATACTTTATCTACTTTACTTCCTATAACTACTTGTAACTGTTCCATACTTTCTACTACAGTTATAATTCCTTCTATTTGTGAAAGATTTTCTTTATTTACTTTACTAAAATCTATTAATGTAAATCGTAATCTTGTATGACAATGTATAACATCTTTTATATTATCTTTGCCACCAACATTTTCTAAAACTTCTTTAGCAATCTGTTTAAAATTCATATCTAACCTCCTATTTCTTATAACTTTATGTCCTTTATTATTTATCCATTATTTTTATTGATAATCAAATATTTTCATTTATTTAATAATCCTAATTTAATTATTTATAATTTTAGATAATTACTTATAAGTTTAAATATCAATTATATAAGTACTTTAATATATTCTTTACTAATGTTATTTCTTATAAAGTTTATACTAGTAATTTAAGGGTATTAATAATAATTATTATATTAAGGTGTTTAATTAATATTTTAGTACTTATTGTTACAATGCCTTTAGTATATTTATTAATTGTATAGTTTAATCTGTATAATATATAAAGGAGAGTTTTATATGTGTGATTTTATTTCTCGTAATAGTAAATCATTTGAGGAGTTAGATATATTTATAAATTCACTTGATAAAAGCGAGGATAATGTAATTCGTACTTTACATTATGCGCAAAAAATATTTGGATATCTTTCAAATGAAGTTCAAAAATATATTTCTAAAAAACTAAACATTTCATTTGATAAGATTCATGACTTAGTTAATTTTTACTCTTACTTTACAACTGACCTTAAAGGTGAAATCAAAATAAAAGTATGTTTAAGTGGTGCATGTGCTAAAAATGATAGTAGTAATATACTTGCTGAATTTGAAGAATTGCTAGGTTTAAAATGTGGTGAAACTAGTAGTGATTTAAAGTTTAGCTTAGATTCATCAAGGTGTGTTGGTTCATGTCGTCGTTCTCCAGTCATTACTATAAATGGAAGAGTTTATGATAATGTAACTCTTAAGGATGTTTCTTTAATTCTAAAAGAACTTAAGTAGTTTTTAATTTATATATAGTAAAAATAATAAACTTAATAAAAAAGATGGACTGTATATTACGTCCATCTTTTTGTCTTCTATGAAAGAGTTTTAAACTCATATCCATTTTCTTTAAAATATTTTATTATTTGTGGTAAAGACTTTGCTGTTTCTTCTTTTCCATAAGTATCGTGCATTAAAAGAACTACCATTTCTTTATCTTTAGATGTTTGTATTGCTATATTAGCTAATTGATCAGCATCTTTTTTAGCTCCTTCTGCATCTTTACTTAATGCATTCCAGTCTATTGATGCCATGTTATTTTCATCTAAATAAGCATCTAAACTATCCATACCTTTCCATGACATATGACCACCTGGACATCTTATTACTCTAGTAGAAAAATACTTACCTAAAACATCTTTTAATAATTTATCAGTTTTTTCAAAATCAGCTTTAAATGCCTCTAAATCTAATACTCTATTTGGATATAATATGCGATAATCATGAGTATATGAATGATTTGCAATAGCATGACCTTCATTTAGTTCTTGTTTTAAAAGTTCTTTTGCTTTTTCTCCACCTCTTTCAATATTTTCCCCTGTAACAAAGAAAGTTGCATGAACATCATTTTCTTTTAATATTTTTAAAACTTGAGGAGTTACAGTTGTTGAAGTTCCATCATCAAAAGTCAAAAATACTATTTTTTCTCCATTATTAGAATAATCATAGCTATTAAGTTTTTCAGCTACTTTTCTAGCATCATAAGAATATTTTTTAGCATCATTACTACATCCAACCATATACTTTTTCTTTTCTTCTTCTTCTTTTCTTCTTTCTTCTTCAATTCTTTGTTGCTCTAATTTTATTTGCTTTTGTTCTTCAAAGTAAGACCAAGCCTTACTTGTTATTCCTATAAAAAATAAACATATTAGTATTAATATTATTAATCTACTTTGGTTTATATTTCTTCTTACGTTTCTCATCTCTCTTAGTGCCTTTCTTTAATGTCATTTTTCTAGTTTGTATGTCCGTTATTTTCAATTTATATTTATAATTTATCTGTTATTGATTTAGGTATTACAAACTCAGTTAATCCTTGTGATCCCGGTGCTACATCATATTTATCAAAACATATTACAATTTCACCTTTATCATTTATATAAAACCCTTGATTTTTATCTATTTTGTCAAATGTATAACTTCCATCATTAGCATCTATCCAATAATGTACTTCTGAATCAGCCTTCATTCTTTCTCTCATTTGTTGTTTTATGTTTTCACTTATAATATCTACATAATCAGTTCCTCCAAACATGCCTTCTAAAGTTAAAATTGTTTGATTCCTTTTGTCTATATTATAAAATTTTCGAGTTGTATCACTTGATGCCATTATAGTGTTGTTGTATATAACTATAGATAAAATATCATCATTATCTGTTTTTACTTCATACCAGGATTTAAAGGATTCTCTTCCCTCTTCTCCTTGCAGTTTTAATTGTTCTAATTCTTTTAAATACTGATCATACAATTTTTTACCTTCTTCTTCGAACTCTTTATTCATTTGATATTGTAAATTAGTATCTTTCATACCTTCTATATTAGGCACGTCTATTGATATATCAAGTCCACCTTCATCAATTTTATAATTTCTAAAGTTAATTACTTTTATGACTTCACCTATTACAGGTATATTTTCTAAAGCATTTGCAAATGTTGGATTAATATTAACAATTCCTACTACTACTGCTAATGATGCTACTAGTGTTGACACCTTAGTTATACTTTTTTTATTACGTCTATTAAGTACATCATTTACAACGATATTTAATTTATCTGGTATCTCTATATTCATATAATCATTCTTTAATTGTTCTATTTTCTTATCACTTTTCAAAGTTTTCACTTCCTTTTATTCAGTAATGCTTATTTTCAGTTTAGATAATGCTTTATAAAGCCTAGTTTTTATAGTACTTTCTTTTTCATCTAAAATCTTTGCTATATCAGATATTTTCATATCTTCAAAGTATCTTAAAACAATCACATCTTTATACTTTTCAGGTAATACCTCTAGTGCTCTTTGAAGATCTATATCTTCGTATGTATCATACTCAGTAGATTCTTCTAAATTTAAGTCATCACTTCCTATAACATACTTGCTATTTTTCCTTATATAGTCAATTGCTGTATTAGCTACTATCTTATAAATCCAAGGTTTAATACTATCTATATCTTTGAGAGTGTCTACATTAGTTAAAGATTTGCATATAGCATCATGAACTATGTCTAATGCGTCATCTTCATTTCTTACATAAGTATAAGCAAATCTATATAATGATTCTTTATTGTCGACAATATATTTTTTTACCTCTTTTTCCTTTTTTTTAATTCCTAAGCTTAGTAATTTCATCTTATTCGTCCACCTCTCATATATATGACGATTTATATGTTGTAAAAAGTTTTCTTTTTTTATTTTTTATTAATTATTTTTTTTAATACATCTTAAACAAAATAAAATTAATAATAAAAAAGAGCATAACTATGCTCTTTCTTTATTATTAATTTTATTTACTTTTATGCTAATACAGTTTCAATATTTTCTAATTTTTCTCCATTAGATTCTATGACTTGCTTATACCAATAAAAACTTTTCTTTCTATTTCTAGATAAATCTCCACTACCATCGTCATACTTATCTACATAAATAAATCCATATCTTTTCGCCATTTCTCCTGTAGATGCACTTACTAAATCTATACAACCCCATGGAGTATATCCTATTAAGTCTACTCCATCTTCTACAGCCTCTTTCATTTGCTCTATATGTTCTTTTAGGTACTCTATACGATAATCATCATTAATATTTCCATTAATCTCCTTTTTATCATAAGCTCCCAATCCATTTTCAACTATCATCATTGGTATTCTATATCTATCATATATTTCATTTAATGTATATCTAAGACCTTTTGGATCTATTTGCCATCCCCAATCACTTGACTTTAAGTAAGGATTTTTTGCTCCACCTAAAATGTTGCCTCCTGTGCTTGCATTCTCAGGATCACTACTTACGCATATAGACATATAGTAACTAAATGTATAGAAGTCAACACAACCATCTTTTAGAATTTCTAAATCTCTATCTTCCATTTTTATTTCTATATTATTTTCTCTGAAATATCTATTCATATATGTTGGATATTCTCCACGTACTTGAACATCTCCACAGAAATAATTCATTACTCTACTATCTTTTTGAGTCATTACTATATCATCAGGATTACATGTAAATGGATACATTGTTGCAAATAATTGCATGCATCCTACCTTATAGCTCGGGTCTATTTCATGCGCTAATTTAACAGCCTTTGCACTTGCAACAAATTGATGATGTAATCCTTGGAATCTCAATTTAGGTATATCTACTTGATTAGTAAAATCTGTAGTTCCTTCATTTAATATACCTTGAGATAAAAATCCTCCAATAGGCATAGTTGCTGAATTTATTTCATTAAATGTTAACCAATATTTTACTTTTCCCTTGTATCTAGTGAATATTGCTTCACAATAATTCATGTATAAGTCTATTACTTCTCTTGAAGCCCATCCATTGTATTTTTCTGTTAAAGCAAATGGTACTTCATAATGAGATATTGTTATTAATGGTTCTATATTGTATTTTAAACATTCATCTATTACATTTTCATAAAACTTAAGACCAGATTCATTTGGACTATTTTCCATTCCTGTTGGGAATATTCTAGTCCATGCTATAGAAAATCTAAATACTTTAAATCCCATTTCTGCAAATAAAGCTATATCTTCCTTGTATCTATGATAAAAATCTATTGCTTCATGGCTTGGATAAAATATTCCATCTTCTATAGTTCTTGTTATTCTCTTACTTACCGTATGAGACCCTCCTGTACACATATCTGAACAAGATGGCCCTTTTCCGTTTACATTCCATGCTCCTTCGAATTGGTTAGCCGCAGTTGCTCCCCCCCATAAAAAATCTTTTCTAAAAGACATACTATTATCCCCCTTAATCTAAATCTTTACCGTTTGAAGCTATCACTTTTTTATACCAATCAAAACTTTTCTTTTTACTACGTTTTAGAGTTCCTTTTCCACCATTATCTTTATCTACATATATGAATCCATAACGTTTTTTCATTTCCCCAGTACCAGCACTTACTAAATCAATACATCCCCATGGAGTATACCCTAATAAATCTACACCATCTAATTCAACAGCATCTATCATAGCCTTTATATGCTCACGTAAGTAATCAATTCTATAATAATCATTTACATAACCATTTTCATCTGGAGTATCTACTGCGCCTAGTCCATTTTCTACTATAAATAATGGTTTTTGATAACGATCGTATAAAGAGTTCATAGTTATTCTAAGACCCAATGGATCTATTTGCCATCCCCATTCACTTGCATCCAAGTATGGATTTTTAAGAGTTGCAAAAACATTTCCTTCTGTTTGAGCATCTACCTTCGGATCTGCACTTGTAAGTCTTGATGAATAGTATGAGAATGATATAAAATCCACTGTATTTTCTTTTAATATCTTTTTATCATCTTCTCCTATTAATATGTTTATACCTTTACGTTCTAATTCTTTTATTGCATATGCTGGATATTCTCCACGAGATTGTACATCTATGAAGAAGTAATTTTCTCTATCTTTTTCTATAGATTTCCATACATCATTTGGATGACAAGTATATGAATAAGTATTTCCTGCAGCTAACATACATCCTATTTTAAACTCTGGATTTATTTCTTTAGCTAACTTTGTAGCTAATGCACTTGCAACTAGTTGATGATGCGCAGCTTGATATTTTATTTGTTCTTCATTTTCACCTTCTTCTATATATAGACCTGCACCAATAAAAGGTAAATGAAGTATCATATTTATTTCATTAAATGTTAACCAATACTTTACCTTACCTTTGAATCTTGTAAATATTGCTTCACAGTACTTTACGTATAATTCTACTAATTTACGGTCTCTCCATGCTCCATATTTTTCTACTAAGTACATAGGAACATCAAAGTGACATATCGTTACTAATGGCTCGATTCCATATTTTAAACATTCATCAAATAAGCTTTCGTAAAATTTTAACCCTTCTTCATTTGGAACTTCTTCAAGTCCAGTTGGAAATATTCTAGTCCAAGCTATTGATAAACGATAACATTTGAATCCCATTTCTGCAAATAATTTTATATCTTCTTTATAATGATGATACATATCTATAGCTTCATGTGAAGGATAATAATGATTATCATCACATTCAAACATCTTCATTTTACCAGCTAAAACTGGAAATCTATCTTTTCCGTGTGGTGCTACATCTACATTTGCTAGACCTCTACCACCATCTTTATATCCACCTTCACATTGGTTAGCAGCAGTTGCTCCGCCCCATAAAAAATCTTCTCTAAGTGCCATAACTCTACCTCCATAAATTTATGTATATTAAATCCCCTAGGAGATAAAAGTAAATATATATATCTTATCTCCTATAAAAACTCTAAGCTAAAACAGTTATTAGTTCTTGGCTATTGTTTATATTTTTTGGTGTTTTTCCTACAACATCTACATAATCAGAATAATTTGTAACCACTACTGGTGTTTCTAAGCAATAACCTTCTTTTGATATTTTTTCTATATCAAATGTTACTAATGTCTGACCTTTTTTAATTTTATCTCCTTGTTTTACAAAGGATTTGAAGTATTTCCCATCTAATTGGACAGTATTTAGCCCAATATGAACTAATAACTCACATCCATTGTCAGATACTATTCCTATTGCATGTTTTGTTGGAAATAAAGTCATTACTGTTCCATCAAATGGAGCTACTACCTTACCTTCTTTAGGTACTATTGCTACACCTTGTCCTAATACTCCGCTTGAAAATGCTGCATCTTGTACTTGGTCTAAAGCTTTTACTTCACCTTTTATTGGACTATATATTATTTCTCTTTTAGTTTTTACTATTGTTGATTGTTCTTTATTATCATTAGATTCCTCTACTACAGTATCATCTTTCCATAATAAGAATGTTAATACAAATCCTACTATTGCCGCTACTATTGCTGCTACTATTGAAGTATAAACTCCTGTCATATCTCCTGTTGCTGGATTTATATAATTAGGTATCCCAAATATTCCAAGTCCACCCATTACGTATCCTTTTATATTCATTACACCCATTACGTATCCTTTTATATTCATTACACCCATTACAGCACCTGCTGCCGCTCCACCTATACAACTGTATATAAATGGTTTCTTTCTAGGTAAAGTTATACCATAAATTGCAGGTTCTGTTACTCCACATATACCAGATATAACTGCTGGTATACATAACTCTTTTATCTTTTTATCTTTTAACTTAAAGTACATTGCCGCTACTACTGCTGTTTGTGCAAAAGATGGTGCAAATGCTCCAACTAATATTGTATCAAATCCCATAGTCATCATATTTGATATAGCTATTGGTATTAATCCCCAATGTAATCCGAAAATTACAAGTGCTTGCCAGAATAAACCAACTAATACACAACATAAGATTGGTGAGAAGTTATATAATGATAAGAATCCATTTCCAACCATATTAGCACCAAATGTTGCAATAGGCCCAACTAACATAAATCCTATTGGTAGCGAAACTAATAAAACTGCCATTGGTACAAAGAAGTTCTTTACTACATCAGGTATTATCTTATCAAACATTTTTTCTAATTTAGATGCTAAATATACAATTAATATTACTGGAACTACTGTAGATGTATAGTCCATTGCTATTACTGGTAATCCTAAAAATGTTATATATACTGGAGACTCGATCATTGTCCCTGCAAATAATGTGTATAAAGGTTCAGAACTAGCTGATAATGTAGCTAGCTGAATTCCTGGATAACATAAAGCAGCTCCTATAAGCATTCCGACAAATGGTTTAAGTTTAAACTTTTTAGCTGCTGTAAAACCTAAAATTATAGGCATATACTGGAATATAGCATCTCCAATTGAATTTAACATAATATATTCACCACTAGTTTGTGCATATAAACCTAGTGCCAAAAATATTGCATTGAATCCTTTTATCATACCAGCAGCACACATAACTCCTAGTATTGGTTGAAAAACTCCTGATATAATGTCTATAAATTTATTGAATATCCCTTTTGGTGAATCTGATTCTGAATTGTCTGAAGTATCCCCTCCAAGTCCTGCTAAATCACATACAACTGAATAAACATCTGGAACGTGGTTACCAATTACTACTTGGTACTGTCCACCACTCTTCATTACAGTTACTACACCATCCATGTTTTTTAGTACATTATCATTTGCAATTGACTCATCTTTTAGTTTAAAACGTAGTCTTGTTATACAATGTGATAAACTGCTAATGTTTTCCTTTCCACCGACATTAAATATAATGTCTTTTGCTAATTGTTCATACTTTTTCATTTTTACTCCTCCACTTTCTTTTTTGAAATATGAAGGTTTGGCCAACTTAATGTCACCATCCAATATATATAAGCCTAATTTCTAGGATTTATATCCTACCTAATACTTTTACTCACTACTCTTTCAACATGAATAGTTAAGTATAGTTTTTCTTCATCTGTTAATTTGTAATTATATTTTTTATCCATAAATTCATCTACTTTTTCTATACAACTATATGCATTTTTATATTTCAATTTTATTACATCTAATAAATCATCTTCATTGTCTTCATATGATGTATCTTTTAGTAATCTTTCTGCAAAGTATTTTAAATGAGTAATAAATCTATAATAATATACAGACTCTTCATCAAATGTTATTCCAAAATGATATTTAACTAAATTTGTTATTTCCTGCATTATTTGTGTCACTTTATAAACAATCTCTATATTTTGATCCATTTGTGCGTTTACTATATGTAGTGCTATAAAACCTGCCTCGTCCTCTGGTAATCTAACTTTGAATTTATTCTCTATGTAATCTAAAGACTCTAGTCCTATTATAAATTCTTCTTTATAAAATCTTTTTATATCCCAAAGAAGAGCATTTTTTACATTTATACCTTCACGAGCTCTTTTTATTGCTGTATGCATATGATCAGTTAAAGAAATATAGATACTATCATTTAATTTTTTCCCTAACTTCTTTTTTGAATTTAAAATTATTTCATCTGATAACTCCATATATTTTAATGGAATATCTGATATTAACTCTTTAAATTTATTAGACATATTTGGATCAGAAAGTTTAAATACTTTATCTATCATATCTTTTTGAATATAATCTCCTGTACGCTTTTTAAAAGCTATACCTCTTCCCATAACGACTATTTCTTTATTATTTTCGTCATTTGTAATAACAACATTATTATTAAGTATTTTTTCAATAATCATTCTGATTCCCCCCTTATCTCTTTTTCTACGATTAACTTTGATTTTACTTGGTTTATAACATAAAAAAACCTATTTATTACACGTTAAATAGACTTGTATTAGCCTAAGTAATAAATAGGTTTAGCTTGTATTTAAACAATCACTATCCGGTTACATTTAATTTTCTAAGTTATTTATATAGTAACAATTCCGCATGTGTATGTCAACGTTTTCTTAATTATTTTTAATATTTTCTATTTGTATAAATGTAATTATTAACTTCTTAGTATCATTGCACATTTATGATTTTATTTTTCTAAGTATTTCACCGATGAAAAGATTTCTATATTACCTTCTTAAGCTACTCATATATTGATATATTTCTTCTATCTAATTAATAATTTTTCAATATCATTCTTGATCTTAATTGGTGATACTGTAGGTGCATATCTTTTTACTACATTACCATCTCTATCTATTAAAAATTTAGTGAAATTCCACTTTATCTCTTTACTTAAGAAACCTTTGGCTTCATCTTTCAAATATTTATATAAGGGATGTGCATTCTCTCCATTTACCTCTATTTTTTCAAACATATTAAAACTTACTCCATAATTTAGCTGACAAAATTCATGTATCTCTTCATTTGTACCAGAATCTTGCTTTGCAAATTGGTTACAAGGAAAACCTAATATTTCAAAATTTTTATCTTTATATTCTATATATAATTCTTGTAACGATTTAAACTGTGGTGTTAATCCACATTTACTTGCTGTATTTACTACTAATACAACCTTATTCTTAAAGTATTCCATACTTATTTCCTGACCATTCATCTTTTTTGCTTTAAAATTATAAAATTTCATACTTATACTCCTTAATTTATATAAATTTAATTTTATTCAATTAATAATATTAAAAACATTAAAGTTAACCTCCTTATAGAACTTAACTTTTATATTTTTAATTAAATATTTTTAATAAATTATCTAATTGTGATTTTAAATATAATAAATCTACTCCATCTCTTTTACACATAGAGTACATCTTTTCTGGAACTTCAATTATATCTTCTTTTAATAATTTTCCTTTTTCCGTTAGCTCTACTGTAACTACTCTATCATCTTCTTTATTTCTATATTTAGTTACTAGTTCCATAGCTTCTAGTTTTTTTACTACTGGAGTAAGTGTACCGGAATCAAGATGCAGCCTTTTTCCTAATTCTTTAAAAATAATCTTTTCTTCTTCCCACATTACTAGCATTGCTATATATTGTGTATATGTTAGATTATATTTATCTAATAAAGGTTTGTATAGCTTTATTACTTCTCTTGATAAAGCATATAGTGAGAAGCATAATTGATTTTCCAACTTTATTTTATCATATTTATCCATATATACATCTCCAATATCATTTTTTAAAATTTAATTTAATTAAATTAAATTTATTATATATAGTATTAATATAACTGTCAACTCTAATATATAATTCACTCATAAAATAAATACGATAATAATTAATCATATACATTTTATGAGCGAATTTTCACTATCATATCTATTTAGAATACTTATATTCTAAATATTTTACTAATAAAAATTCATTTATTATAAAAAATTGTGAGGCAGAAAATATTTGTAAATTATCTTCTAGTCTTATAACTTCATGAGTGTAAAATTGTATATTAATATCACTTATCTTTGATAATGTATTATTACCACTCTCAGTGATAGAAATAATTTTCACCCCCTTATTATTTAAATCTTTTGCAAACTTATTTACAGTATTATTTTCACCTGATAGAGATATTAAAAATATCATATCATCTTCTGTAATATAGTTAGTTATTGTCTCTACTTCATCATTACCCTCTACAATATTAACTAACTTACCAATAGACAAAAGATTTCTTTTTAACTCTCTTACTGCATTACTTTGTATCTCGCATGTTCCATATGCATAAATATTTTTACAACTATCTAGTAAGTAACATATGTCTGAGAAATCTCTTTGTATTAATAGATCAATAGTTTTATTTATATCATCAGATATACTTATAATTTCACCTTTATCAAATGTGCATTTTTTATTATTTTCTAATTTCAAATAAAATTTTAGTTCGCTATATCCATTTAATCCTATCTTTTGAGCAAATCTTAAAATAGTAGTATGAGAAACATTACAGTTAGATGCTAACTCTTGTATAGACATACTTTCACATTTGCTTTTATTATTTAATATATAATTCCATATATGTTTATCATTTTCATTTAATTTCTTATAGTTATCATAAATTAGAGTCTCTAATCTTATGTCCATAATTTATGCCCCTTTTTCATTTTTATATTCAATATATTTTAAAAATAAGATTTCAATTAGTATAAAATAGGATGTTACCGAGTCATAGCTTAATTCATTTATTGTTCCTGGTAATGTAACAGATGATATGTACAGATTATAATCGCTCATCTGAGATAATGTATTTTCTTTTAACTTTGTAATCGAAAGTATTGGAATATTTCTAATATTTAACTTTGATGCAAAATCAATGATAAATTTATTTTCACCTGATACAGATATAATAATAAATAAATCTTCACTATTTGCAATATTTAAAGATATTTCTGATTCTCTATACCCACTTAGATCGTAAAGTATTTTTCCACTTGTCATAAATATTCGCTTAAGCTCTTTTTTAATTGATGATTGAACCATTCCAACTCCATATACATAAATATTTCTAGCTGCGTCAAATTTTTTAAAAAACTCAGTACAATCCTTTTCTTTTATACTTTTAATTACATCATAGTAAGTATTACATACCATTTCAGTTGTATTTGTATTTTCCTTTGTATCTTGATTTTCCAATTTTAAGTATAATTTTAATTCACTATACCCTTTTAAAGATATTTTTTGAGCAAATCTAAGAATAGTTGTTCTTGATACATTACATTTATATGCTAATTGATCAATAGCAAGCTTTTCACATTCTTTTTTATGATTAGATATATAATCCCAAATATAAAAATCATTTTCATTTAATCGATGATAATACTTATTGATTAACTCTTGTAATTTCATACATTTAATCTCTTCTTTCATATATTTTCCCTAATAAATTTACCCTATAAGTAAAATTATATATTACCTATTAACGTTTTTCTAGATAAATAAAATGTACTACATTAAAACTTTTATTTTGAATCATTTTAATTCAATTTGATTCAACTGTATTTTTATTGTTTTTTTTGTCGAATTATGTTATTATTTGCATCTAAGAAGTTATTTTATACAATCTTCTTATTAATTTTCATATAAATTTTATAAAAATATTAAGGTAAAGAAGGTATTCATTATGGAAAACACAAAAAAGAAAAATTCATTTTTCTATGGCTGGTTAATAGTCGTTGGTTGTATACTGATTCAAGCAGTACCATATTCATTGGCAGCTAATATTCAACCTGCTTTTACAAATTATGTAACTTCAGGAGAAGGTTTTACCTATACTCAATTTTCACTAATATTCACAATTGGAACTGTAGTTTCAGCACTATGTTCTCCTTTCATAGGAAAATTGTATTCTAATCCTAAAATTAATATAAAACTATTATATGCTTTAGGAGTAATTTTAGTAGGTGGAGCATTTTCAGCTATGTCTTTGGCTGGAGGTAACATATTTGCTTACTATGCATTATCTATATTCGTTCAAATCGGATCTGCTATAATATCTGCTATAGGTGTTCCAACACTTATAAATAGTTGGTTTACAGAAAATAAAGGTATCGCAATGGGTCTTGCATTCTCTGGTGGTGGACTAGGTAATATGGTTCTTCAGCAATTTGCAGGTAAATGGTTATCTAACCCGCAAATTGGTTACAAAGGTGCTTATTTAAGATTTGGTTTATTAGCTATAATAGTAGCATTACCTGTAGCATTATTTATAATGAGATTCCCAAAATCAAAAGCTGAGTTAGAAATGAATAAGTCAAAGAAATCTAAAAATGATTCAAATTCAAAGCAAAATTCTAACTGGGGATATACTTTTGCAGAAGTTAGTAAGATTAAATATTTCTGGATATTCGCAACATCGTTTATATTTGTTGGTTTATATGTTGGTGGAATGGCTCTACAATTCATACCATATTTGCAATCATTAGAACAAAAACAAATATTTACACTTGGATCAGCTTTAGTTGCTTCTTTATTCGGACTATTCTCAATATTCGGTAATTTATGTGGAGGTTTCTTATTTGATAAACTTGGAATAATTAAATCTCTTGTATTAGCAGGATTATTGGTTATATGTTGTGGTCTATGTTTAATATTTGTGGGACAAATAAATGCACTTGGATTTGTATTTTCAGTTTGTTTAGGAATATCTATGTTCTCATATATAATAGGACCTTCTTATATGACTGGTGCTTTATTTGGTAATAAAGAATTTGGTACTATATTAGGTATTGTACAAATATTCTTTGCAGCTGGATTTGGAACTGGTTCTACATTATTTGGGTTAATAGTTGATAAGTCTGGATTTACAAGCGCTTGGATATCAACAGTAATATATGCAATAATAGCATATTCAGGATTACTATATTCTACAAGTTCAATAATAAAAATGAACAAAGAAAACAATGTATTTGAAACTAAAAAAATATCTTAAATTAACAGAGCTAGCTTCATTTATAGTTAGAAGCTAGCTCTTTATATATTTTATTCATATTTTACTAATAAACTTGTTCCACATTCTACAGATTGATTTATATTACGTTCAGATATTGTATGTCCATTTGGCTCAACAATAACCATCATTGTAACATCTGGAATATTTTTTTCTTTTAATAACTTTCTATCTACTTTTACTAAAGTGTCCCCTACTTTTACTTTATCTCCTACCTTGCAAAAAGTTTCAAATCCTTCACCTTTTAAGTTTACAGTATCAAGTCCTATGTGAATTAATATTTCTACTCCATCTTCATTCTTTATCCCAACTGCATGTTTTGTATCTGAAACTAATGTAACTTCACCATCACAAGGAGATACAACTGTATTTGATGTAGGCTCTATTGCAATACCATCTCCTAATAATTTATTAGAAAACATTTCATCATTTACTTGAGATAAATCTATGCTTTTACCATCCATTATAGAGTAAAAACCTTTTGTTTTTACATTCTTATTCTTATTTTTGCTAAATAGTTTAAGCATATACTTCACACTCTTTTTTTAATTCATTTGGCTTTTTTAATTCTGGCCAATACTCTTTATTTGCTTCTATTAAATCATCTAATATAAGCTTAGCCACTCTTGCACTTGGAACTGTTTTTGATAGTGTTATAGCTTGCCATAACTTGTTATAATCACCTTCTATCCAAGCTTCAACTGTAAGTTTTTCTACACTTACTTGTTGTTCCATTAATCCTTTTTGGAACTGTGGAATAGCCCCTTGGCATATTTTTTCATATCCATTTCTACCAACTATACAAGGTATTTCTACCATTGCTGTTCTATCAAAGTTTTCTATTGCTCCTTCATTAGGAACTATAAGAAGGAATCTTTCATTTGTATTTTCTGCAAGGGCACAAGCTAAGTCTACTATATAAGTTGCATGTGCATCGGCTTCAAATCCTTCAACACCTTTACTTGTTCCTTTTTCGATTATTTCATTACATATTCCAAATACATGTTTTTCTCTTCCATCCATTACTTCATTTGCTCTTGTATATTCTGGATTAGAATGTTCAACAACATAATCTGGATATAAGTAATATTTTAAATAAGTATTTGGTATTGTGGTTGGATCTACTGCATAAACATCTTTTACTTTTGTAAAAGTTTCTCTCCAGCTATCATCAACATGTTGGTTAGTATCTGATAGTGCATCTGCAAATCCATTTTCTGCTACGTGTTTCTTTATTTGTGGCATTAAGTCATTTCCATTTTTGTCATATATTTTTGACCACCATCCAAAATGATTTAATCCATAGTAAGATACTTGCATTTCTTTTCTTGATTTTAACCCACACATATTAGCCATTTTTTCTTCTAAATCTATTGGCATATCACATATATTTAATATTTTTGAATTTGGTCTTAATCTTCTTGTTGCTTCTGCTACTATTGCTGCTGGATTTGAGTAGTTTAACATCCATGCATTTGGAGAATATTGTTCCATGTAGTCAAGTATTTCTATAACTCCTCCTATTGAACGCATTCCATAAGCTATTCCTCCTGGTCCACAAGTTTCTTGACCTACAACGCCATATTTTAGTGGTATCTTTTCATCCTTTTCACGCATTGCATATTTTCCAACTCTTATATGTGCTAATACAAAGTCTATATCAGTAAATGCTTCCTCTGGTTTTGTTGTATATGAGAATTCCACTTCTGGTGCATTTTCTTTTAAATATATTTCACAAGCCTTCGCTACTGTTTCTTGTCTATCTGCATCATTGTCATAAAACTTTATTGATCTAATTGGAAATCTATCCATATTTTCTAATAACATTAATACTATACCTGGTGTAAAAGTACTTCCCCCACCTGCTACTACAACTGAATATTTTTTATTTTCCATCTCTATTCCTCCCAAATTTTTATTATTTTATTTATCTTATGAGTACATAGTATACTTAAAAAAAACTTATATCAATACGTTTTCCTTTATTAGGGATATTGTTAATTTAATTGTTTTTTATAACATTTTCTGTGACTTTTCACAGGTTTGTTTATAACAAAGTAATAAAAAAAACATGGCAATAAATATATTACCATGCTCTTTCGATTTTTATATTTACATATTAATTCTTATCGTAGCAAATAAACATATACAAGCTAATCCAATAACAACTAAGCTACCTGAAATAGTCATTAGAAATTTATCTTTTAACTTTTCTTTAAAGCTCTCCTTAATAGTCACATTGTATGTTTTAAGGGTTTTATATAAAATAACTCCAAATAAAATTACATATAACACATTCTGTAATAATATCTCTGCAACTATAAACATAACTATATTTGTAATTGCATACGATGTATCACTTGACTCAATCTTCTTTTGTATAAATATTAATAAGTATGCTATAAATGGATTTATCATAGATACTAAAAATAGTATTGTAAGCTTAGGATTTTGTTGTATCGCTTGTTGCATAGCAACTCCCATTCTCGCAGATTCCATAGATAAATACATTAATGCCATAAATGGTGTTAGTGTAAGTAATATCTTTGCTATGTTATAATACTTACTCAATGAATTTATTTTATTATTTTTACTAGTTATTGCATTAACTTGACTCATTGTATCTCCTACTTTCTAAATTAACCTATTAGTTTGTAACTTTATTGTTTGCTAATAAATTCTCAAAATCATCTCTCACTTTTGCTACCTTAAGTCCTACTATAACTTGATAAGACTTACCATTTGCCGAACATCCATGAGTTCCTATTGATTTAAAATATACATCATCCTTACATAATTTTTCATCTTTTACATTAACTCTTAGGCGAGTAGCACAGTTTGTTACATCAACAATATTTTCTGCTCCCCCTAAACCTTCTAATATGCCTTTTACAAGAGCTAACTTTTCATCAACTACACCACCATTTTGTCTTTCTCTATATTCAGCTTTAGTATGGAATGTAACTTCTTCATCATCTTCTCTACCTGGTGTTTTAACATCAAATTTTTCTATTAAGAATTTAAATACTACAAACCATATTCCTGTAAATACTAAACCTATACCTAGCATTAATAAGTATTGCTTCCAGTGTGCACTCATTAATGGTATCCAGTTTAAAGATGCCATTTCTATTACTCCTCCAGAGTGTATACCTACGATTCCAGCAAGATACATAACTGTTGAAAGAGTTGCCGCAAGGAAAGCATGAACTATGAATAACCATGGTGCTATAAATAAGAATGTAAATTCTATTGGCTCTGTAACTCCGCAGAATATAGCAGTTAAAGTTATCGGTACTAATAATCCAAGCGTTTTCTTTTTCTTTTCAGGTTTTGCAGTTACATAAAATGCTAATGCTGCACCTGCACATCCAAATATTTTTGAAAAACCAGTTGAAGTAAATCCAGCTTCAGGAACTAATGATTTTAAAGAAGCTGTTGATGATGCAAGTTCTGGCAATTTAGTAGCCCAGTAAGCATAAAGACCTCCTGGTACTAATACATTGTCATAGAAAAATGGTGAGTATAAGATATGATGTAAACCAAATGGTATTAGTGCACGTTCTAAGAAGACAAATACCCAAACACCAAATGCTCCAGCTCCCTTAACAAATCCTTGGAATGCTAGCATTCCCATTTGTATTTTGGGCCATACAAGTGCTGCAATTAAAGCAACTGGAATAAGTACGAAGAAACCTATCATAAAAACAAATGTTGATCCACTGAATGTTCCTAACCATTCAGGTAATTCTGTATCAAAGAAACGGTTATGTAAATAAATAACTATACCAGATATAATTAATGCTCCTATCATACCCATATCTAATGTTTTGATATTAGCTATCATAGTAAGCCCACTAGTTCCTCCTACTTCTGCTGCAAAATCAACACCAAACACATTTCCCCATTGAGAAAGTATAGTGCTTAAGAAGTAATGGAATGTTAAATAAAGTACAAGTGCTTCCATACAACATCTTGCATTTTGTTTCTTTGCCATACCTATTGGAAGACCTACAACGAATAGTAGTGGTAATTGATTGAATACTGTCCATCCCCCTTGAAGTATTACATTCCAGCATTGATACCACATACTAGTTGGAGCTGCTAATGATCCCATGATTGCTTCTGTTGTAAATAAAGTACCTACCCCTATTACTATACCTGCAAAGGCAAATAATAATACAGGAGTAAACATGGCTCCCCCAAATTTTTGAATTTTTTGCATCATACGCTATCCCTTCCCTTCTGTATATATTTTATACTTAATTTATTTGTTTTTCTATTAAAATATTATCAAACAAGATTTCTATCAGCAATACGTTTTCCCAACTAAGGGCATTCGTATTAACTTATTTGAAATTTAACATTTTCTGTGATTTTTCACAAATAAAAATACACCCATTTAAATGAGTGTATTTTTATTTGTTTTATATATTAAAACTTCAATTCCAGTTTTGATAATTTGAATAAATACAGTTACTTCTAACATGAAACCTATATAATAATAAGCTCTTAATGTTTCAGTAGAATTTATTAGTGTAAACCCTGCATAAATAGCGAAAAGTATAACCATAAAAATATTCATACTTAATGCATATTTACTCATTTGTAACTTTCTTTTAATATATAATGCTAAAATCAATACTACTAATATAGCAAATATAGCGATAGTAATATATTGTAATTTCATTATTGGATATTTATTTTCTAGTAAATTATTTTTATATACTATATATCTTAGCATCCCCATTTTTTTATGAGTAAAATAATTCACTAAGTAAGCACCTACTAATAACAAAATTTGTAAGACTGTAGCTATTATATTAAATATCTTATTTGATTTTTTCATTTTTATTTTGCTGCCTTATCTGTTGATAATTCACCTACTGTTGTATAAACAACACTATCACTACTTGGATCTCCTACTTGTACTGGAAGGTCATCATTCATTTGCCACTGATACCATCCACCATCGTAAACAGTCATATCTCTTAATCCTGCATCATAACATATTAACCAAGGAACTGTAGCTCTCCATCCAGTTCCACAATAGAATGAAAGTTCATTATCTAAATTAAAATCACAATCTGACCATAATTCCTTCATTTGATCGAACGTTATATATGTGCCATCTTCATTAGTATAATCCTCCATAGTATATGCAGTACTTCCACCACGTCCCCATACAGCACCTTTAGGTTCTCCTGCTCTATCTATGTAGTTATATCCACTTGTTTCTCCTATAAACTCTGCTTCACTTCTTATACTTACTAAACGGAAGTTAGAGTCATTATTTAACTTATCTTGAGCATCTTCTATAGACATCCAGTATTCAGGATGTGCAGGAACAGTTGTCCCAAAATCGGTTGCAGCTACTGCTTTTTCTATAGTCGTATCTGTTTCATAACCAGCTTCTGTCCATGCATTTAGCCCTCCATTAAGAACCTTTACATTTTCAACACCTGCCCAAAGATATGCATAAGCAACCCTTGCTGTTCCCGAAACATCAGCTCCATATAGTATAACTGTCTTATCTTTTGTTATTCCTAAATCTAACATTCCTTGTTCAACTACTTTAGCATCAGATAAATTCCAATATGGCTCACATTCCACACTCGCTATATCAACATGAATTGCTCCAGGTATATGTCCTTTTGTATAATCTGTGCTATCTTTGTATGTCCCCCATGAAGCTTCTAAGATGACATAGTTATCTGACTCCGGCTGGTTTCCATCAATTACACTTTGTACCCATTCTGGAGTTACAAATACTTTTTCTTTATCTACTTGTTCTGATTGAACGTTTGATTCTTTTTTCGATGACTCTGTTTTATTAGCACTGCATCCTACTAATACTGTCGATAGCATTGTAGTACAAAGTACTAAACTCAATAATTTCTTTTTCATAATTTCACCTCTTATTTTTCTAAATTAGTATTTTACTACACTTTTTATCTACATTCAAATAGTTTTTATCTACATTCAAATAGTTTTTATCTATAATATAAACCTTGCTTATTTGACTTATCTATATATAACAATTATATCTGATTTGCTATATTTTCTCATACTTTCTGACTTTTAATACATACAAGCTAACATTCTAAATATAATATAAAATAAAAGACATGCTAAGTTCCAATTAGCACGTCTTTTCTCTAAGCAATATTTATAAAATTGGAGCTTGGTTATTCATTGAATATCCATCACTTCTAACATCATTCATATCAAATATATCATCTTTTACTTCAACCTTACTTAATTTCTTAACTATCCCATAAGGCTGAGCTAAAGAAAGTTTATCTCCTCTGCCTGAAATAACCCATAATATCTTGTATCCTCTTGGTATAACTTCTAATCTAGTTTCTCCTTTTCCATCAGTGAAATATACTAATAAATTAATCTTATTCCTATTAGCATAATCAAAAACTGGACTAAATTTAGTTCCACCTCTTATACTAGGTCTATCTTTTATGTCTTTAATATTCTTAACCTTATAAGTCCGCCTTATTTCATTATCACATTCTATAATAGTTATCTCATGATTGTAGTTTTTTACTATATTAAGTACTTCTTTTATAGCTTGCTTAAATTCTTCATCGCTAATACTTCCGCTAGTATCAATTGCTACTGCAACTTCGGCTTTATGACTTCTAAGCTGGCCTCTTAAATCTAATCTACTTGGTTGCCTTCTATTCCTTCTTGTTATAGTTTTCTTCTTATTACTTTCAACAGTTCCCATTAATTTTTTTAAGTATAAATTCCAAGGAAGCTCTCCTTTACTGCTTTTTAATGATGATATCATATCACTAATATATGATGGAACCGTACTTTTTAAAGAATTATCTATAAATTTTTCTGTAAATTCCCTAACAGTTTTAGAATCTATTTCATCAGATTCTTCCCATATATCGTGAGTGTTCTCCGGTCTAAATTCACTCTCTACATTATCATTTAAATCGGCATCATTTTCTTCTCCATCTTTATCAGATTCTTGTAAATCTAACTCAATTTGAATCTTTTCTACATAATACTCAAAAGTTTCATATGGCTCTAAGTTCATAGAATAATGTGTATTTACCCACTCTAATGTAGTAGCATATGGCGGCAAATAGTCTAAATATTTATTTACTATTATATCCATCGCCATATTGATTGCCAATGTTGAGCATCTACCTTTTAGTTCTTTTGCTCTTATTAAATGTAATGATAGTACATGAAGAATTTCATGTTTAATAGTACTTTCCAT
This sequence comes from Romboutsia sp. Marseille-P6047, assembly GCF_900604535.1. Taxonomy (NCBI): domain Bacteria; kingdom Bacillati; phylum Bacillota; class Clostridia; order Peptostreptococcales; family Peptostreptococcaceae; genus Romboutsia; species Romboutsia sp. Marseille-P6047. The sequence continues at coordinate 111,855 of NZ_UWOT01000008.1, forward strand.
CTGTCTCATGTTAAGATTCAGAAATATTAACGGATTAAAGTATATTACATATTTAGCTCCCTTGAAGTTAACTGCACTTGGACTACTTATATCGAACTTTATATCTCTACCCATTTGAAATAAGAAGTAGCCATAAAAGTTATCTTTATCTTCCATAAGACTTAAACTCACTTTATCTACAATAGTAAAGAATTCCTCTTTAAAATCTTTAGGTATGTCTATTTCAAAATTTACATTTCCTGAGTTTAACTTTAATTCAGTTGCTTTATTAACTATTTCAATAGCTTTATCATAAAGACTTCTTGTTTGTTTTTCAAAATAACTTTCCATGATAATATTAACCTCTTATTAAGCTGTAAGCATTAAAATACAAGTCTACAAATTCTTCATTTTCTATAACTATTTTATAAATTTTTTCATAACTATTTTTTAAATCTTTCATTATACCTACCATTAAATCAACTGGATATATTTTTATAAATTCTACAAATCTATTTATATCATTATTACTATAGTTTTCATTTTCTATATTTGATTCTAATATTTTTAATATATTTACCGCAGTTAAATAAAGTCTTGTATGACTTTCTAATTTTATTTTTTCTATTATAGATTCTTCAAGAATTTCTCCAGAAAATACATCTTCATAAGATATAAGTGGTAAACAGTCTGATTCTATAAAACTTATAAATTCTTCTGCTATAATCTTACCTACATTTCCCTTTATAACATTTAAAAATACTGCTCTAGATATTATTTCTTTATTTTCTTTGTACATTTTGTAAGTTTTAGAAACTCTTTCATAACTTCTTGGTGTAGCTCGTACATCATCTTCATTTATTTTATGAAGATACTCTGGGAATGTAGAAATAAACTCTATAACTTTTTGTTCTATTCCTGCATCTATTGCCCAGCTTAGCCATTGTGAATGATCTGGTTCCATGTTAAGCCATACAAATCTATTTTCTTGTGCCGCATCCATATCAACTACTTGATAATCAAAATCTGAACCATATTTACTTGATGGATTCATTGCAGCTAGTATTTTTACATCATCATGTAACTTGTATCCATTTATTTCTCTGTTTAAAATTAGATTCATAAGTTCTTGTTGTACAGTATGCTCACAACGATTTATTTCATCTATAAATAAAAGTACACTTTTACCCTTTAATATCTCTTTATCTATCTCTCTTAACTTATGATGAACTGCATATATAGTAGTTTTTTTATTGTCTCCATAACTTTCTACAGTTGGTAGCCCCCCTATTTCACCTTCTTTAAGTAAGTTTCCATCAACTACAACTAAGCTCCAATTATTTTCTTTAGCGAGTCTTTTTGCTAGAGCTGTTTTTCCGATTCCACTTTCTCCAACTACTAAAGGTACTTCTCCAGTAGATAATACTAAGTCAACGCTTCTTAATGTGTCTATAAAATTCATTTTATCTTTTCTCCTATATCATCTTTAGTTTTTCATCTACAGCTATTTTTTTTGCTTTCTTACTTCCGTACTTATAAATAAACATTATTTTGTCCATTTGGATTTTATCACTATTTCTATCTATAGTACTACATTTTAAGAAATCTCTAACATACTTTTCTTCTACATCTTCTTTTGATAGTATTTCTATCAATATTTTTTCTATATCTTCTTTTGATATCTCACTTGGTATCCTATTTTCAATATATTTAATTATTAATATATTTACTCTTAAAAATTTTAATATCTTTTCCTTATCTAAATCAACCATAAAACTAATTGCTGCCTCATTACTTTTTATAGCTACAATTTGCGCCTTAAGACTTGGTGATTTTATATATCTTAATGCATCATAGCTTATTTTTACAGCTTCTTCCTGAACACTTTCATAAGGATTTTGTATATGCTTTATTGAATCATAATTTTTTCTTACTGCTAGCAACTGTAGTTCCTCACTTGGATTTTTTGCATACTGAATTGCCCAACCAGCTTTATCAATTGCTAATTTAATCACTTTATCTGTTGGTTTTTTTATATATTCTAATATACTCCATCCATCATTTATAGCTTTTATCATCATTTCTTCACTTGGATTATCTATAAATTTAATTGCTCTTGCATTATTTTCTATTGCTATAACCTTCATTTCCTCACTTGGATTTTGTATATATCTTAATAGTAGACCATCTAATTTTATGGCTAATAATTTCATTTCTTCGCTTGGATTATTTATATTTTTTATAATAGAAGGATTCCTCTTTATCATTTCAATAGCTCTTGATTCGTCCATAATATACCTCCCCTATCTATTATTCTATATTAAAGTTTATAATTATTAATATTATATTAATATACTTTTTTAATGATTTTAAACAGAATAATTATTCCAAAATTATAAATTTATATAATTTAACTTTATACTTAATTCTAATAAAAAAACGATGAAAAATTATTTCATCGTTTTTAGCTTTATACTATTTTCTTATAAATCCAGACTATATACTTTTTTATCTTAGTAATTATAGTGATATGATTTATTCATTTGTTAACTTTACCTTTATATTTTGTATTTTTAATATTATTAATAATATTCCACTTAAAAATAAAAATAAGTAAAAACTAATTCCACGACTAATTAACATAGCTTCACTTAATACTCTTATTGGGAAGAGTAATTTAAATAACATTAAAAATCCACTTTCACTTACTCCTACTGCTCCAGGAAGGGGAAGTGCACATACAGCTATAAATAAAACAGCTTGAACTCCTACAAAGGTAAATATTGAATATCCACTAAAACCAAAAGATCTATATACCCAGTATGGAATACTGTGAATTGCAAAGATTTGTATACATGTAGTCAAAAATGTTTTTAAAATAATCGTTTTATTTCTAGTAATATATAAAGAACATTCTTCATATTCGTTAATTATAGAATATACCTTATCCCTTATTTTCTTTACCTTATTATATCCTAGTGATTCAATTAATTTAATTACGAAATCAAAAACCTTTCTTATCGCAGAATATGAAAATATTGCTGATAATAAAAACAGCAGTGCTATAATATTTAATATTAATCCTAAAACAAGAAGGTACTTAATTGAGCCAATACTTCTTAATAATAAAGACTGTTGTGTAAAAAATCCAATTAATGAAAACATTATAGTAACTACCTGAAAAAATATTAGCTCAATTAAAAGTACTAACGTTGCATGTGAGATTTTTATATCATCTTTACACATTTGATAAGCTTGCATTGGCTGTCCACCAGATGCTGATGGTGTAATCGAGCTAAAAAAGAATCCATTTACTGAGTAATTTATACATCTAAATATACTTGGATTATATCCTAAAGCTATAAGATTTCTTTTTGTATTACTTGCTTCACAAAAAATATATACACACATACATACTATTGCTGGAATTATATAAAAAATATTTATCTGTGAAATCGTCTTAATTACTTTATTTATATCTAGGCTTTTAAAAATAAAATAAAATGTAATAGCTATTAATATTAAAAATAATCCTCCATTTTTTAATATTTTATAAAATAAATTTTTGTTATTTTTCATATTTTATTCTCCAAATAATTTTATATACAACATATAAAATCTTACACTATTTAAACTTATTTATAATTCTCTTGTACTTTCTATATATAAAATTATCTTTTTTATGCATATAATATTCACTCTTTAATAATCTCATATGATATGCATAAATTGCATACTCACCTAATTTATCAACTAATTTGTTATTTACATAAGCCCCAACAAAAGCGCCAATCCCTGGTACTAATTGAAGTAACTTTGCTATATCAATATAATCTCTATATTCTTGTTGAAAGCTTCTCCAATCAAACTCATTAATATCACTAGATAAATCATCTTTAAAATCATCAAAGCACTCCATATTATTAAATATAAAATTTACATGAGATTTACTAGAAAAAGCAAGTTGGAATATATTAAGTATATATAACCTCTCTCTATAATCATTAGTATCAAATCCATATATGCTGGCAATTTCATAAAGAAGTTTTATCTTTATACTTAAAAGTAGTGGAAAATCACAAAAACCTACAAGTATCCCTCCTGCTCCTGTTCCTGCTCCCTCTATCATAGCAGCATTTTTATAAAACTTTATTTTTTCATAAACTAAATTATCTCTTTCTTCTAATAATATATTTTTTATAGGTTTTTTAGTTATATACTTAGAACCAAGTAAAACTACCTTTGTCATATTTTTTATAGCAATAGTTACTATTTCATGATATTTTTTAGGAAGCATTGAGTTTAATTTATTTTGAGTTCCTTTTGATGCCTTATCTATTATAGATGGTTTTTTTCTTATTTTCTTTTTCCATTTTTCTAATTCTTTTAATTTTATATAATCGTACGTTTCCATTTTATCACCTATTTATATTTAATACTATTTCAATTATATATATATGCTATTATAACATCTCACGTATATTAATTTTTATATTATAAACTACTTTATATATAAATTTAATGAATTAATATAATTTATTAAATAAAAAAGACATAACATGATGTCTCAATGTAATTATATTTACAATGAAAACATCATACTATGTCTTTTATTATTTTATTGATTAAATGGATTATTATAATTTTCCTACTAAGTCTAAGCTTGGTACTAATGTTTCAGCTCCTGGAATCCATTTAGCTGGGCAAACTTGATCTCCATGTTCTGCCACGAATTGTGCAGCTTGAACTTTTCTTAATAATTCTTCTGCATTTCTTCCTATCCCTAAGTCATGAACTTCGTAAGCTTTTATTTCTCCTTCTGGATTTATTATGAATGTTCCTCTTAAAGCCATTCCATCTTCTTCTATCATAACATCGAAATCTCTAGTTAACTTTCCAGTTGGATCCGCTAACATTGGATATTGTATTTTTCCTATTGTTTCAGATGCATCTGCCCATGCTTTATGTACAAAGTGGCTATCTGTTGATACTGAATAAACTTCGCATCCTATTTCTTTGAATTTTTCATAGTTATCAGCTAAATCTCCTAATTCAGTTGGGCAAACAAATGTAAAGTCTGCTGGATAGAATACAAATACTGACCAATGACCTTTTACATCTTCAAGTGTTACTTCTCTAAATTCCCCATTTTGATATGCTTGAACTTTAAACTCAGATACTTTTTTGTTTATTAATGACATAATTTTTTCTCCTTTATATTTAAATTATTATTTTATTTGTGTTTTTAAAATCAGTAATGATTATGATTTTCATTATCTTAATCTTATATATTCCCTACTTTTTAGTCTTTAAACATATTTTTAAAATTTTTTATTAATTTATTAAATCTAATATTTCCTTTGCTTTTTTAACACCAAAATGAACTTTATCGTCATTTACAATTATTGCTGGCACACTCATTATTCTATATTTCTTCTTAATATCTTCAAATAATGATAACTCTATCATTTCAGCTTCTATATTTTTATTTTCCATAGCAAGTCTTTGTGATGCTACAACTACATCCGGACATAATGTACAAGACAGAGAAACTACTACTTTTATATTAGTCTTTTTATCAAATGACCTTATCTCTTTTAATAAGTTGTCATCTATTGCTTGACCTGGACCTGCTAAATTATATATAGCTAATATAAATGAATTTAATTCATGTCCTCCAGGAACACCATGGAACTTAACTCCACTATATTTTTTATCTTTATCTAATAAAGCTACAACTGGTAGCTTATCTGCATTTATCATTTCTTCCATTTTTAGATTTTCATTCTTTTTATAAATTTCTATATTTAATTTTTCTCCTAAAGATGCCATATCTAAAATCAAATCCATAAATTCAATTGATTTATCAATACTTTCATCTACTATTGATACTAAGGTAACCTCTTTTTCCATCATTGATAGTATTGATTTAATTTGATTTCTAAGACCGTCATTTAAAAGATTACTTTTTCTATTTTTATCATTTATGTCTATAAAATCAGTTTTTACTTCTTTTTTAATAATTTCCTCATTAGTATGTTGTTGTTGAATTATCTCTTCTTCATCTTCTATTCCTAATTTATATTTTTGATTATCTACATACTTTTCAGCATTAGTTGCTGCTATTGCCCCGTCAGCTACTGCTGTTACTACCTGTCTTAGTAACTTTGGGCGTAAATCTCCTGCTGCATATACACCAGATATATTAGTTTCCATATTTTCGTTAGTTATTACATATCCTTGTTCATCTAATTTAACTTTCCCTTTGATAAGCTCTGTTTGTGGTTTATATCCAATAAACACAAATACACCAAAAGTTCCATCTTCTTCACTTACTTTATAATCAAGCCTTTCACCCGTTTGATTATTTTTAAACTTAGCAAATTGTAGGACTCCCTCTCCTCCGACCTCTTCTACTTCAGTATTGAATAATACTTCTATCTTTGGATGAGATTTAACTTTATCTGCTATAGTTTTTGCACAACTAAATTCACTTTTTCTTACTACTACTCTTACTTTTTTAGCAAACTTAGTTAAAAATATTGCTTCTTCCGCTGCAGCATATCCTCCACCTATTACAAAGACATCTAAGTCTTTGAAGAATTCACCATCACAAGTTGCACAATATGCGACTCCTCTTCCTGTAAATGCTTCTTCTCCTTTAAATCCTAATTTCTTTGGAGATGCACCTGTTGCAAATATCACTGCTCTTGCTTGTATTTCTTCATTTTTAGTTTTAATTATTTTTACTTCTTCATCTAAATATAAGTCTATAACTTCATCTTCTTTAAACTTAACATTAAAATCTAAAGCTTGTTTTCTTAAAGTTTCCATATAACTTGACCCTGTAGTTTGTAAAATTCCTGGGTAGTTTACCATTTCATGTGTAGTTTTTATCTGTCCACCTACATTTTCTTTTTCTATAATTAATGTCTTAAGCTTTGCTCTTCCTGCATAGATTCCAGCAGATACTCCCGCTGGTCCTCCACCAACTATTATTAAATCATATATCATTAACTCTTCTCCTATTATAAAATTTTAATTTAAATTTTATAAAGTAGTAATGATTACTACTTTCATTCTTAATATTTATATGCCCTATATAATCTCACTTAAACATTTTTAATTTAAAATTTTTATTATAGGGTATTATAAATATATCTATATATTTTTATCAATGAAAATAAAATTTGATTGACAAACTAAATTAAAAAATATAAAGTATTCGATAATAGTAATCATTACTAAATATAAACTAATAGGAGAATTGACATGAAGAATTTAGATAATAAAGTTGCTCTAGTAACTTCTGCTACTAGAGGTATCGGACTTGCTACAGCTTTAAAACTAGCTAAAAATGGAGCTACAGTTTATATGGGGGTTAGAAGATTAGAAGTTACACAAGAAATATGTGATAAATATGCAAAAGAAGGTTTAGTTATGAAGCCAGTATATTTTAATGCATTTGAAGTAGATAGCTATAAAACTATGGTAGATGAAGTTATAAATGATGCAGGTAAAATAGATATACTTGTAAATAATTATGGTACTGGAAGCCCTAATGAAGATTTTGATTTATTAAATACTGATGAAAAATCTTTCTTTAGATTATTAGAATTAAATATTGGTAGTGTCTTTAGAATTTCAAAGTTAGTAATACCACATATGTTAGATAATAAGGGTGGAAGTATAGTAAATATATCTTCTATCGGAGGGACTGTTCCTGATATATCAAGAATCGGTTATGGTGTTGCTAAGTCTGGAGTTAATAATATAACTCAACAAATAGCTATGCAATATGCTAAAAATAACATTAGATGTAATGCAGTACTTCCTGGAATGACGGAAACTGATGCAGTAAAAAATGCTATGAGCAAAGAATTCCAAAAATCATTCTTATCTCATGTTCCTTTAAATAGGATGGGTACACCTGAAGATATAGCTAACGCAGTTGCTTTCTTTGCTTCTGATGAATCTTCTTACATAACTGGTTCTATTCTTGAAGTTTCTGGTGGATATCACTTGGGAACTCCTCAATATGCAGACTTCGTTGGTCGTAATGTTGTAGAAGACAAATAGGAACTATTTATAGTATCATGGGTTATCTATTAATATTTTAGGGTAATAATACTAATTATTATTATATAATAATATTGTATAAGCGGAGGTATAAAATGAAATTTTCAAAACAAAGAGAAATTATACTTAACGAAGTAATGAATAGTCATCTTCATCCTACTGCTGATAATATTTATACTAGTTTAAAAAAAGATAACCCTGAATTAAGTTTAGGCACAGTGTATAGAAATTTATCTCAGTTAACAAAAAAGGGAATTATCTCTAAGTTGAGTATTACTGGTCAATCTGATAGATTTGATAAAAATATAAAACCTCATGCACATTTAATTTGTGAAAAGTGCAATAATATTTTTGATGTTGAGTCAGATAATATATACAAATTCATTAATGATTTGTCTTATGAAAAAGACATAACTATTTCAAACTATAATTTAGTTTTAAATGGTGTCTGCAGTCATTGCAAAGAAAAAGATAGTTAATATAATAAAAGTGATGTAGTTTATTATTTACTACATCACTTTTATTATAAATTATTAAAATATGGAATTTAGAAGAAGTTTTGTATACTCATGCTTAGGCCTATTAATAATTTTAGTTGAGCTTCCCTCTTCAACTATTTTTCCATCCTTCATAACAATTACTCTATCACAAAAACTGCTTACAAGTGCTAAGTCATGAGTTATAAATACATATGAAATGTTAAATTCATTTTTCATATGTATTAAAAGTTCTATAACTTGAGCTTGAACCGATACATCTAGAGCACTTGTTACCTCATCACATATTAGTACCTTAGGGTGAGATGATAAAGCTCTAGCTATAGCTGCTCTTTGGCACTGGCCTCCACTTAACTCATGAGGATATCTATTTTTCATTTCAATAGGCAATCCTACCATTCTCAACAAATTATCAACTGTGGCTTCCTTATCTTCTTTAGTTAAAGAGCAAAGGCTACAAACATATTCTTCAATAGATTTACCAATAGTTATCTTTGGATTGAAGGATCCTATTGCATCTTGAAACACCATTTGTATATCTTTATATATATATCTTAACTGTTTTCCTTTTATATTAGAAATACACTTGTCATTTAAAATAACTTCTCCAGAATCTGATTTTTCTAAGTTCATAATAATCTTAGCTAATGTACTTTTTCCACATCCACTTTCTCCAACAACACCTAAACATTCCCCTTCTTTAAGTTGAAAGCTTATATTATCTGCTGCAATATGATCATGGTCCTTTTTCTTGTATTTTTTATTTATATTTTTACATTCCAATATGACTTTACTCATTTTGTTTATGCTCCATTTCTTCTACATAAGTACATGCTATAAATCTTTCACTACCAATATGTTTTAACTTTTGTTCTTTAAATCTGCATCCTATACTAGCTTTTTTACAACGAGGTGCAAATCTACATCCATCTAAACTTTCCTTAAATGATGGAGGATTTCCCTCTATACCAACAGGAACACGTCCATCTAATTTAGGAATTGCGTTTATTAAGGCCTTAGTATAAGGATGCTTTGGATTTTTTAATATATATTCTTTATCTCCATATTCTATAATACTACCAGCATACATAACTGCAACCTTATCAACCATATGAGATACTACCCCCATACTATGGGTTACAATTATTATACTTGTATTAAAACCATCTCTTAACTTCATCATCTCTTTTACTACTTGAGCTTGAACTGTAACATCTAGAGCACTAGTAGGTTCATCTGCTACTAAAAGCTCTGGTTCCATTATCATAGCAAGTGCCATAGCTACTCTTTGTTTCATACCACCACTTAACTCAAAAGGATAACTATGTAATATACACTCTGCATCCTTTAAATTAACTTTTTCTAGCATTATTTTAGCTTTATTTAGCGCTTCTTTTTTGCTTATCTTACTATGACTTTTAAGTACTTCTACAAACTGATTGCCAATTTTTCTTATAGGATTTAAAGTTGAGCCTGGATTTTGAAAAATTACTCCTATTTCATTTCCTTTTAAGTTTCTAAGTTCTCTTGAAGACATATTTAAAAGGCTTTTATCTTTAAAATAAATATCTCCATTTGTTATATATTCACTGTTTTCCATCATTTGAATTAGAGCTCTAATTAACGTACTTTTCCCACTTCCACTTTCTCCTACTATACCTAATATCTCACCTTTTTTTATGCTTAATGAAATATCCCTTAATATTTCTACTTCAGCGTTGTTTACATATAGATTTTCAACTTTTAATATAGTATTCATTTTTCCACCTACTCTATATCCGTATTTGCATTAAATTGATAGTAATCTGTAGGATGTGGATCTATTCCTGTAACATTATTTTTCATTACAAAACTCATCTTCATATTTGCTATAAAATTATATGCATTTTCATCTAAAGCTAATTTTTGAATTTCTGTAGCAAGTTTATCACGTTCTTCTTTATTAAACTCAATTTTTAGTTTATCTATTAATTCATCAACTTCCCTATTGCTATAACCTCCATAATTAGATGCTCCATTAGTTTTCATTGCATTATTTAAATAGGCTAATGTATCCCCGGTTGCTGATGTTATATTTGAATATATAGCTAATTCAAAGTTTCCAGATGATAATATATCATTAATATTATCAGTTATCTCTATGTTTACATCTATGCCCACATTTTTTAAATCATTTTGAATAGCTTGAGCTATGCTTGGAAGTTCTGCTCTTGCTGAATATGTTACTAACTTAAAACTTAATGTTTTTCCATCTTTGTCTAAAATTCCATCATTATTTGAATCTGTGTATCCTTCTCTATTCAATAATTCTATAGACTTATCTTTATCGTATTCTATATCTAATTTATCTAAGCTATAACTAGTATTACTTGGAAATGCTCCTACACTTGGAGTTGCTTGTGATTTTAAAATAGAATTACAATAATCATCTTTATTTATAAGCATATTAATAGCTTTTCTTACATTTGAATTTTTTAAATCTTCATTTTTTCCATTAAAGTACATAACAATAGCTCTTGATGTATCAGTACTACTTATCTTATAGTTACTATCCTTTTCAAATAAACTTATCATTGAATATGATAGACCTTGAGCTACATCTATTTCTCCAGATTGAAGTGCCATTGCTAGTGTATCTGCATCAGCTATTGGTATAACTTTTATACTTGAAAGTTTAACTTCTTCATCCCAGTAAGATTCATTTTTTTCAAAATAACTTGAACCAGTAGGATTAAAGTTGCTAACTTTAAACGGTCCTGTTCCAATAGGATTAGTATCTATATTTTCTTCTTCTACATCAATAATAGCTACAAAAGGATCACATAAATCATTTATTAATGTTGGGTTTTCTTCAGTAGTAGTTATTATTATGCTATTATCTTCTACTTTTATATTATCTATTTTTAAAGTTTCCTCTGCTCTAGCATTTAACTTAAGAGTTCTATCTATTGAATTCTTAACTGATAGTGGTGTTAGGTTCTTTCCATTTTGGAAACTTATATTATTCTTTAATTCTATTTTCCATGTTTTACCATCAATCATCTCATAGTTTTCAGCTATCCAAGGTTCTACTTGCATATTATCATCAAGTTTAAATAAAGTCTCACCTACACCATATCTAACCGTAAACCAACCACAATAACCATTAGCAGGGTCTAAGCTTTTTGTACTTAAAGTAGTTCCAAATACCAATTGATCTTTCTCTTCCCACTCAATACTACTATCTATTACACTACATCCTGTTAACTGTAGGATTAATAAAAACATGAATATTAAACTTATTTTTTTACTTTTTATGACTTTCACCTACTTGTAAGCTTATTTTTCATTTAAATCTAGCAAATCTCTAACTATATCTCCCAGCAAGTTAAATAAAATAACTGCAATTAATATTGCTGCTCCTGGGGCTAACATAGTCCATGGTGCAAACTGAATTACACTTTTGCCTTCACTTATCATAGCCCCCCACTCTGGTATTGGTAGTGGTGAACTTAATCCTAAAAATGAAAGCGATGACATTTCCATTATAACAGTACCTATATCTAGTGATGCTGTTACTATAAGGTATCCTAATATATTAGGAAGAATATGTTTAAACATAATATAGTAAGAGTTATGTCCACTTATTCTACTTGCTTGTATAAAAGTCTCTTCCTTTATTTCTAAAACCTTACTTCTAGCAATTCTTGCATACTTCGTCCATCCTATAGCTCCAATTGCTATCATTGCATTTAGCATACCTCCTCCAAGTAATCCAGCTACTGCTATAGCTAACACTAATCCTGGAAATGCTAAAAAAACATCTACTATTCTCATTATAATACTATCTAATCTCCCACCAATATATCCACTAAATAAACCAATCATTGTTCCAAATAAAAATGTTATTACAACTACTATTAAAGCAGATAATATTGTTCTATTTGCTCCATATAATACCCTTGAAAATACACATCTTCCTAGTGAATCTGTTCCTAGTAAGTATTCTTTACACGGACTTTTTAATGTATTACTTAAGTCTATAAAATATGGATCATTTGGTGCTATATATGGTGCCAGTAAACTTATTATACATATACTTAATAAAATCATTATTATCGTATAAAACTTTACTTTACTTTTATTTAGTCTTTTAAAACTTGTTTTTTTATTAATTATTGTTTTTTCTAATAACATCTATGTTTACACCTCTCTAACTCTAGGGTCAACTATTTTATATAGCAAGTCTGTTATTAAGTTTATAACAATAAATATTACAGCCATCCAAAGAACATATCCTTGAATAATAGGATAGTCACGATTCGCTATTGCGCTTAAAGCTAAATTTCCAATACCTGGCCAAACAAATATAGACTCTACTATAGCTGTTCCTCCCATTAGAGACCCCATTGATAAACCCGTTAGAGTTATAACTGTTATCATTATATTTTTTAATACATTCTTATAAAGTATAACACCTTCTTTTATACCTCTTGACCTTGAACCTTTTACATATCCTTTTTCTAATTCTTCTATAACTACTGCCCTTATTTGACGTATATACTTACTTGTCATTGCCACTGATAAAGTTATTGTAGGTAAAATTATACTTTTAAACCCACTTTCACTTAATATTGGTAATAGTTTAAACTTAAGTGAAAATATAAGTAACAATATAAGGGCTAATAAAAAACCTGGGATGGAGTTTCCTATGAAAGTAAGTCCTCTTATAAGATGGTCTATAAATTTATCCTTTTTTACTGCTGATATTATACCTAAAGGTATAGATACTATTAAAGTTAGTATCATCGAACTAGCTGCCAATACTATAGTGTAAGGCAGATATTCTCTAAGTTCTGTTATAACACTTCTTCCAGATGAATATGATGTTCCTAAGTCACCATGAGATACACTTTTAAGCCAATTTATATATTGAGTTAAAAATGGTTTATCAAGTCCCATATCACTTCTTACACTTTCTAAAAGCTCTGGAGTTACCACTGTGCCTTGTGAAGATAGCATAATTTCAGCTGGATCTGAGGATGATAAATTCATTAGAGAAAATGATATAAATGATACAATTATTAAAAGGGGTATCGTTCCTAAAATTCTTTTTAATATATATTTAGCTATGTTTCTCACCTGTTTCTTTGTCTAATTTAAATTCTCCCATATGCTACTAAAGAGCTTCCTTTTGTAACCGAAAATGCAACTGTATTGTATAAAACAACTCCATCAAAATCTGCATAATAAGTATCTACTACATTTCCAAAATAATCTGTTATCTCTCCTAACTTTTCACCTTTTTTAACACTTTCTCCAGCTTTTACAAAACATGTCCAACATCCTTCACTTAGAGAATCCAAATATTTAGCTTCTTTTATTTCTTTAGGAGTACAATCATTGTCAGTTTTGTTATAATTTAAAATATCTAGTACTGATAATATATTTAACATATCTTTTTTATATGCTTTTACATCGTCATCTTTACATAGTCCACATGAACCGCGCTCAATTAATAAACTCGGTATATTTTTATTTATAGCCGCACTAGTGTATGATCCATTTGTAGTGTTTGATTTTACAAAATATTCAACATTGAAGTGCTTTGCTAACTTTATTGATTTTTCCATTACTTTTGAATCTGCCATTCCTGGATAATATATGTGTGGTACTAAATCTTCATGCAGATCTCCTCCATGTATATCAAAGTAAAAATCTGCTTTTGATATTAACTCATTAGTTATGAAGTAAGCTATTTTCTCTGATATAGTTCCATTTTTATCTCCAGGAAATACTCTAAGTATATTTTTATTATCTTCTGGAACAATTGCTGCATTTCTACCTATAAATCCTTGAGTATTTACAGGATGTACTATTATTATGCTACCACTTACTTTTTGTGGATCAATTTCTTTTGCTAGCTCTATTGCAGTTTTTATACATGGATATTCACATCCATGTACTCCAGCTGTTATAAGTACTGTATTTCCATCATTTTTACCATTTATTATTGTTATTGGCATTTGTGTTTTTGTATCTAGTATATTTATAAGCCCTTGCTTTTTTTCCCCTGCTTTTGCTCTTAATTCACTTATTACTAATTCTTGATTCATTGTTTTACCTTCTTTTCTAAAATATTTTATTTATAATTTATTTTTATTGATAATCATTATCATTTTATTTCATTTATCATATCTTGTCAATAAATTATAGGTTTATTACTCTTTTTACCTTATTTCTTCTTTATGTTATATATCTAATTTATAAACTTTTAAACAATATATATATTCATATTAATGATAAAAAGTAATAAAAAAGAACTCTATTATAAATTAGAGTCCTTTTACTTTATTTAAATTTATCCTAACAATTCATATATATCAGATAATTCTTGTTCTACTTTATTTGTATTTACATCATAATTTTCTAATCCTAAATCCTCTAATCTTTGATTAGGTAATACTATCTTAAACTCGCTTCCCTTATTAATATCACTATCTATATATAGATTCCCATTGTGAGTATCAACGATAGATCTTACAACGCTTAGACCAACTCCAATTCCTTCATTAATTCTAGTAAATGATTTATCAATTTGAACAAATCTATTAAATATAATTTCTTGGTCTTTCTTAGAAATTCCTATCCCCTCATCTTTAATATAAATTTCAACCCAGTCATCATTTACAAATACATTAACAAATATTCTTGTATTTTCACTAGAAAATTTTATTGCATTTGATAATAAGTTAAGTATCATTCTTTCAATCATTGAAGCATCACATTTTACAATAACATCTTCTTCATTTGTATCAAATTCTATATTTATATATTTTAATAAAGCATAATCTATAATAGATACTATATTATAGTTTTTAAATTTATAATTCAGAATTCCTACATCACCACTTGATAAATCCATAATATTATCTATTAGTCTCATCATCCTATTACAATTTGTACTTAATGTCTTATTATATTTATTGTAAATTCTTCTAAAGTCTTCTTCTTTTTTATCTACAAATCTATCTAATAATTGAGTTGTAGAATAAAATAAGTTTAATGGAGTTTTTAATTCATGAGATATGTTAGCAATAAAATTACTTCTTTCTTTGTCATAAACTCTCCGTTTTTCTACCTCTATCTCCATCTTAATTTCTTCAGATATATCAATATATGTCACTGAAATTTCAGTTTTATCTTCACTTGGATGCATTAATTGAATCCAGCAATCAACAACTTTATTAGTTGATGAACTATTTATAATTCCTCTCCATACACCATTTTCATATAACTTATTAATTATTTCTTCTGATTTATTACCTAAGTTAAACTCATTTTTTGAAATCTCCTCAATTTTATTTAAATCTGAAGTATTGTGCTTCATTAAGTAGTAGTCCATTACTCTTTTATTCGCATATAATAAATCAAATTCTTCACTATATATTAACATGCCACTATATTTATTATTATTAACTAAATTGTAAAAAGCACTTAGCTTTTCATTTAATATGTTAGTTTTATTTATACGAATATATAACTCAATTAACGCTCCCATAATAACTATTAAATATGTAATATATATTAACATTACTGAAACCAACTTATAAATAAACGTTACTCTATTTAATGCAAATATTGCAAATATTGCTTTTATAGATAATATAAATATGCTTGAACTTAAAACTGAATATATATACTCTTTTTCTTTCATACCTCTAATAAATAATCTAAGAGAAGACATAACATAAACAGTAGCTAAAAATGTGTTATATAATATAAAATAAAGTGAAGCATTCTTATTAAAATTGAATATATTCGATTTCATTTCAATAATACCAAGTACATAAGTATATGCCATAACAAATACTATAGACTTTATTTTATTTCCAACAATCATACTTTTTAATTTATTATTTTTAGATAAAGCTATACAAAGAATTAAAACTCTAAGTATAGATGTAGATACAGTTATGTATATAGGGATAGTCAATTCATTATTATAAAAAGTAAGATAATCAATTTGTTCTAATAATATATCTATTGATAATCCTAAATACATTAATGAAATAATAAATATGCTATCTTTTTTAACTCTATTGTAACTAATTAAGCAACTTATGAAGCCTAATATAGAAATTATAAAACTAAATAACTTTATAAATCCTAATGTCGCCTCTAAATATCCCACATCTATTTTAAAACTAAGAAATGTATTTATAGCAACAACTATAGACAAAATAATTAGGGTAAGTGCTATATATATATTTTTTTTATTTTGTCTTTTATCCGAGTAGTCTTTTTCTATTATATTCATAGTAATTCCCCCTATTTTAGCCATTTTACCATATATGAATATTACTTTTTTGTCAAAATTTGTTACTACGTAAAATTAATTTCTTAATTTTTGCGCTTAAAATTTATTTTATTTACTTTAATGTATTATGTTAAGTATTTTTTGTAATTCTTCTACTCTTATTTGACCAGGAGCTGATGCTACTTTTATAGATCCAAATGTAAGTGAAGATCCAAATATTTCTCCTGTTAAGCGACTTACTAGACCTAATTTCCCCATGGCCATTGTTATAATAGGTGTTTTTGAATATTCTCTTACCATCTCTTCTGTTGCTGTTAATAAAGTTATTACATCTTTTGAATTTTGTGGCATAACTGCTATCTTTGGTAAATCAGCACCTAAATCTTGCATTTTGCAAAGTCTACTAATTATTTCATTTTTTTCTGGTGTATTATAAAATTCATGATTTGATATTACTGTTTTTACGTTATTGATATGTGCAAACTTAGATATATCTTTTACAACTTCATCCCCTACTAATAATTCTACATCTATTAAATCTACCATTTTTGTTTCAATTATTTCTTTATTAAGTTTTTTATAATATTCTAAAAATATTTCTTTTTCCCCACCTTCTCTTTTACTTCTAAATGTAAATAATATTGGCAGATCATCTAATATACTTCTAAGTACTTTTAATATATTTTTAACCTTATTTAAATTTTCTACATTTTCATAATAGTCAACTCGCCACTCTACTAAATCTAATTTAAAGTTTTTTAAATTATTTGCATCTTGTATTATTTCTTCATCAGTTTTACTAACTAAAGGTACACATATTTTAGGTATTCCTTGTCCTATTTCCAAATTTCTTACTTTTACTATTTTTCTCATATATCTTACTCCTAATAATTTTATAATTTATATTATATAGTAGTTTATTCTATTTATAATTTTAAATTATAATAATTTTAAATAAAAAAGCACTATCAAACTTAATTGATAGTACTTTCTTGCTAGTTTATTTTATTTTGAATATATCTCTCCACTTCTTCTTTTGGTATTCCTAACACCATAGAGAACTCTTCATCAAGTAAATTCTTAGCTATTTTCATAAACTTTTCATCTATTTGATTAAGTTTTTTTCCATTTTTCATTAAGTTATTCTTTTTATTATCAATACTTGCCATTATATTTAATAGATCTATACATTCATAAGATTTTAATAATTTTTTGTAATGATCTTCTAATGCTCTAGCATTTTTCATATCATGTTCAAAGTTATCTATTAAAGATACTTTACTAATCGAATTTTGAATTTCTTCGTATGTTATGATAGCCCTCATAAATGCTTTTGTATCAATAGGTACAAATACCTTTCCATTTCCATGCATCGGAGCTAATATATAGTATTTTTTACTTTTATTAACCCCCGGAATATTAAGTTCGCTTATTTCTTCTATTTTACATACTCCTTCATTGCTATAAACAACAAGTTCTCCAATTTTATACATACTTAATATCTCCTTTTAATTTTATTATAAATATAAAAAAAGATCCAATTAAGGATCTTTCCGAAACAATATATATCATTATAATATAGTTATGTTTTCTGCTTGAGGACCTCTAGCACCTTTAACTATATTAAAGCTTACTTTTTGACCTTCTTCTAATGTTTTGTATCCATCACATTGTATAGCTGAGAAATGTGCAAAAACATCTTCTCCACCATCTACTGATA
This sequence comes from Romboutsia sp. Marseille-P6047, assembly GCF_900604535.1. Taxonomy (NCBI): domain Bacteria; kingdom Bacillati; phylum Bacillota; class Clostridia; order Peptostreptococcales; family Peptostreptococcaceae; genus Romboutsia; species Romboutsia sp. Marseille-P6047. The sequence continues at coordinate 130,429 of NZ_UWOT01000008.1, forward strand.
TAAATCCAAAACCTTTTTCACTATTAAACCATTTTACTACACCGTTATTCATATAACTTCTCCTATCAAAACCTATCTTAAGGTTTTTCTTTTTTTATGGTACTACAATATATATTGTAACACACATTAATATAAATAGATACATTTATTAATTTATATACTTTATTTGCTTGTTATAGCAAAATTTTAATACTTCTCAAAAACACCTTTTAAATATTCATATGAATTACTTTTTTCTAATGCTAATGAAAGTAATATTCGAGCTTTTAATGGTGTCAGTGTATAAGATGGTATAGTTCTATATTCTCTATCTATGCTATCCCTATCTACACTACCACTTGTAGCAATAGATGACCTTACAACTGCTATAGAGTTTTTAGTCATTTCTTTGATCTTACTTTTCCACCTTTTGCTTATCATACCACTACCTGATCCAGCTATAACAATTCCTTTATAATCGTGATTTATATAATAATCAAAAATATCAGAATCTAAATTAACATCAAAATACACTATACCTACTTTAGGTAATGAATTAATATTAGCAATATTAAATTCACTATTTATCGTATGAGGTTTTAATGATTTATTTATAAAGTTTATAATGTTATCATGTATATATCCACAGCATCCAAATTCTTTTCCAGCAAATGCTTGTGGCCTAAATGTATCAATCTTTTGTACATCTCTAGCGCTTATAATATAATCTGCAAAAACTACTAAAACACCTTTTCCTATTGAAGCCTCATCAGATGCTACTAATATTGCATCATATAAATTGTTAGGGCCATCTGCACTATTTGATGTTGCAGGTCTCATTGCTCCCGTAATAACTACAGGTTTACTTGTTTTTACTACTAAATTTAAAAAAATGCACTTTCTTCTAATATGTCCGTACCTTGTGTTATAACAAATCCATCTATATTATCTAATTTAGATAACTCATTTATTCGCTTTGCTAAAATTAATAATTTATCTATAGACATATCCTCACTTGCTATATTAAATATCTGCTCTCCATTAACTTTAGTAATATCATCTATTCCTTTTATACTTTTAATAAGACTCTTTACCTTAAATACCCCATTTGTATATCCTAAAGTTTTTCCTTCATCACCTTGTGCTGATATAGTTCCTCCTGTAGCTAAAATATAAATCTGTTTTTTATTCATATCTGCCTCCACAACATATTAATTTGTTTTATATTATTTTGTGGCATTAATTTATTATTAAACATATTTTATTTACAAAAATAGAGCTTAATCTAAAAAGTTAAATAGATTAAGCCCTATTTTATGTAAATATTATACTTATTAATAGTACCTTTTATTATAATTCTGATTGTGTATCATCGTCAGAATCTGTAAATACGATTTCTTCTGTTATATTATTATTGTCTACAGATATTATTTCTTCTTGTATTTCTTTATTACTTATTTTTACTTCACTTGCTATATAGTTTAATTTTTTTATAGTATATCCTATCGCCCATATAGCTATTGAATAGAACATATACGGTACAGAACCACCTACTACATAACTTATTACACTTGCTAATTCATCACTTATTACAAGTCCTTGAGATACAAGACTTGATATGTATGTGTATGAGTTATAAAGTGTAAATATTGTGTAAATACCTAAAAGAACAGATATTACATATAAAATTAAAACTACTGAACTATTACCTTTTTTGTTACTTTTTTTCATAATTAATATTACTCCCTCTTAATTAATTTTTACTAACGAAATCTGTAAGACTTCTTTCATTATTTCACAAATACTATTATAATTCATTATCCTTAATTTAACCTTAAGTTATATATTATTTTTAAAATATTATACTAATAGAATTAATTTTCTAAAATAAATTTCTTAATATAATCATTATTACTTGATTTTATTATTCATCTTACTTAATTAGATTTATCACTTGATTTTATTATAGTATACGTCTGGTCTATTTTTTCCATAGTATCAGTTCTATATGTGCTTATAGATAAGCTTTCATCATCTATACTCACAGTAGAAAATGTTGGAACATTTTCTTGCCATCTATATGCTATATATGATTGTTTTCTCGATACATTTGGATAATACTTACTACCTGATGCTGAATTAGAAGTCATATATAATATTCCATTTGGATTTACTTCTTGCTCTGAATAGTACTTAAACTTATCATCACTTATATATGTATTACTTTTCAATTCTCCATCTTTTAATATTTTAGATCTTGAGTAAGCATGATCATGCCCTGTAAATACAACATCTATCTTATGACATTCAAGTATAGGCACTAATTCGTCTCTTAAATTTACTATACTCGGCTCATTAGAATGTATTCCCGAACCATATATATCTTGATGTACAACTACTATTCTCCACTTTGCATCTTTATTATCATTTAATACTTCTTCTAAAAATTGTTCATGCTCTTCTACATTTGTATTATTAGTATTTAACATTAAAAATATAGAATTACCATATCTAAAATAATAGTCTCCTCCACCAGCTGTTGAACCTAAACTACTTGTGTTTGGATTATTAAAATGATAAGAATAATTGCCACTTATTGCATCATGATTTCCTAAAGATGTAGCAATCGGTAATGACTTTAATATAGTGGGACTTAAAAACCCTGAATATTCTATTTCATTTCCTGTATAATTTAAAGATGCTTCTCTATCAACCTTTTTATTCCTACTTTGTATTTGATCACCAACTGAAAGTATAAAACTAGCATTTGGTGATTTTTGTAAAGCTTTATTTAAAGTATTATTCCAGTTAAATGTATCATTTCTAGTTGCTTTATCTTGACCCTGTTCTTCAAATTCACCTGAAGAAATATTTCTTAATGAAGCCCCAATTTGTGGATCTCCTACCAATATAAATCTAAACTTATCTACTGATTGTGTTTTATAAATTATAGGATCACTCCATTTCCCATCTGTACCATAACTATAATAGTATGTAGAATTCTTCTCTAAATTAGTAATTGTTACTTTATTAGATTTATATCCTGTGACTGCTCTTGATTGACTTCCTCTAAACTCTTTTGCATTACTCATATCAGAACTCTTACTTATTCTTACTTTAGGTGATGATTCTTTTTCTAATGAATACCATGCAAAGTTTAATTCTGATTCATTCTTACCTGGTGTAAGTGATAATTGAGTCCAATCATATTTTATTGTTTCCCATTGTTCACACCATTGTTGCCATCTATCATTTGTCTTATCAGCTTCAGTCCAGTTAACATCATCTGATGCGAATACATATAAATTTGTTAATACTACAGCTAAGGCTATCATAAATATAGTTATAAAGTTCTTTTTTCTTAAAAACATGCTAAAAACCTCCATTTTCCACTGCTATGCATGAATCTTCATAGATATATTAGCATTTGTTTATTTAAGCTTATTTTTAACAAACTTTATATAAGCCTATTCATTATTTATTCATTATTAAAAATTATATTTTATACTATCTAATTCAATGAATTTCAAAATTATTAGTAACATTTATACTTAAAAGTTATATTTTAATTAGTGAGATATAATAACCAAGGTTGGTGATGATATGGATCTTGATACTAGTAAACTTGAAGTTAATTTTATGCCTCCTGCCACACTATATACTCCAATAAATGGTAGAATGTATACGCTTACACATTCTGATACTACAGCAATGAGGTTTTTAGATGTTGGAATTGATTATAATTATTCAGCTATAAGTCAAGAACTTCGAGATGAATTATTAGGTAAATGGTGCTTATTAAACAATAATTCTTATATGTTATTTTTTTATGCTTTTATTGGAAATTTAGATTTTCAATCCGCTTCAAAAAAATATGATATTTTTAAATATCATATTCCTTCAGCTCTTGAGTATATTTTTTATGGTGATAGATATTTATTAAATCAATATAAAGAGCTTAAAAATACTCCTATCTATATAAAATTTGATTCCACTTTTCCTATGTTCAATAACTATGAATATTATGGTTTTATACATGATTATATGCTGTAGTTTTTTACTACAGCATATAATATAATTCACTTATTCCCTTATATATCTTACATTGACATACTATATATATCAGAAAACTCTATCTCACATCTTTCTACATGTTTATACTTTCTATCAGCATCATAATCACTACATGTGCTTTTTTCTACCCTAATAGGAATGCTAAATGTAAACTCTGATCCTTTATTTACTTTACTATTTACACTTACCTTACCACCGTGCATCTCTACTAAATTTTTAACTAGTGATAATCCAATACCACTACCTTCACATTTCCTATTAAAAGATCCATTTACTTGTCCGAATCTATCAAATATAATATCTAATTTATCTTTTGGTATACCCACTCCACTGTCTTTTATAGAAACTAATATTTCATCCTCATTATAATTAATTTTAACTTCTATATCTCCATATTCTGGTGTATACTTTATTGCATTAGATAAAATATTTAACATTATCCTTTCTATTTTATCTGGATCACAATATGTAATTACTTCTTCAATGTCTGTATCAAATACAAGATTTATTTTGTTATTTTTCGTATATCCAGCTACAGATAGAGTTATATCTTCAATAATACTTATAATATTTTGATTACAACATCTAAGTTCATACATTCCTATATCCATTTTGCTTATGTCTATTAAATTGTTTACTAGTCTTAATAATCTATACGAATTTTGCCTTATATAATTTGTATGTTTTTTTAAGCTATCTATACTTATACTACCTTTTTCTATATTTTTATTAATTACTTGCATAGTACCTAGTATAATATTTATTGGAGTTCTAAATTCATGAGATATATTTGAAAAAAATTCATTTTTTATAATTTCTAACTTAACAGTTTCCTCTAATACTTTTTTTCTTTTTCTATTTCTAACTTTTTAGTAATATCTCTTGCGGTTGTTATATATACATCATCTTCATATATATACTCACTACTCCATTCAAGATAAATATAATTGCCATTTTTATGTCTAAATCTTATAATATTTCTCGTAATACCTTTATCGATATTTTCTAATTTATTCTTACCTGCAAACTTTTGCAACTCTTCTTCATGAATAATATTTGTAATTGGCATGGATAATAACTCTTTTTCTGTCCATCCTAAAACATTGCACCAATTAGGACTAATTCTTTTCAAATATTCATCTCTTCCTACTATAGCTACTAAATCAACGGATACATTTAAATATTTTTCTAGCTCTCTTTCTGTATATCTTCGCTTTTTATTTTCAATTGATACTTCATATGAAAGTCTAATATTTTGAATTATCATGGCTATTTTATTACATATATGCTTCATATATTCATCGCTATTAAATTTAGGCTTATTTCCTTTACTATAACTTAATCCTATTATCCCTATGAATTCATCATATAATTCTATTGCATAATTTCCAGAATAATCTATATCATCCAATCTATTATAATTAACAGTAGATGTATTATTTATTTTTTCTTTTTTAATTATTTTGTTAAAATAACTTCTATACTTATCTGAATACACTTCAGATTTACTAAAAGGTATGAAGTCTATATTTTTAAGATATATATTAGATTTTTTTAACTTTATAATAGGTATCAACCCTTCTCTTTCTTCATTATATAATAATATAGAAATTCCATCCGCTATAGTGTAGTTCAATATATGTTCTCCAATTTCACTTAATATTTTATTTAAATTATTATTATAATCTACATTGCTATAATCAATACTATGTTTATTTGTAAGTGAATTATAGTTTTTATACAACTCTTCTGACAAAGTTTTTGGTAAATTAATATTTTGAGTTGTAGCTATAATATACTTCTCAAATCCGTTTTCATCGTATATTGGACACTTATAACTTTCATACCAGTTTTCAGTATCCTCAAACTCTAATTTTTCATTAAGTATTTTAGGGCTTTTATTCTTAAATATTTCTTTATTATTTTTATCAAGTTCTTTACATATATTGTATTTCCAGTAATCATTACTATAAGATCCTATAATATCATCTTTTTTTTTATTTAGCATATCACTAAAAGCCTTATTTACATATAAATACTTCCCTTTCGGATTTACAATAAATGTTCCTATATTAATATTATCTAAAAGGTCTTCTAATATTTCTATTGTATACGGCCTTGAATTTATTTCTTTACCTATAATAAAAATATTTTTTTCATCATTAAAATTTTCTATACTTATTTTTGAATTAATTTTGATAGTATCTTTTGATTTAGAATAAAATTCTAAGATTTTATCTTTTTGGTTAGATTTTTTTACAATATTAATAATATCTTTGTTTTGTTTCTATTAATATTTCATTTATATTCAAGTTTAATATATCATACTCACTATAATTTAACCTCTTTAAAAAGCTTTCATTACAAAAAATTATTTCTCCATTCTGTTTTAATATTATTATATAATCACTAATTTTATTGTATATAGATAACATATTATTCCCCTCTTGCTTTTTCATAACTATAAATCAATCCCACTTTATTACATATTTTACCATAAACTAATCATATATGTGTATTTATTAAATTACCATAAATGCACATATGATTACTTTTTTAATATATAGTATATTTTTATAAGTTTTTACCTATAATAAAAGTGAATTGGAGGTGATAAAAATGATAAATTCAAATAATAATAACTGTAGAAACAACAACAATAATAACAACAACAATTTTAGAAATAGTAGCAATAACAATAATAACAACTGTAATAACAATAATAACAATAACAACAATAACAATAACTTTAGAAATAACAATAACAACAATAATAACAACAACTTTAGAAATAATAGTAATAACAACAATAACAACTGCAATAACAATAATAGATAGTGCATTGCCTAAAAATCTAATAAGAATTAATTCTTATTTAAAAAGTGATAACAAAATAAAAGGTGATTTTGTTATCACTTTTAATACAAAATGATTACAACATCTTATTTCCATTCTATTAATTTTTTATTCAATTTTCTTCTCTGTAGTATTTACCTTTTGTTTATATAATATACCTTTTAACACTATGTAAATTTGGTAAGTTTATAAAATATATTTATAAAAAATTAAAAGCAATAGGTAAATTTAATAAATACCTATTGCTTTTAATTTTTTAGCTAATTTTTAATACTTTTAGCTTCATAGACCACTTCACCATCAATTATAGTGTACATAGCCTTTGTAAATACTTCCATTGGATTTCCATTAAAAATTGCAATATCCGCATCTTTCCCTATTTCAATACTTCCAACTCTATCTGATACATTACATATCTCTGCCGCATTTATAGTAATAGATTTAAGACCTTCTTCTACTCCTAAACCTTCTCTTGCTGCAAATCCTGCACAAATAGGCAAATCCTGTATTCTTGTGACTGGATGATCTGTTGTTATTGCTACTTTAACACCAGCTTTGTGTAATATTCCAGCTGTTTTAAAATCTAAATTTTGAGTTTCTATTTTATTTCTAACAGCTAATGATGGACCAACTATTGCTGGAAATCCAGAATCTTTAATTTCATCTGCAATTAAGTGACCTTCTGTACAATGGTCTAAGGTTAATCTTATATTAAACTCTTTTGCTATACGAATTGCAGTTAAAATATCGTCTGCTCTATGTACATGTGCTTTAATAGGAATATCTCTATTAATTACAGGTAGCCAGCATTCTTTTCTAAACACTTTATCAAAATTATCTCCATTTTTCATTGCATTTTGTTTATTTTGACTATATTGCTTAGCATTAAATAATTCTTCACGTAAAAGAGCTGCTACAGACATGCGAGTTGATGGAACCATATTTTTTTGATTATAGTTTGTTTTTATATTTTCTCCAAATGCAACCTTAATTGCTGCTGGTTCAAGTATAGTCATATTATCTATTACTCTGCCATGAGTTTTAATGAATGCAAATTGTCCTCCTACTACATTTGAACTTCCAGGTCCGACCATAACCCCCGTGATTCCAGAAGTTATTGCAGTGTGAAAAGCAGAATCCATAACATTAATTCCATCTAATGCTCTTAAATATGGTGTGATGGGTTCATTTATCTCATTGCAATCATCACCTTCAAATCCTTTTCTTTCTTCTTTTATACCTATATGACAATGTGCCTCTATTATTCCAGGCATAACCCAGTAATTTTTTGCGTCTATTACTGTATAATCTTCATCAGTTATATCAATATTTTCGCCAATATCTATGATTTTTCCATCCTTTATTAAAATAGATCCGTTATCATATGTTTTACCACACATTGTCATTATTTTTCCGTTTTTTATTAATAACATTATTTTCATACTCCTTTATAAATTAGCTTATGTAATCTAACTTATTATTAAATAATCCTTATTTAATTTGTAAGTAAAGTTTAAAAAATAGTATATACCTGTGATATATACTATTTTTTATGATTTTAAATATAAAAATAGCTCCGTGGAAAGAATATAACCTTTTATATATAGGCTAATAGAATTAAAATGTTATTTGGGTTTCTCAAAATATGATTACGAATATATTATTACAATCTTTTAGTTTATATTCAAATTCAATTAGCATTTTCTAATATTTATTTAATAGTAATTATTTATTAAACCAATCATTAGGAGAATTATTGAAGTAATTATGTGAGAATTCTATAACATTATAATCTTGAATACCATAAATTTTAAATGGTTCATTAGATAAATAATTATCTACATTTTCAATAGATTCTACTTTCATAATAAATACTCCATCACTTATATTTTTTAAGCCCAGATATTAGATTTATATTAAAATCAAATATCTTCAGACAAAAAATTAGAATTGCTAAGTTTTAAAAACTCAACAACTCTAATTTATTAAATATATCATATATAAATTTATAATTTATTATAAACTTAAACTATACTATCATTGTTACATTCTATATTCTCGACTATATTTGGAATTCCTATAGTAAATCTACTGCCTTTATTAAGCTCACTTTCAAGTCTAATATATCCACCATGAAGCTCTACTATATATTTAACAAGTGTAAGACCTATTCCACTACTACTTGATTTTATAGCTCCTGTTCCATCTACTTATGAAAATCTTTTGAATATAAATTCTTGATCTTCTTTTGATATGCCTATTCCTGTATCCTCTATAGTTATTTCAATGTTATCTTTAACTTCTTTTATATATACCTTTATCTCTCCGCCTTCTTGAGTAAACTTAACAGCATTAGCTAATAAATTTATTATACATCTTTCAATTTCGATTTCATCACAATATATAATTTTCTCTTCTATATCAGGGTCTACTGTAGGAGATAATCCTTTATCTTCTATAAATTTACTCATATTAAGAGCTGCTTCTTCAACTATATAAACTATATCATTATTTTTTTTATTAATTTTATACTTACCTGTCTCTATTTTTGAACTATCTATAATATCATTTATTATTTTTAATAAGTTATCACAACTTTTACTTATAATATCCATATACTGATTAAGTTTTTCTTGTGTTATATTTTTACCTTGATTAAGTACATTTATTAACTGCACCGTTGAGGCTATAACATTTATAGGAGTTCTAAGCTCATGAGATAAATTCACAAAATAATTATTTTTGAATTTTTCTTGCTCTATTACTTCTTTACTTAGCTTTTCATTTTCTTTTAATTGATTATTTAATTTCATTGTCTTTTGATCGACTAAGCGATGTAATATTTTAACATAATTAAAAATATAAATAATTATTACAGCTGCTATAGATATATATATTATATGAGCTATAGGTGTCTTCCAAATAGGATTTTTTACTTTTATATTTATATTTGTTTCACTTGTTAGATTACCATGTCCATCTCTTGCTCTTAATTTCAAAGTATATTTACCAGGTTCTAAGGATTCCAAATTTAAACTGCTTCTAGAATCAACATATACCCAATCTGAGTCCATCCCTTCAAGCATATATTCGTATGTTGTAGTATTTAAATTTTCATAATTAGGTAAAAAGTAATTAATATATAAATCTTTATAATTATATTCTAATGTTATTTCATTTCCATCATATACAATTTTGTTTTTCCCTATAAAAATGTCACCAACTACTACTTCATTTTTATTCATCTTATAATCATCTAACTCATCAGGGTTAAAATATGTACATCCTTCTGTACTACCAAATATAATAATTCCATTTTCTAGCTTTATACTTGTATTTAAATTAAATTGATATCCATATAACCCATCCATTTTTGTAAATTTTCTAAAAGTACCTTTTTCTATATCAAATTTATTTAAACCTTTATTTGTACTTATCCAAATATCACTATAATCATCAATTATAATTGAATTTATAAAGTTATTAGTTAATCCATGTGCAGTTGTATAAGAAGTAAATTTATCTGTTTTTATATCAAGTTTACTAATACCTGTATTTGTTCCTATCCATAAATCCCCTGAATTATCAAAAGTCATACAGTTTATATAATCATTAATTAAAGAATCTTCTGTGGATGAATTATTGCTATATATCTTTATAATTCCTTTTTCTTTATGGTATTTAATTAATCCTGTATCAATTCCACCTAACCAAATAATATTTTTATCTTCCTTATCCTCTAGTATGTACTTTACACAACCTGAGTTAACTCCAATATTATTCATACTTTCACTATAATATGTTTTTTCTTTAGTATTTATGTTATAAGAATAGAAATCAGTTGTAGTTGCTACCCATATATTTTCTCCATCATTATATATATAGCTTAATTCCGAAGAGTAATCATCCTTAATTAGTATTTCTTTATATGAATTTTTTTTGTATTAAAAGCTATTAGTTCTTTATTGGTTACTATAAGGATATATCTATTATCTATTTTAAATAAATTTTTTATATATCTATCACTTAAATTAAAATCTTCTTCTTCATACATTATCTTTTTACAATTTCCATTTTTTGAATCATATATATATATTCCTTTAAACTTACTAGCTACCCATATATCACCATTATGTTCTAAAATAGATACTATATTTTTATCTTCTACTTTATTAATATAATTAAACATAATATCGTCATTTAATATATTTACACCTTTATCTGTACCAATCCATATTGTACCGTTAAAATCCTCATAAAAGCAATTTATAACATTACTTGAAATTGAATTTTTAATATTAATATCTTTTTTATATAATTCAAAAATACCCTTACTTTTTGAATACTTGATTGCACCATTACTACTAGATAACCATGTATTATTCTCACTATCAGTAAATATAATATTATTATAAAATCTTATTTCATTATCTTTAAAAATATAAATATCATTTATAATATTTTCTTTTATATTATATTCTTTTACACCTGAGCTATTAATCATATATAATTTATCTTTTTTATCTTCTCTTATGTTGTACATGTAAATACCTTCCTTAGTTGCTATCCACATATTACCTAAATTATCTTTTGATATGTAAGAAACAAATAATCTATCTTTATATCTTTTATCTTCATTTTTATATATTTTTAAATCTTCGCTTATTGTGTTAATTCCTTGTTTAGTTCCAACCCATAAATAATTATCTTCCCCTTCTTCTAAACAAGTTATTGATGAACTAATTAATGAATTTGGATTATCCGGATCATGATAAAAAGCTTCAATAGTTTCATTTTCAATATCAATTTTCATCAAACCATTTTCTGTACCAACCCACATGATATATTCCTCATAACTACTTTTTAGTAATGAGGTTATTTTTAATTCACCTAGTTTGTATTTATCATCTCTATCCTTCATCCTTATAATAGTATCTGTATCTGTATCTAACAAATCTAATCCATGATCTGTAGCTATCCATATATTCCCATTACAATCTTCTTCTATGTCAGTTATATATGTTGAACTTAAAGTATTTTCATCCCCAGAAATACAATTATATATTTTTATATTTTCACCATCATATCTATTAAGTCCATCTTTTGTTCCTATCCACATATATCCTTTACTATCTTGAAAAATTGATGTTATATCTTCGTTTGATAGACCATCATCAATGGATATATTCTCAAATTTTGCATTACTTAATATTTCTGCATATGATTTTATAGGTAATAGAATATTAAGTAAAATAATTAATATAAAAACTTTTAATCTCATACTTTTTTAACCCCACATTATTAAACTTACTATATATTCAAAACATTCTCTCTTATAAGATTCTACTTTATTTGTCTTAATTTAATTTAAAATTGTCGTTAAATGACTTTTTTAGTATCTAAATTGTACTTCTTCTACTTTGTTATGTTGTTAAAGTTTATATTAATTATATAAAAAGATACCCTGCATGCTGAGTATCCCACTATTATCATTATATAGTTTTAATTTTATAATTATTTTTATTGTATCATAATATATGTAGTAAATATGCTACCTTCATGTTTTCTATTTATATATCCATTGTACTTTTTTACTGTTCTATCTATTTGAATTATACCAATACCATTAATTCTTTTATCTTTTATAGTAACAAATTTTCCATTTACCTCATTTACATAACCATTAGTACTATTACTTATCTTAATTATTAATCCTTTATCTTCTGAAACTATTTTTAAATCTATAAATTTATCTCCTTCAATAATATCACAAGCCTCTATAGAATTATCCAAAAGATTTCCTAGTATAGTACACATATCTAGATTAGTAATACTTATATTTGAATTTATTTTTATATCTAAATCTATTTTTATTTCCTTTTCTTTTGCCAATTTTACTTTACTTATTAATATTGAATTTATGGCTACATTTTCTGTATATATTTTGGGATCTAATCTATCAATTCTAGTATCGATTTCCCTTATATATGAAACAACTTCTTTTTTAGAGCTAATTTCTAATAGGCCTAAAATCATATTTATATGATTTTTAATATCATGCCTCCATCCTATTACTTCTGAATACATAGATTCTATTTCTTTGTTGTGTATTTCACGATCTAATTCCATTTTTAATATAAATTTTTCTTCCATCTCTTTTGATAATATATTTAAAATATATATCGATAGTAACTGAATAATATATAAGCTAATTATAATAATAGCCACATTTAGATTCGTTTTTCTTAAATATTTAATTAAATCAATCTGAACTATAAATATTAATATATGGTTTAAAATAAAATTAGCCCCCTGTAAGCAATATTTTATCTTTTATATATCCTATAAGATTCATGTTGTCTATTAATTTAAATGTGAATAAAAACTGAAAAAAACCTATTAGTAATCATTGCTAGCTTCTCTTATAACTTAAGTTTATCATTAGCTCAATTAATGTTACATTAAATAATTTTGAAAATATCATATACCCTATAAAAGAATTCATTAATATGGTACTAATATAAAATGAAAAAAAAAAATTTTCTGGCAATCTACCTCTTCTAAATAGTAAAGGATAAATTAATATTAATATGGGTAAGTAGAAATAAATAATTATTTATAACTATCCATATTAAAAATAAGATTATTTATATTTAATGAAGATATTAATGTATAAAATATAATCATAATTACTGTGTTAAATCTACTATATTTTTCATTTTTAGGCTGCAAATTTTTATTAAAGAAATATATTAATATATTTGCACCTATAAAATCTCCTAATTTTTCAATCAAGTATAAATCAGTCATAAATCTATCTTAATCCTTATTTTTTTAATCTAATCTTTAAAACACTACTTGTACTTTTAACTTATTTATATTTCTGAATTAAAGTCAAATATAAAAACTTTATGGTAATTTTTTACAATAGCATCACTTTATACTATATCAAACCAAATAAAAAAAATCTACAGTTACATTAAAACTGTAGTTTATTTGTCTTATAGTTTAAATAATTTATATCTATGTAATTTATTAATAATTTGCTAAATATTAAATATATAAATTAATCTTTATATTGTATCATCATATATGTTGTAAATATATTATTTTCATGTTTTCTATTGATATATCCATCATATTTTTTTACTATATTATCAATCTGTATTAAACCTACACCGCTTATATCATTATTTTTTGTAGTTAAAAACCTTCCATTTACTTCATTTACAATACCATTCGTATTATTGCTTATTTTTATCACTAATCTACTATGTTCCGAAACGATTTTTAAATTAATAAATCTATATTCCGAAATAGTGCTCCCTGCTTCAATTGAGTTATCTAATAAGTTTCCTAAAATAATACATATATCGATGTTAGAAATTTTTATTTCTGCATTTATACTTAGCTCTAAATTTATATTTATATTTTTTTCTTCTATAATTTTCATTTTACTAGCTATTATAGAATTTATAGCTATATTATTTGTATATATATTTTTATCTAATTTACTAATATTAGAATTTATTTCATTTATATATGAAAGAGCTTCTTCTTTTGTTCCTATTTCTAATAAACCTGTAATCATACTTATATGTTTTTTTAAATCATGCTTCCATCCCATCATTTGCTTATACATATCTATAACCTCTTCATCATGTACTTTGCGGTCTAAGTTTATTTTTAATATGAATTTCTCTTCTATTTCTTTAGATAATATATTTAGTACATATACAGATAATATTTGTATTATGCATAATATAGATACAATGAATACCATCTCTCTATTAGCTATATATATTTTTTTTATTGAATTTATCTCTAATACAAGAATCAATAACTGACTTAATATTAATACTATCCCACCTACATATAATATTTTATCTTTTATATATTTAATAAAATTTATAAAGTTAATATTATTTAAAAATATATAAACAAGTATAAACTGAATAGATTTATTAAATAAAATACTAAAACATTTATTATAACTAAAATAAATTATAGTATGAATTAATGGCAAATTCAAAATATTTGATGTTAAAATAAATATTGTGAAAGAACACACTAGGTTTATACTAATATAAAATGAAGATAAAAAAAACTTTTCTGACAACCTTCCTTCTCTAAATAGAAGTGGGTATAGTAACACTAAACTATAATACCCCAAAACAAATAAGACTATTTTACCATCTTTAAGTTTATATAATATGCTATTCTGTTTAGTTGATGGTATAAAAAAATAAAATATAATTATAAGTATAGTATACAATCTAGTATATTTTTTATTTTTAGATGGCATTATTTTATTAAAAAAATAAATCATCATAACTATATTTATAAAATTAAATAGTAAATCCATCTCATAAAAGTTATTCATAATTTTATATAAATCCTTTTTTAAGTGATATAAGTTATAAATGCATCATTTATTTCTTTATATTTACCTCTACTTATAGGTATTTTAAATCCACTTTCTAATACTACATTACTTTTCGTTATCGACTTAATATATTTTAAATTTACTATATATGACCTATGGCATCTAACAAAGTATTCATTTGGTAAGATTTCTTCCATTTCACTTATTTTCTTTCTTAACGTTATTTTTTCTGAATTTGTGTGAATATCTATATACGGAGAAAACATTATGCAATAATGTATTTCATTATAATCTAATTTTATGATATGTTTTGATGTATCTAAAATAATCATAGATGTTTCACACTTATCACTTATCCTATTTAATGTTTTATCTAAACAGAATTGTAAATCTAATTTCTTTACTGGTTTCATTAGGTATTGTAATGCTCCAACTTTATATCCATGTAGTGCATATTTAAAAAATCCAGTTACAAATACAATATCCATGGTTTTATTTTTTTCTCTAATTATATTAGATAACTCAATTCCAGACATTTTGCTCAACTTTATATCCAAAAATATAATGTCATATTTGTTATAATCTGACCATTGAAATAAAAACGATTCTGCACTTGAAAAGTTGTCAATTAATATATTAATACCTTTTTCATTGGCCCAATTTGTAATTTTACTATTAAGTAAGTCCATTTGTACCGCTTGGTCTTCACATATCGCTATCTTCATAAATATAATCCACCTCTACTTATTATTCCATTTTTCATCTCATTAAATATTAATTTCCTATATAATAATAAAACTAAATTTATTAAATGTAAAATTTATTTTATAATACATTATTATTTTTAATTTAAATAAAAAAAATCATATTGATTTTAAACAATATGATTTCTCTAAATTATTTATTTTATATAATTAAGTATTCATGTTCAAATATTTCATCATTAATAGGCTTTGATAAATAATATCCTTGCCCAAACTTATATCCATTATTCACTAAAAATTCAAGTTGCTCTTTAGTTTCTATTCCTTCCGCAACTAACTCTATATTACTTTTATTTGCTAAGTCCCATATAAATAATAAAATAGAATCAATTTTTTTATTTTCCCCAATTTTACTAATAATACTTTTATCAATTTTTATAATATCTAAATCTATATTCATAGAAAATGATATATTTGAATGTCCAGATCCAAAGTCATCTAAAGATACTTTTATACCTAATCCTCGTATTATATCAATTTTCTCATTTATTTCTTTTATGCTATAATCCACATACTCTCTTTCTGTTATTTCAAATTCTATGTAATTTAAATCTATATTATATTTTTTTATTATGGCTTTTAAAATCTCTATAAAATCTGGTCTCATTAATGTACTCTTTGATAGGTTTATTGACATAGGTACTATGTTATTTCCATATAAATTATTCCAATAATATAATTTTTTTAAAACTTCTTTAATTGTATGATAATCTATTAGATAAACGAGATTTATATCTTCTAATATTTCTATAAACTTATCTGGGTATATAATACTACCATCACCTTTATGCCATCGTATTAAAACTTCTGCGCCTATAATTTGATTGCTTTGTATATTAAATTTAGGCTGATATACAAATTTAAATTCATTTAATCGAATACCTTTTTTTACTTTTTTATATAAATCAATTACATCTGTAGCATTAGATTCTTTGCTATATATCCTTTCTATATTTTTAATCAATAAGTTAGCTATAAGCTCAATGATGTACTTAACTGTATGTATTTTACAATCGAAGTCCATATATATATATCCATAGGATTCATTTAAAATATCAAATGGATATATTATAAAATTTTCTATACCTTGAGATATTATTAAATTATAATGATAATTATAATTTTCTTGTATATAAATTTCATCATAATATAAACTTATCTTTTTATCCTTTTCTAAGTTAAATAGTAAATCATTAATAATGTCTATATATTCCATTGAAAACTCTTTATTTTCATTTTCATCTTTTTTATTTCTTTCACATATATATATTCTTATAAATGGCAATATCTTTTTTATCTCTTCTATTAAATTATCAATATCATTGAAATTGTTATCAAATATATTTAACAATACTTCTGAATATAAATTAAACTCTTTTCTGCTCATATGTTTCTCCTATTCATATATAATGTATTAATTAAACTTAGTAAGACTATTTATATCTTCATTTTTTAATAATTTATATTAAGTAACTGTTATTTTTTAAAATTTGTATCTAAAGGTTTAATTTTTTAATCTAAATGTATAGTTTTACAAATAAAAAACATACGATTACTATGGTTATTATCGTATGTTTTCATATTTTAGTTAAATTAATATTTTATTATATTTCACATAAATAATTTATATAGCTATCATTGACCTCTTTATACTTGTTTCTACTTACAGGTATACTTACTCCATTTTCTAATATAATAGTATTTTTTGATATTGACTTTACATATCTTAAATTTACTATATATGATCTATGACATCTTATAAATAAGTTATCTCTTAAGTCATCTTCTACTTCACTTATTGTTTTTCTTATGACTATCTCTTCTTTTATTGTATATATAGTTATATTAGGAGAAAACATTTCAAAATAATATATTTCATCATAGTTTAATCTTATACAATTTTTAGAAGTCTTTATAATTATGAATTTTGATAATTTATTTGTATAGTTTAATTTTTCTAAAACTTTATCTAAACATAAATGTATATCATTTTGACCTATTGGTTTTAACAAATATTGCATTGCATTAACACTATATCCGTGTAAAGCATGTTCAAATATTCCTGTCGTAAATACAATATCAACTATTTTATTTTTTTCTCTAATTAAATTAGAAAGTTCTATTCCCGATATATACTTCATTTTTATATCCAAAAAAATTAAATCATATTTATCATAATCTATCCATTCAAATAAAAAGGATTCTGCACTTCGATATTTATCAACTTTTACCTCTATATTCTTTTCCTTAGACCAATTTTCAATGTATTTATTTATTATATTGAATTCTTCATTGTTGTCCTCACATATTGCTATGTTCATAAGAAAATCTCCTATCCAAATATGTATCATTTAATATTAATAAATTCTATACATATCATAATATAAGTTATACATTAATTAAATATATAATTTATTATATTCTTAGATATAAAAATAATTTAGATACTGTATTAATTTCGATTATTTTATTTATACTCTATTTTTATATAAGTAGAAAATACATTATCATCATAACTTCTATTGATGTATCCATTAAATTTCTTTACTATATTATCAATTTGAATTAAACCAAATCCATGTCCATCTTCTTGTTTAGTAGTTTTAAATTTACCTCTTATCTTAATTAATTTTCCATCACAACTATTTTTAACTCTAAGAATTAATTTACTACCCTCTGATATTATTATTAAATCTATAAATTTATTTCCTTTAAATTTTTCACAACTTTCAATAGAATTATCCATTAAATTACCAATAATTGTACATATATCTAGGT
>NZ_UWOT01000009.1:0-137051 GCF_900604535.1 Romboutsia sp. Marseille-P6047
ATTCACAAATGAATGAAATTATAAATTATTATACAGAAACACTGCTAAGTGCTGGTATTGTAGATAATTCTATTTCAATATATTTATATAATAAATATTTATTAAGTGATAATGACTATATAAAGAATTTAGAAAAAAATATTAATTATATAATTGTAGATAGTCTAGAAAGTTGTAGTAGTGCAGAGGTTGATTTTATAGATATAGTATCATCTTTTGCTAAAGATAGTTATGTTTACTTCAATAGTAGTAGAGATTATTCCTCATTTAATAATATAGATATGGAATATATAAGAGAGAAAATAATAAAAACTTTTATAAATGCAAAAGTAGAAAATACAAATGAATTAGTCGGTAACATAAATCTTGAAGATTTATATTTGAAAAATGTTGATATTGAATTAAATCAAGGAAGTCAATTGTACAGTCAAATGATTCAAGAAGTTACAAATAAAATTATAGATCTGGTAAACAGCAATATTAAACCTAAAGATATAGTTATACTATCACCTATAAATAACAATATTTTAGACTACCAAGTAAAATATATATTAGATAAATATAATATTGGTGTAATAAATACAAAGAAAGATAAGAAAATTGTCGATTATCCATATGCAAATGCACTAATCGTAGCTGCATGTATATTTTATGATTATGAACAACTTATAAAGGAAGAAGAATATATAAGTTTTATAGAGACAGTTTTTGAAACAAATAGAATACAAGCTTTAAAATATTTAGGGATAAAGAAAATAATGAAAATTATCAAGAATTAATAGAATATATAAAAAGATATAAGTCAGAAAACATAAAGATATATGAATTTTTAATGAGATTTTATATAGATAAAATGTTGAGTTTAAAAGAAGGTAAATTAAATGTAAGAATATGTAGACATATTATACAAGAAAGTGAGATATTTACAGATAATATAAATCTACTAAATTTAGATAAAAATAAATCAAAAGAAAAAATATTTATAGATGTATTAAAAACTACAATAAAAGATTACTATTTATCTAAGGAAATTCAAGATATTAAAGAAAGTAATAAAATCATAATATCTACTCCATATTCTTATATAACATCTAATTTAGATAGAAAAGTTCAATTATGGGTAGATATAGGAAGTAATGCTTGGAATATGAAAATTGAAAAAGATATAAGTAATGTAATCGTACTAAGAAAATCTTATAATGAAAATAAAATTTATACTGATGATATGGAAGAAGGATATAAAAAGTACTATCTATATAATATGATCTATAATTTATTAGATAGTGCTAAAAAGGTATATGCGTATAAAAGTGATTATACTGTAAATGGATATATGCAAGAAAGTATACTATATAGTCTCTTATTAAAACTTGTAGATAAAGGAGGTGAGTAGTTTGAATAAAATAAATTATAGAGAAGATCAAATCCCTATAATAAATTATAAATCAGGGACTATGGCAGTACCTGCAGTACCTGGAGCAGGTAAAACTTTTATTGTCACAAATTTAGTTGCGAAATTGTTAGAAGAAAACTTAAATGAAAAAGGTAAAATATTAATACTTACATATATGAATAGTGCGGTAAATAACTTTAAAGGAAGAATTAAAAAAATATTAGAAGAAAAAGATATTCAAAAACATAATTTATATGAAGTTATGACTATACATAGTTTAGCAGTAAAGATTATAAAAGAAAAACCTGAGATAATAATGTTAAGTGATGAATTTAATATAGCAGATGACTTACAAAAAAATATAATACTTACTGAATGTATAAACCGATATAGATTAAGTGGTGGGGAAAAGATATTTAACTTTTTTTTAAAAGAACAAAAAAGTGAACGCTGGAGAGACATAAGTTTAGAAAATTGGGATAGAGGTTTTTATGATTTAATTGGAAACGCAATAAGTGAATTAAAATATAAAGATATAACACCAGATAAATTAGAAGAAAATATATCTAGTGATTATAAAGGAATGCTTAGGATAGTACTTCCAATATATAAGGAATATGATAGAAAATTAAAACAACAAGGATTATTAGATTATGATGATATTTTAGTTTTAGGATATAAAGCTTTAAGCATAGATGATGATTTAAGATCTAAATTTCAAAATAAATATACATATGTATTTGAAGATGAATGTCAAGATTCAAATGAGATACAAGGAAAAATTATTAAACTAATATGTGAAAAGAATAATAACTTAGTTAGAGTTGGAGATATAAATCAAAGTATAACTGGTACTTTTTCATCAGCAGACCCAAAGTATTTTAAAAACTTTATAGACAATGCAGATTATTGCTATAGAATGGATATGTCTAATCGAAGCTCTAAGGACATACTTGATTTGGCAAATGAATTAGTAAGTTATGTAACTAAAGAATTTAATCAAGTTGAATGTAGAGAAGCATTAGAGGATATGAAAATAAAGACTGTTCCTGAAAATAAAGGATACAAAGAAAATCCTAAACCAGAGAATTATACTATAAATGCTATAAAGTATGAAACTTGGAAAGAAGAAATAATTAAAACAGTAAGATTTACTAAAAATATAAAGCATAAATATCCGGACAAAAGCATTGGTATATTGGTTCCTTTTAATGACCATGTAAGTCAAGTTGGAAGAGAGCTAGAAAATGTAGGTTTAGAGTTTGAGGAATTAGGACCAAACTCAAGTAATAAAAGAAAAACTTTGAATAATATAGGATATATAATTGATTTTGTTTTAAATTGTGATAATATAAATAAGCTTATAACAGTATTAGATAAAGCGTTTATACACAGTGATAATGAACTGTGTAAGAAAGATTTTATAGAAATACTAAAAAAATATAATACAGAAGAGCTTATATATAATGAAGAAATTCAATCTAATTTAATTTTAGATACACATGGAGAAATATTTAAAGGTTTTAAATATGGTGTAGATTCATTAAAAGAAATTTTAGCATACCCCATAGTAAGATTAGACTTATTTATATTGTTTATAGGTGAAAAATTAAACCTTGAACAAGAAGATAGGGCAATAGTTGATTATATATCATTTTATGTTAAATTTTTAATATCGGAAAATATTAATACAAATCTTCAAGACGTATATAACATAATAGTAGATACAAGAAATAAAGTTTTTTCTCATATAATAGAAGTCGTATATGAGATAAATGGATATGAACCATCTCCGGGTAGTATAACTGTATGTAACTATCATAAATCAAAAGGACTAGAATGGGATTGTGTATTTTTATTAGGATTAAGCGAGTTTAATTTTCCTGATAACGTTAATCAAAAGTTCCAATGTGAAAAATGGTACTTGAAGGATAAATATAAAAATCCTGAAGCTATAATAAAGAAAGAAATAGATGCTATTATAGAAGGGTACAATGGTATAGATTATGAATATCAAACTAAAATAAACATAATAAATGAAAAGATAAGATTATTATATGTTGGAATAACAAGAGCTAAGGAAATGCTTATAATGTCTACATGTTCATTTAAGGATGAAGTTGATGTAGGTAATGAAAGAAAAAGGCAAAATCCATGCATATATTTATGGAAGCTAAATAATTATATAAAGTTAAAAAGAGGGAAGTGATTTAAATGAATAAAAATTTACAGTATTTAATATATAGTCAAAACTCTATAAATACATATAAATCATGTCCTCTAAAATTTAAGTATAAGTATATTGATAATATTAATTGGAAATTTGATGATTTTACATCAGAGGAATATTATAAAAGCTTAAAATCAGGACGAGAATTTCATTTATTATGCGAAAGATATTTTAGTAATATTCCGTTAGGGGAAATTGAAAGTGAGAAGTTTAATAAATGGATTAAAAAAATAAAAGATCTAATTCCAATATCAAAAGATTATATATATTTACCAGAATATGAAATAAGATATAAGCTAAATGGAAATGAAATACAGGCAAAGTATGATTTAATTATAATAGGAAAAAATAGTATAGATATATGGGATTGGAAGACGGAATCAAAACAAATTGATTATAAGAATGTAGAACAAAGAATGCAGACAATGGTATATTTAAGTTTAGCAAAGGAAGTTATACCAAAGTTATTTGATTTAAATATAGAACTAGAAAATATAAAAATGTATTATTACCAACCTGAGTTTGATTATGAACCAATAATTATTAAATATAATGAAGAAAATCATAAAAAGTATATTAAAAAGATAAGTGAATATATAGAGATTATAAAGCGAACTAACTATGATGGTAATGATGGTGATATAACTATAGAAAAAAATAAAAGGCATTGTAACTATTGCGAATTTGACAAGCTTTGTAATAAGTAACGCAGGAGGTAAAAATGGGACTTAAGTTTATATTAGGTAGAGGAGGCAGCGGAAAGTCTACCTATATGCTAGAAGAAATAAAGAAGAAAGCTCAAGAAAATGAGGTAACTCCGATAATAATGCTAGTTCCAGAACAATATACCTTTGAAATGGAAAGAAGAATGAGTAACTTATTTTCAGGAGATGAAAAAGATAAGTATTTAAGAGCAAGAGTATTGAGTTTTAAGACCATGAGTAATATAGTCTTTTCTCATGTTGGAGGATTAACAAATGTTAATATAAATTCAAGTGGAAAGGCTATTATTACTAGCAATGCTATAGAAAGTGTAGCAAAAGAATTAAATATATTTTCAAAATCAGCTACTCAATCAGGTTTTATAAGCTCAATAGTAGATATGATATCTGAACTTAAACAATATAATATAAGTCCAGAAATACTTGAGCATGTAAGTGCTGACGTTGAAAATGAAACTTTAAGTTTAAAGCTAAAAGATATAAGTAAAATATATGAGGCATTTGAAAGTAAATTACATGAAAAATATGTAGACTCTCAGGATATGATTAATTTATTAGCTGATAAGATAGAGTCATGTACATACTTTGATGGATGTTATATTTATATAGATGAATTCACAGGTTTTACACCTAATCAATACAGAGTATTAAAAAGTTTACTGCATAAAGCTAAAGAAGTAAATATGTCTCTTACATTAGATAGTGTACCAAATTTTTCATACAATAAAACTGATGCATTTTCTAGAACAAAATTTACCTATGAAAGATTAAATAAACTTGCATTAGAAGAAAGTGTAAAAATACATACACCTATAAATATAAATAATAGTATTATTCCTAGGTTTAATGGAAATAAAGAATTACATCACTTAGAAAGATACTATAATGCTTATCCATATAAGATATATGAGGATGAAACAAATAATATACAAATAAAAGAGTTTAATAACTTATATTCAGAAGTTGAAGAAATAGCAAAAGAAATAATTCACTTGGTAAGAGATAAAAAGGTTAGATATAAAGATATAACTATAGCAACTAGAGATTTAAATAGATATGATTTTTTAGTACATTCTATATTTAATGAATATGATATACCTAATTTTATAGATAAAAAAAGGGAAGCTAAAAGTAATCCAATAATTGTTCTTATAATATCGGCTCTTGAAATGAAAAATAGAAGATATAGCTATGAAACTATGTTTAGATATCTAAAGAGCGGTCTTTTAGGTATAGATAATAATGATATAAGTTTACTAGAAAATTATGTTCTTGCTAACGGAATTAGAGGTAAAAAGTGGTTTGAAGAAAAGTGGAATTATAGAATAAATGGAAACTATAACACAGAAGAAACTGATTATGAAATAGCTTTAAAAGAGAGAATAAATCAAATTAAAGATAAAGTTATTTACCCTATAATGAAGCTTCAAGATAAGCTATTAGGAAGAAAAACTGTAATAGAGTTATGCCAATATATATATGAATTTTTATTAGATATAAATATCCCAATTACTATAGAAAAAATGATATTAAATTTCAAAGATAAAGGTGAATTAGATATAGCTAATCAATATTCTCAAGTTTGGGATATTGTGGTGGATATACTTGATCAAATGGTTGAAATAATGGGGAATGAAAAAAAATCATTGGATGAATTTATAAGACTTATAAGTTTAGGATTTGATGAATATGAGCTAGGACTAGTTCCTCCAAGTATAGATCAAGTTCTTGTAAGTAGTGTAGATAGGATGAAAAACCCTAATACAAAATACTTATATTTAATAGGTACTACAGATGGAATATTTCCTCTTATATCAAAGGATAGTGGATTATTAAGTGATAATGATAGAGAAGACTTAGGACAAAAAGGAGTTCAAGTTGATATAGATAGTAAAACTAGGACTTTTGAAGAACAGTTTTTAGTTTATAAATCACTTACTTCTACTATGGAAAACTTAATTGTAACTTATCCAATATCTGACCATGAAGGTAAAACTTTAAGGCCATCAGTTATAGTTTCTAGATTAAAGAAAATATTTCCTAAAATAAATAATAAAAGTTATTTATTAGAAGAAGATATAAATAGTAATCAAGAGATATTAAATAGTATAACTGTGAAAGCTCCTACATTTAATAAACTAATAAATGAAATAAAAGAATTTGAAGAATCTAAAGAAATAAAAGATATTTGGCTAGATGTATATAGATATTTTATACAAGACGATGAATATAAGGGTATTTCAAGGAAAGTTATATCAGGATTAAGTTACACAAATCAGGTAGAAAAGGTAGAAGAAGAAAAAATTAAAAGATTATATCAAAATAATTTATTAAGTGTATCAAGAGTTGAAAAGTACTCTCAATGTCCATTTGCATATTTTATACAGTATGGTCTTAAAGCAAAGGAAAGAAAAGAGTATTCATTTACTGCTCCAGACTTAGGAAACTTTATACATAATATATTAGAGAGTTTTTCAAAATCATTAGCAAAAGATAATCTACATTGGGAAGATGTAGATATTAATTATATAAAAAATAAAGTATCTATATTAGTTGATGAGATTATAGATAAAATACCTGGATATATATTAAATAGTTCAGAAAGATATAAATATTTAGCATTTAGATTAAAAAATATGTTAATAGCAGCCTTAAATGTAATAGCAGAACAAATAAAGCAAGGATCATTTGAACCTAGTGATTATGAAGTTGAATTTGGTATAAATGGAAAATATCCGCCGATAAAGTTAGTATTAGATAATGGTGAATGTATTAACTTAATAGGTAAAATAGATAGAGTAGATGAATTTGAAGAAAATGAAGATAAGTATATAAGAATAGTTGATTATAAATCAGGTAATAAGTCAATTAGCTTAAGTGATATATATTATGGTTTACAGTTGCAATTATTAGTTTACTTAGATGCAATACTTGAAAGTGCAAGTAAAGGTCATGGAAATCTAAGTCCAGCTGCTATTTTGTATTGTAGGATAGATAATCCAATAGCTAAGTTCAATGAGGATAAAGATGATGAAGAAGTAAGAGAAGCAATTCTTAAAGATATGAGGATGAAGGGCCTAATAATAAAAGATGCTCATATTATAAAAGAAATGGATAAATCATTAGCAGATGGAGAACGAAAATCATCTCTTGTTATACCGGCTAATTTAACTAAGGATGGAAATATTGGAAAAAATACAAATGGTGTTACTTATGAAGAATTTGATATTCTAAGAAAATATGTAAAAAGCACAGTTAAAAATATATGTACAGAAATGATGAGTGGAAATATACATATTGGACCTTATAAAAATAAAAATGGAACATCTTGTGATTTCTGTAGCTATTCGGCGATTTGCCAATTTGATACTACAGTTAGAGATAATAAGTATAGAATACTAAATAATAAAGATAACGATGAAATTATTAAATTAATGAAGGGAGAGTGTGATTAATGAGTTCTCCTAAATGGACAATAGAACAACAATCAGTTATAGATAGTAGAAATTGTAATCTTTTAGTTGCGGCCGCTGCAGGTTCAGGAAAAACAGCAGTATTAGTTGAGCGTATAATACAAATGATAACTGATAAAGATAATCCGATTGATATAGATAAATTACTAGTAGTTACATTTACCAATGCAGCTGCATCTGAAATGAGAGAAAGGGTGGGAGATGCAATAGGTAAAGCCCTTGATGAACATCCAGAGAATACTAATTTACAAAATCAACTTGTACTTTTAAATAAGGCAAGTATAACGACTATACACTCATTTTGTTTAGAAGTTATAAAATCTAATTTTCATAGGATAAACTTAGATCCTAACTTTAGAATAGGAGATACTACTGAGTGTACAATATTAAAAACTGAAGCCTTAGAAGATGTATTTGAAGAATTGTATAAGGAAAAGGATTTAGGATTTTTAAATTTAGTAGAAAGCTATGCTGAGAAAAGAGGAGATAATGAACTTCAAAACATTATTCTTAGCATATATTCATTTGCTATGGCATCTCCTTATCCAAGTGAATGGTTAATTAAATCAGCAGAAGATTTTAATATAGATGATAATTTTGAATTTGAAAAATCAGCATGGGCTAAATCTATACTAGATACAGTTAGAATAGAAGTTAGTGGAATAGAAGTTAGTATGAAAAAAGCTTTAGAAGAAGTTGAAGATATTTTAGAATTAGAAACATTTACAGATAAATTAAGAATAGAATATCTAAAAGTAAAAGATTTACTTAAAGCTTGTAATACATCATGGAATGAAACTTATACAAGAATGTCTTCTATGACTTTTGAAAACTATGTAAAGGGAGTAAAGAGGATTCCAAAAGATGCTCCAATATATATAAAAGAAGCTAAAGATAAAGCTAAATCAATAAGAGACAAGGCAAAGAAGTCATTAGAAGATATAATACAGAGCAGTTTTTATAAGGATACAGAAAGCATAATTGAAGAGATAAAATATTTGTATCCGATAGTAAAATCTATTTCTAGTACAATAATTAAATTTGAAGAAGAGTATTCTAAGAGAAAAAGAGAAAAGGGAATAATCGATTTTAATGATATTGAGCATTTTGCTTTAAAAATATTAACTCAAAGAGATGAAAATGGAAAAATACTAACAGATGAGTTTGGTAATTCTATTCCATCAGAGATAGCATTAGCATATAGAGATAAATTTTATGAGATATTTATAGATGAATATCAAGATAGTAACCTAGTACAAGAAGTATTACTTAGTACAATAGCAAAAATACAAACTCCAAACAGATTTATGGTTGGTGATGTTAAACAAAGTATATATAGATTTAGACAAGCAAAACCTGAAATATTTCAAGAAAAATATGAAACTTATGGAGTAAATGAAGGAAGCTTATATAGAAAAATAATGTTATACAAAAACTTTAGAAGTAGAGCTGAAGTTTTAGATTCTGCTAACTATATTTTTGAAAATATAATGAGTAAAAATATAGGTGAAATTGAGTATACAGAAAAAGAAAGGTTAAACTTAGGTGCTAATTTTAAGGAAAATAATGATGAAAATATAATAGTAGGTGGTCCAACTGAAGTACATATAATTCAAAAAAGCAAGGTTGAAGATTTAGATGATAATACAGAAGAAAAACAAGATGAAGAAGAAATAGATAATATACAATTAGAAGCTAGAATGGTAGGAAAAATCATAAAAGATTTGATGACACCTAATAAAGATGGAAAAATTCAAATGATTTATGATAAAAAAATAGATTCTTATAGAAGAGTAGAATTTAAGGATATAGTAATACTTCTTAGAGCAACATCTGCGTGGGCTCCTGTATTTGCAGATGAACTTATGAATATGGATATACCAACTTATGCTGATATAGGCGTTGGATATTTTGATACAATAGAAATAAAAACAATGATATCTCTTCTACAAGTTATAGATAATCCTCTTCAAGATATTCCATTGTTGGCAGTATTAAAATCACCTATGTTTGGTTTTACACCAGAAGAGTTAATAGATATAAGATTAGAAAATAAAGAAAAATCATTTTATGAAGCTTTAGAAGACTTTTCATATGAAAGGGTATTAGAAGTAAACAATGATGAAGATCAAGTTATAAATTTAGGAAAAGTATATGAAGAACTAGAAGATATACATACAATTAAAGACTTTAATACATTTAGTAATTTTGGAGATTTTAATGAACTTGGTCAAATAGACTTAGATATACAATCTGGTGAAATAAATGAAATAAGTTATGATAATAAGGTGTTTAATTTATCAGAAAATCCTCAAATAAGAAAAGCTCAAGAGTTTTTAATTAAGTTAAAAGATTTTAAGGAAAAATCATTATATATGAGTACTGATGAATTTTTATGGTATTTATATACAAAAACAGGATATTATGCATATGTAGGAGCACTGCCAAGTGGAAGCCAAAGACAAGCAAACTTAAAGATATTATTTGAAAGAGCTAAGCAATTTGAAGAAACAAGCTTTAAAGGTATATTTAATTTTATAAACTTTATAAGTAAATTAAAAAAATCTAATACAGATATGGGAAGTGCTAAAACCCTTGGAGAAAATGCAGATGTTATTAGAATAATGAGCATACATAAAAGTAAAGGATTAGAATTCCCTGTTGTCATATGTAGTGGTATGGGAAAGAATTTTAACACTCAAGATTTTAAGAAAAATATACTGTATCATCATTCATTAGGATATGGACCACAACTTGTAGATTTTGAAAGAAGAATATCTTTTCCAAGTATAGCAAAGGAAGCATTGAAAAATAAGATCAATATAGAAAATTTATCAGAAGAAATGAGAGTACTATATGTTGCTTTTACTAGACCAAAGGAAAAACTTATAATTACAGGTTCTACTAAAAAAATAGAAGATAGCATAAAAAAATGGTCATCAGAATTAGACAGTTCTAAAACAATTTCTCAGTACTCTATTTTAAAAGGAAAGAACTTTTTAGACTGGATAATGCCTTCTATACTAAAACATAGAGATTTAGAAAATATAAGAGATGCTATAAATGTAAATATTGAACATATAGAAGATCATCCGTCAAAGTGGAGAACAAAGTTATGGTATAAGGAAGATATTTTAATTGATAAAAAAGATGAGGAGAACGAAAATAGTATAGAATGTATACTTGAAAACTTAAACTTAGATGAATTTAGTACAGAATATTATGAGCAAATAAAAGAAAAATTAAATTATCAGTATCCATATAAATTCAGTATAACTAAGCCAGCAAGTATATCAGTTACAGAAATTAAAAAAGTTCAAAATACTTATGAAGAAGATTTTTCACAAAGTTTATTTTCACAAAGAACAGTACTTAAAAAGCCATTATTTATTCAAGAAAGTCAAGAAAAGGATAAAATAACTGGAGCGGAAAGAGGTACAATTGTTCATTTAATAATGCAAGTATTAGATTTAAATAAGATAAGTAACATAGATGATATAAAGAAACAAATAGAAGGATTTATAAAAAAAGGTATAATAACACAGAAACAATCTATGGTATTAAATCCATTTAAAATATATAAATTTTTTAAATCTGATATAGGACAACGAATGCTAAAATCAGAGTTTATAAAAAGAGAACAGGCTATATATACTCAAATAAAAATGAAAGATGTATATATTTTTGAAGCAGAATTACAAAAAGATGATAGCATATATGATAGTGAAACTTTAATGCTAAGAGGTATAATAGATGCTTACTTTGAAGAAAATGGAGAGATAGTATTGATAGATTATAAGACTGATTTTGTAAATGATGAAAACAAAGAAATCGTAGTAAATAGATATAAAAAGCAATTAGACTTATATTCAGAAGCTCTAGAAAAGCTTACAGGAAAAAAAGTTAAAGAAAAATGTATTTATCTATTTGGAATAGATAAAGCAGTATCTTATTAAAACTTAAAGGAGAATATAAATGAAATTTATACATACATCAGACTGGCATTTAGGTAAAAGTTTAGAAGGTCACTCTAGAATAGAAGAGCAAGAAAAATTTTGTGATGATTTTGTGAATATAGTAAATGCCAATGATATAGATTTAGTTATAATAGCAGGAGACATATATGATACGTCAAATCCTCCAGCACAGGCAGAAAAATTATTTTATAAAACAGTATCAAGATTAGCTAATAATGGGGAAAGATGTGTTTTGATAATAGCAGGAAACCATGATAATCCAGAGCGATTAGCTGCAATAACTCCATTAGCTCATGAACAAGGTATAATAGTTTTAGGATATCCATTAAGTTCAACAGAAAAGTCAAAATATAAGGGATTTGAGATTTTAGAAGCAAAAGAAGGTTGCTTAAAAATAGAAGTAAATGGCGAAGAAAAAGCAACTATAATTACATTACCTTATCCAAGTGAAAAAAGGTTAAATGAGGCAATTGGAACTCCAAGTAGTGATGAAGAAGCTCAAAAAACTTACTCAGAGAGGGTCGGTCAAATATTTAGAGATTTAGAAGAAAATTTTGAAGATGATACTATAAATTTAGCTGTATCCCATATATTTGTAGTGGGTGGAGAATGTACAGATTCAGAAAGACCAATACAACTAGGTGGAAGTTTGCTAGTAGAAAAGAAAGATTTACCAACTAAGGCACAGTATATAGCATTAGGTCATTTGCATAAACCTCAAAAAGCATCACATAGATTAAATGCTTATTATTCTGGTTCTCCATTGCAATACAGCAAAGATGAAAGAAGTTATGCTAAGGGAGCTAATATAGTGGAATTAAAAGCTGGGGAAAGTCCAGTTATACAAAGTATATATTTTAAAGATTATAAGCCAATAGAAGTATTTAAATGTGATGGAATAGAAGAGGCAATTAAGATATGTGAGGATAATAAGGATAGAGATATTTGGTCATATTTTGAGATAAAGACAGAACATGTAATAAATCAATCAGATATAAAAAAAATGAAGGAACTTCTAGATGATATTATAGAGATTAGACCTATAATAATATCTGATTATGAGGAAGAAGAAATTGATGTAAAAGAAAAATCTATGGGAGAATTATTTAAAGAATTTTATCAATTTAGTACAGGTTTTGAGCCTAGAGGGGAACTTATGGATTTATTTTTAGGCATAATAAGTGAAGAAGGTGATTTAGAAAATGAGACCAATTAAGTTAAAGTTAAGTGGGCTTAATAGTTATGTTGAGGAGCAAATTATAGATTTTGAAGAACTTATAGATAGAGGTCTATTTGGTATATTTGGGAATACAGGAAGTGGAAAATCTACAATTTTAGATGCTATAACTATAGCTATGTATGGAAATATATCAAGAAATACTAAAGAGTTTATAAATAGTGCATGTAAAGAAGCCGTAGTAACTTATGAATTTGAAATAGGAAGTAAAAATAATAAGAGAAGATATGAGGTAAGTAGAGTTATAGGGAGAAGCAAGGCTGGCGGAACAAAAACTACTTATGCTAGATTAATAGAGAAACAAAAAGATAAAACAGAAGTTATACTTGCTGATAAAGCTAAGGATGTAAATGATATGATTGCTAAAGTTGTGGGACTTACGGCTAATGATTTTACAAGATCTGTTGTTTTACCTCAAGGTAAATTTAATGAGTTTTTAAAACTAACAGGCTCAGATAGAAGAGATATGTTAGAAAGAATATTTAATCTTGAAAAATATGGTAGAGGGCTTATAGATAAAGTTAGAAAAAGAAAGAATGAGAAGAACCTTGAATTAAGAGATTTAAATACAAAAATGAGTCAATTTGAAGGTGTTAGCATAGAGTTATATGATAATACATTAAAAGAGTTAGAAGAACTAAAATTAAGTGCAAAAGATAATGATAAAAAACTAGATTTAGCTCAAAAACAATATGAAGAAAGTAAAGAGGTTTATGAAGAACAAATTAAATTAGAAAGTTATGAATCTAGAAAGAAAGATTTAGATTTAAAGAAAAAAGATATACAAGATAAAAAAATTCAATTAGAGAATGCAGAGAATGCAGAAAGAGTAAATCCTAAAATATATGAAGTACAAGAATTAGATAAAAAAATAAATGATGACTCGATAAAGATAGAAGAAATAGAAAAAAAATTATGTATTTATAATCAAGAGCTTGCTATCACAAAAAATAGATATGAAGAAGCATACAAATCTAAAAATGAAGAAATGCCTAGGCTTGCTGAATACAGAGAAAAATTTAATAATGCAATAAAAATAGAAGAAGAATTAAATATAATAAACAAAGAAATTAAGGATATGAAAGAAAAAGGTATTGCATTAAGTAAGGAAAAGAAATTATCTGAAATAAATAAAAAGGATATAGAAGCTAATAAAGATGTAATAATTAAAAATATTAAAGATAAAGAAGAAAAATTAAATAAATTAAAAATAAGTGCAGAGCTAAAACAAAAAATATTTTTAGCATATGAATATGAAAAAGAATATTCAAAGGTTGAATATGAAAAATCACAAAAAGAAGATAAATTAAACTATTTAACTAAAGATTTAGATGATTTAAATTTAAAAAGTAAGTATATAGAAAGAGATAGATTAACCATAAGTACTAAGTTAGATGAATTACTTAATTCTCAAGAATTGCTATTAAAAAAATGTCCAGGAACTAATGATGGTATTTTATCAAAGAGTGAACATGTAAGTGATTTAAGAAATAAGCTAACTATATTAAAAGAAAATGAATCTAAAATGAAAATCTTACAAGACGAGATAAATGCTATTTTAGAAAAGAAATATAATAATAGCAGAGAAATTGCAGTTGTAACTGATAGATTAGAAGTTAACAAAAAAGAAATACAAGATTTAGAAAAAGAAATAGATAGACTTAAATACTTAAACTTAGCATTAGAACTTAGAAAAGAATTAAAGTCAGATATGCCATGTCCAGTATGTGGATCAACACACCATGAGCATATAGAATCTTCAAGTAAAGATGACGAAATAGAATTTTTAAAGAGTAAGTTAGAAAAACATATTGAAATTGATAATCTGACAAAAGCTAATTTAGAGGAAATGAATTTAAAAAATGGAGAATATATTTCTATTGAAAAAATAAAACTAAAAGAATTAGCTGAGGTAAAAGGCAAAGTAGGAGAGTTAACTTCTATAGAGGTATCGTCTAGACTAGAATCAGAAAATAGAATATTAGAATTACTAAAAAGTAATGTTCAAAAATGGAATGAAGATAAAGAAAATATGGAAGTTAGAATTAATAAATTAAAGGAAGAAAAAAGTAAGATAGAAAAGGACGAAATTAAGATACAAGAAGAAATAAATAGTTATAAAAAATCTATAAAAGAAATAAAACTAAATTTAGAAGATATTGAGCTTAAGTATAAAAAGATTAAAGCTGAATATTTAAACTTAAAAGCTATTGTAAAAGTATCTAATTTAAGTACAAAAGTAGAAGAAATAAATTCTAATGAGAAAATAATGGAAGAAGTAAATGCTGAGTATACACAATTAGTAAGTGAAAAAGAAAGAATAGAATTAGAGATAAAAGTCTTAGATGATAAAATACATAAAACTGAATTAGAACTTATAACAGCTAGAGAACTATATTCTGAAAAATGTAGATTTAGAGATGGAAAACAAGCGGACTTTATTTCTATAACTAAGGGAGAATCACCTAAAGAGTCATTAGAAAAAATTGAAGTATATGCAAAAAAAATCAGTAAATTAGAAGAAGATTTAAAAAGCAAGTTAGAAACACAAAGAATTGAATATGAAAAATGTTTAGGCGATAAAAAGAATATAGAAGGTAGTTTGAAAACTGCAAAAGATCAATATAAAATACAAGAAGAAACATTAAATCAGTTATTAAGTGAAAATAAATTTGAAAGTATTTATGCTGTCAGAAGATGTTTGCTTGAATATGAACATAAAAAAAGATTATCAGAGGAAATAGGAGAGTACGAAGAAGAACAAAAACTATTAAGTTCTAAGATAGAAGATTTAAAACATAAGTTATCTGGAAGACGTATTAAAAAAGAAGAATTTGAAGATTTAAAAAATAAAATCTATCTACTAAGAGTAGAAAGTGGAGAATTATCAAAAGAAATAGGAGCAAAACAAAATATATTAAGTAGATTAAAAGATTCATTAGATAAAGTAAAAGAAATTACAAAAGACTTAAGAAAAACACAACATAAAGTTGATCTATTAGATGATTTAGACAAGATTGTACAGGGTAATAGATTTGTTGAATATGTGGCGACAAATCAATTAAAGTATATAGCTCTTGAAGCATCAAAAAGACTAGAATCTATAACTAAGGGTCGATATGCACTAGAAATAGATCAAAAATTAAATTTTGTTATGAGAGATAATTTTAATGGAGGAGAAAGAAGAAGTGTAGATACTCTTTCAGGAGGAGAAACATTTTTAACTTCATTATCACTGGCACTTGCATTATCATCACAAATACAATTAAAAGGTAGATCACCATTAGAATTTTTCTTCTTAGATGAAGGTTTTGGTTCATTAGATAATGAATTATTAGATATAGTTATGCAATCATTAGAAAGACTACATAGTGATAAGCTAAGTGTAGGAATTATAAGTCATGTTGAAGATTTGAAAAATAGGGTACCTGTAAAGCTGGTAGTTTCACCAAGTGAAGCAGGCTCAGGATCAAAAGTAAAAATAGAATATAGTTAATAAAAAAAGTGGCATCTACAAGGGGGAATTGTAGATGCCTATATTATATATACTTATTAGGGGGAGAGATATATAATTTCCGCTCTCACATATAATTATTTACAATTTTAAAATTTATATACATGTTTATAAAAAAAGCCACCTAAACAAGGGGGGGGAAAGAATAGGTGGCTTAAGTTTAAGGGAAAGAAATTATTATTTTTAACCGCTCATTTTAGAATATTAACAGGAGTTTTGATATTCATGCTATTTACTTTTCTTAAGAGAAACTCTTTTAAGTTCCTCTTGATATATTATATGCGCATACTGAAAAAAGTGACATAAAATGTAATAAAAATTAAAAAAAATATATTTAGTGTAGAAAACTGTCGGGATTGATAATAGATTTAAATTCATCAAATCCAATTCTATCTATATAAGCACCTAATCTTTCTTTACCTTTTGCATTTTTAGCGTATGTTTTTACAATTTTATCTACAATGTCTAAGACATTTTCATCAGGTACATTCATTATTAATCTATTTCCTAATCTAGGTATAGTTCCACCTTTACCTCCTACAAAAACAGTCCATCCTTTAGGCATTCCCATTAAACCTATATCACGAGTATGGTTATCAGCACAGCTATTAGGACATCCACTAACACCAATCTTTAACTTATTTGG
Organism: Romboutsia sp. Marseille-P6047; assembly: GCF_900604535.1. Classification (NCBI taxonomy): domain Bacteria; kingdom Bacillati; phylum Bacillota; class Clostridia; order Peptostreptococcales; family Peptostreptococcaceae; genus Romboutsia; species Romboutsia sp. Marseille-P6047. The sequence continues at coordinate 17,193 of NZ_UWOT01000009.1, forward strand.
CAAATTCATGCCATGATATCTATTATCTAAATCTAATCCTAATTTTACGGAATCTCTAAATCCTCTTTTACAAAAAGTTGTACCAGGACAAGTTTTTATACTTCTAACGCATAGTCCAATTGCAGCACCAGGTTTCATTCCTAAATCAGCCCATGCACTATCTATATCTTCTTCTTTTAAACCAACTAATGCTATACGTTGTGCAGCAGTAACCTTTATAGCATCAACATTATACTTATCTGCAACATCAGCTAATTTTCTTAATTGATCAGAACTTATTAAACCAGCAGGAACGTGAGGTGCTATAGCATAAGTAGATTTATCTCTTTGTAAAACAGCACCTTTATCTAGTAAGTCATTCATTTTATTACCTCCAGATGTTATTTTTATATGATATAACTTATTATTAGTAATTATTAATTTTTTATAAATGAAATAATAATTTTTACTTAGCGTACATATAAGTAATTATATAAAATGAAAAACATTTTAAATTGCTAAGAGGGCATAATATTATGGAATAATCTTATATGAATTGTACTGTTTCCAAAAAATATATATTTGTGTTATAATTAATACTAACATTATACTAAATATAAAAAACAGAAATTAGGAGTGTGGTTAAGGTTGGATTCGACCAGTAGTAGTAATTTGATTCAAATAGTATTATTAGGGATATTATTAGTAAGTTCAGGATTTTTCTCAGCATCAGAAACTGCTTTAATGTCTTTAAGTAAAATAAGAATTAGGTATATGAAAGAGGAAGGGGTTAAGGGTGCTAAATTAGTAGGTTCCCTAATAGATAATCCTAATAATCTTTTAACATCTATACTAGTAGGAAATAATGTTGTAAATATAGCAGCAACATCTATATCAACATCATTATTTATGTCTTTATATGGAGATGGTGGTGTACCTATAGCAACTGCAGTTATGACTATATTAGTACTAATATTTGGAGAAATTACTCCAAAAACTATAGCAGCTAACAATACAGAGAAAGTTGCACTTGTAGTTTCAAAACCAATAAAAACTACAATAGTAATTTTAAAGCCTATAGTATGGATATTTAATCTTATAACAAAGGTAATATTTAAAGTTCTTGGTGTCCAAGATAAGGGTATTCAGCCATACATAACAGAAGAAGAATTAAAAACTATGGTAAATGTAAGTCACGAAGAAGGAGTACTTCAAATGGAAGAAAGAGAAATTATAAATAATGTATTCCAATTTGGTGACATGCAAGCTAAAGAAGCTATGGTTCAAAGATTAGATATTATAGCTATAAATGCAGAGGATACCTACGATGAAATCATGGATTTATTTAAGAATGAAAAATTAAGTAGATTGCCTGTATATGAAGAGTCTATAGATAATATAATAGGAATTCTTAATATAAAGGATGTTGTTTTCTTAGAAGACAATGAAATCGAAAAATTTAATATAAAAGATTATGTAAGAGAAGCATTTTTCACATATGAATTTAAGAAAATAACTCAACTTTTAGAAGAAATGAAGAAAGAAAAAACTCAAATGGCTATAGTAGTAGATGAATATGGCGCAACAGCAGGTTTAATAACAGTAGAAGATTTAGTTGAAGTAATAGTCGGTGATATAGATGATGAGTATGATGAAGAAGATGATGAGATACAAGTAATAAAAGAGGATGAATATATAGTTGAAGGAAGTACTAAAATAACAGATGTAAATGAAATGATAGGAACTAAGTTAGAGTCAGAAGAATTTGATTCTATTGGTGGTTTTATAATAGGTCATTTAGGTCGTATTCCAGATGAGAGTGAAGTTGTTGAAGTAGATAATATAAAACTATGTATAGAAAGCCTTGATAAAAACAGAATAATGAAAATAAGAATATTCACATAAATAATAAAACACTGCAATTAAGCAGTGTTTTATTTGTATATGATGATAATTTTAAGTGTATAATTAAGTAAAAGGGGGTTATTAAATGAATGTTTTAAATAGAGATTTTTTAATAAAGTTAAAGAATAATTCAATTTTTTTTATTATATATAGTTTATGTTTTATATTTATATACAAAACATTTCCTTACATAGCTCCATTTTTTATTGGATTAATAATAGCGCTTATAATTAATCCAATATCCCAAAAGCTTAAAGAGAGATTAAATATAAATAAAGGGATATCTACTCTTATATTAAGTTTTTTCGGTGTAGCTATAGCCATTGGAATTACTACAGCAATGGCCATTTCAGGGACTAAACAATTAATAATTTTTTTAAATCATATAGATACAAACTATAATGATATTAATAATATGATAATTATGTTAATGAATAAGGCAAGTGATTATCTAGAGAATTTTAAAGAAATATCAAACATCAATATTGAGGATATGATGAGTAAGTACAGTTCTGAGTTAGTTGGGGTAATAAAAAGTTGTTTAAGTAACATAATAAATTTTGCTGGGTCAATACCATACATAGTTATATTAATTATAACTTTATTTATATCTACCTACTTTATTGCAAAAGATATAGATAAAATAGAAGATGGCTTTTATAGCATGTTTACAGATAATGCAAAAGTTAAAGTAAAAAATATAAAAAAAGAAATTAGATTATCCATATTAGGTTATATAAGGGCATATGTAATACTTATAGGAATAACTTTTTTAGTTATATGGGGAAGCTTTAGCTTCTTTGGAGTAAAATATGGATTTATATTAGGTGTAATAGGTGGATTACTTGATTTAATTCCCTTTTTAGGTATTGTAGTTATTTTTGTACCAGTTATAATATACAACTTAGTGATAGAAAATTATTTTGTAGCAATATCCATAAGCATCGTATTTTTAGCGTTATCTATAGTAAGACAAATTCTTGAGCCTAAGTTAGTTTCTACTCACATAGGATTAAATCCATTATCTACAGTAATTGCTATATTTATAGGAGTGCAAGTAAAAGGAGTAATTGGAATAATATTTTGTTTAGGGTTAGTAGCTATGCATGATATTTTAAAGAAGGTTGAAATTTTATAATAAAGTAAAGTATAAAATAACATAAGAAAGAAGGCGTTTATATGAGAGAAAAAATAACAGAAAGATTTTTAAAGTATGTAAAGTTTGATACTACAGCTAATCCTAAAAATTCAGCTTGTCCTTCATCAGAGGGTCAAAGAGTATTTGCACAAAGTTTAGTTGAAGAATTAAAAAATTTAGGATTAGAAGATGCTAATTTAGATGAAAATAGTTATGTAATGGCAACATTAAAAGGGAATGTAGATGATGTTGATACAATAGGATTTATATCTCATTTAGATACAGCACCAGATATTACAGGTAAAAATGTTAATCCAAGGGTGATAAAAAATTATGATGGTAAAGATATTGTTTTAAATGAAGAACTTAATATTGTTACATATATAAAAGATTATCCAGAACTTGAAAGTTTAAAAGGTCAAGATATTATAGTGACAGATGGTACAACATTACTAGGAGCTGATGATAAAGCTGGAGTAACAGCTATTATGAGTGCTGTAGAATACTTAGTCAATCATCCAGAAATTAAGCATGGGGATATAAAAATAGGATTTACACCAGATGAAGAAGTTGGTAGAGGTGCAGACTTATTTAATGTAGAAAAATTTGGAGCAAAGTATGCCTATACAATAGATGGAGGTGCTGAAGGAGAACTTGAATATGAGAACTTCAACGCAGCAGGAGCTACAATAAAGATACAAGGAAGAAACGTTCATCCAGGATCAGCTAAAGATAAAATGATAAATGCTCTTCATATAGCTTGTGAAATAGCAGATTCTTTTCCAAAAGAAGAAAGACCTGAGACTACAGAACACTATGAAGGCTTTTATCATTTAAACGATATAAATGGTAGTGTTGAAGAAGCTACTATGATATATATAATAAGGGATCATGATAAAGTAAAATTTGAAGCTAGAAAACAATATATGATTGATGTTATTGAAAAATTAAATATTAAGTATGATAATAGAATAAATTTAGATTTAAAAGATCAATACTATAATATGAAGGAAAAAGTTGAGCCAGTAATTTTTATAGTAGATATAGTTAAACAGTCAATGGAAGATCTAGGAATAATACCTAATATAGTACCTATAAGAGGAGGTACTGATGGAGCAAGATTATCTTATGAAGGACTTCCTTGTCCAAACATATTTACAGGAGGTATAAATTTTCACAGTAAAAATGAATGTGTATCTATAGATGCAATGGAAAAATGTACAAGGTTAATTACAAAAATAGCTGAAAGCTATACAAAGAGATAAAAAAAAGCAAGTATAAATAGTAATATTTATACTTGCTTTTTTATGTAAATTTATATAATAAACAAAATATAATGAAAATTATTGTATAAATGCACAATTAATATACATACACATTGATTTATAATTGTATTTAGGAATAGAGAATAAAAGGGAGGTACATATGAATCAGTTTGTTAACTTATCAGATGGATTATTAATTCCAAAGTTAGGACAAGGTACTTGGTACTTAGGAGAAAATAAAAGAAAAAGATGAAATAGAGAGTATAAGAATAGGCATTGAAAATGGAATGACTTTAATAGATACTGCAGAGATGTATGGAGAAGGATTAGCAGAAGAATTGGTTGGTAAAGCAATAAAAGGATATGATAGAGAAAAATTATTTTTAGTATCTAAAGTATATCCTCATAATTCAGGAAAAAATAGAATTTTTAAAAGTTGTGAAGAAACTTTAAAAAGAATGAATGTAGATTATTTAGATTTATATTTACTACATTGGAGAGGAAATGTACCTTTAAGTGAAACTGTGGAGTGTATGGAAGAGTTAGTATCGAAAGGAAAGATAAAACGTTGGGGAGTATCAAATTTTGATTTAGATGATATGATAGAACTTATGAACATACTAAATGGAAATAATTGTGCGATAAATCAAGTATTATATCATTTAGGGTCTAGAGGTATATAGTATAGTTTATACCCTTGGATGATGGAACGAAATATACCAATAATGGCATATTGTCCAATGGCTCAAGCAGGAAGGCTTAGAAAGAACATAAATAGTAATCCTATGCTTAAAGAGATTGCAAATAGTCATGGATTAAGCATTATTGAATTACTTCTTTGTTTTGTATTACAAAAGAATCAAATAATTGCAATTCCAAGAACTAGTAATCCGTAGCATGCACTTAAAAATTCTAAAGTTAAAAATATTATATTAACTAAAGAAGAGTTAGATATTATGGATAAAGAATTTCCAGCTCATAATAGGAAAGTTTATCTAGATATAGTATAGAATATTTTAAAGAGATATAATTGGTATCATAGCTTACACATACTATTATTAAATGTTAATAATAGGTTGCTTATTGAATATAGAAATGTATCAATATGTAATATTTTGTCATATTTATATAGTATATTAGTGCTTACTAATATATAAAGGTTAAAAAGGAATGATTGTATGACAGAAATAGGTAAACTTATAAATCTTATTAACTTTAATAAAGAAAATGAAGTTAAAAGTTTAGGGTACTCTATATCATATGGTATAAATTTAGTTAATGCTACTAATATGTGGAGTAAAGGATATACAGGAAAAAATGTAATCATAGCGGTAATAGATACTGGATGTGATAAAGATCATCCAGATTTAAAAGATAGAATAGTTGAAGGAAGAAATTTTACTACTGATGATGGTGGAAATCCAGATATATATACCGATTATGATGGTCATGGAACTCATGTTTCAGGGATAATAGCAGCTAATAACTCAAAAAATGGAGTAGTTGGTGTAGCACCAAGTGCGAAGTTAATGATTTTAAAGGCTTTAGCAAAAGGCGGTGTAGGTCAGTACTCATGGATAATAGATGCTATAGATTATGCAGTATCTAAAAAAGTAGATATCATATCTATGTCATTAGGTGGACCCAATGATGTACCTCAATTACATCAAGCAATTATTAATGCGATTAATAATAATATATTGGTAGTGTGTGCAGCAGGTAATAGTGGTGATAATTCTGCACTAACCGATGAATTGGATTATCCTGGTGCATATGAAGAAGTAATAGAAGTAGGAGCTATAGATATGAATAAAGTCCCTGCATATTTCAGTGATTCTAACAAGGAATTAGATGTAATAGCACCAGGTGTAAGTATATTATCAACATACAAAAACCAATCATATGCAACTCTAAGTGGAACTAGCATGGCTGCACCATATGTTTCTGGAAGTTTGGCATTAATAATTGAATGGTCAACAAATGAATTTGGAAGAAAACTTAGTGAACCAGAGCTATATGCTCAACTAATAAAGATGACAGTAAGTATCAATTACCCGAGAAGTATGCAAGGAAATGGATATGTGTATTTAAATCCATATATAGTTACTAGAAAAATATAGGCTTAAATAAAATAAGTGGCAATGGTGTAGCTACACTATTGCCATTTTTCATATAAATATAAATTTATAGCTCTATAATATTTCCTGTGTTTAAATCTATAAAATTGAAATCTAACTCTAATTCATCTTCATTAGAGTTAATTATTTCAATTGTAGCAACTGAATGAGTTCCGTCTTTAGGGATAGATGTGCTTCCAGGGTTTAACACCATTAAAGATTCATCAAAGAATAACTCTTTAACATGAGTATGTCCTAGAATTAGTATATCAGCCCCCATGTTTTTAGCTTTTTTTATAGTTTCTTCTTTAGAATCTAAATAACCATGAGTTAATAGAATTCTTATTTCTCCAAATTGACTCATCACATAAGGACTTTGGATAGGATGATTAATAACCATTTGATCTACATCAGCTTCACAGTTACCCTTAGTTAGAAGGATGTTATCTAAATTATTTAATTTTTCAATAACTCCCTTAGGATTGTAGTCTTTAGGTAAATCATTTCTAGGTCCATGATAAAGTATATCACCACCATGTAAAAGAATATCACAATCAGATAATGCTTTTACAGCTTTTTCAAAATAATATAAACTTCCATGAGTATCACTCATTATACCAATTTTCATTATAAACCCTCCTATGTATATTATAAGAATTTTTCAGATACTCTACTCCAAAATTCATAATTAGACATTCTAAGTAATCTGATTTTTATATCAGATGCAAAAACTTGTATATCTGAAATTTGATTAAATCTATGTTCTACTCCATCAACTACAATTAATATAGAATCTTCAAATCTATATTCAGGTGCAATTTTTATTATAGAGTCAATTGAAAATATAATACTTGATGTAAAACATCTATATGCATTAGTGTTGATTGGATAAAGTGGAGTTAATTGCATTAACTCTATGCTAGTATCAACTATGCTTCCACCAGCTGCATAGTTATAAGCAGTAGAACCTGTAGGTGTAGATACTATCATTCCATCACCACTAAAATTTTGTATATGTCTATCATTAACTTTTAGATTAAGATGTATAGTTCTTGATTTATCACCTTTTACAACTACTTCGTTAATAGCGAAAACATCACAGCAACTTTTATTAGTACATACACTAGCCTGAATAACGGGTACTTCCTCAATAATATAATCCATATGTAGATAATCCTTGATGAATTTATCTATATTTTCTGGCGATATTTCAGGGAAGAAGCCAAGATGACCAGTATTTATTCCGACAATAGGAACTTCAGGAAAATCAAAGTCGTGAACTGTTTTTAAGAAAGAACCATCACCGCCTATTGATATAATAAGTTCTGTGTCAGGATGAAAATCATAGTATACATTAAATCCAGCCTTAATAAGTTTTTCTTTTAATAAATCTCTAGTCTCAATAGATTTATGTACTTGATTTGAGTTTATAGTTATAATTCTTTTCATCTTTCCACCTCTTTATACTTTGTATTATAACATAACTTGTAGATTTAATAGGAAAGATAATAAATTAACATAAATTGTAAAGTAAATTATTGACACTTACGTATATACAGTATATATTGTATATATACAGTAGGTGCTCTTTAAGAAGTTATTGAGAAAGGATAGGTTATGAAAATTATAATTAGTAATTCATCAGATACTACAATTTATGGACAAATTGTAAATCAAATAAAAGAAGCTATAATATCTAATGAATTAAAATCAGGATATTTACTTCCATCTATAAGGGCTTTAGCAAAAGATTTAAATATAAGTGTAATTACAACAAAAAGAGCTTATGAAGAATTACAAAAGCAAGGGTTTATAGATATAGTTCCTGGTAAAGGAACTTTTGTAGCATGTTTTAGTAAAGATATTATATATGAAGAAAAAATGAAAGAAATAGAACTTAAAATAGAAGAAATTATTGAAATTTCAAAGATTATAGATGTTTCAAGAGAAGATATAATAGAAATATTTAATTGCATATATGAGGGGTGAATTTATGATTAAAATTAAAAATTTAAATAAAAATTTAGGTGGATTTAAATTAAGTAATATAAACTTAGAATTACCTAAGGGATATATAATGGGCTTGGTTGGTCCTAATGGATCAGGGAAAACAACTTTAATTAAAATTATAATGGGGCTTATAGAATATGATAGTGGAGAAGTAAGTATATTTGATAAGAGAATGGATGAATATCCAGAAGATATAAAAAATAAAGTTGGTTTTGTATATGATAGGTTAAATTTTTACCCAGAGCTTAGTGTAAAAGATTTTAGAAATATATCGAAATATTTATATAAAGAATTTAATCAGGTTAAGTTTGATAATTATTTAAAAAAATTTAATATTAATCCTAAAGTAAAGATAAAAAATTTATCAAAAGGGCAAAGTGCAAAATTAATGTTAGCTAATGCATTAAGTCATAATGCAAAATTATTAATTTTAGATGAACCAACTTCTGGTCTAGATCCAGTTGTTAGAAAAGAAGTACTTACATATATTCAAGAATTTATAGAGGCAGAAGATACTAGTGTTCTTATTTGTACTCATAATACTGAAGAATTAGATAAAGTAGCAGACTATATTACTTTTATAGATAATGGAGAAATTGTGCTTAGTAAAGATAAGGAATGTTTACAAGATGAATATAGAGTGTTAAGAGCAAGTAGAGAAGATTTATGTAAAATAGAAAAAGTTGTAAATATAAATCATCAAAAATACTATAGTGAAGCTTTAGTAAGAGTAGATAATGATGAAGATTATAAAGAAATACTTAAATATGTAGATGTAGATAATATAAAAGTCCCAAACATAGAAGATTTTATGTATTACTATACTAAAAAAGTGTAACTTAGAAAGAGGAGATAAAATGTTTGATTTAATAAGAAAAGATATTTTAGTTTTAATAAAATCAGATAAGTTATTTTTAATTAGATATGTATTAACCGTACTTTTAATATATACAATATTAAATCCGATTTCATATTATTTATCTAGTATTTTTTTAAGCTATGTAACTTTAATAAGTACATTTTCCTATGATCAAGAAAATGATTCTAGTAGATTTATTATGAGCATGCCTATAAATAAGGAGAATATAGTTTATTCAAGATATATATTAAGCTTGATATTTATTTTTATAAGTACAGTTATAAATAATACTCTATTTGAAATACTTTTAGGTAAGATATATAGAGGACCAGTTTTCAATGATGTACTTATATGCTTAATTTTATATTTACTTACTGTATCACTTATATTGCCGCTACATTTTAAATTTAAAAATAAAAGGATAGTTAATGTAATATGTATCTTTTTATTTTTAATAATATTGTTAAAAGTCGGTAAATTTTTAAATTTGATTGTAGATACGGCATCAAATAATGTAAATAATTTTTTCGATTTATATAATTTAAGTTTTATATCGATAGGTATTTTTATAGTATCAATGACTTTATCTTTAATTATTGTTAAAAATAATAAAGGAGGTAAAAGTTATGAAGAAGTTTACTAAAGTAAGTATATGTATAATAGTATCAATTTTACTTTTTATAGGAATTAATAAGTTAATATTTAATAAAAGGGTTGGTATTGAAGATTATAAAATAACTAATCCTATGTATACATATTTGCAATTAGATAAGTATAAAAAAACAGACAATGGAACAGTTTTAAGATTAAAAGTAAAAAATAGTAGTAATTATACATATAGGCTAGAGGATGCAAGTCTTGTAATTTGGTCATGCAATAGATCAGAAAATGGAAATGCTATAAATTCTAGAGAAGCTTTTAGAATAAACAGAATTGAATATGGAATAAATGATGATATTAGATGGAAAGGTATAGAACCAAAAGGTGAAAGTTATATAGAATTCTTATTTCCTAAAGGTATGAGTATTGATGAAAGATTTATTGATTTAGAATCTACAGCATTTGAATATAAAGGTAGTTTTATAAAAGAGCTTCCATTACTTGATGATGCATATACAACAGTTGGTTTAGAAGAACAATATGATTCCATTCAAAGATTGGATAAAGATTTTTACAAAAATCTAAAGGGGGAATAAGATGTTTAATTTAATAAAAAAAGATATAATGACTACTATCATATCAAATAAAAAAGCATATTTAGAATATTTGTTTATACTAATATTTATGTATACTATTTTAAACCCCTTATCATATTTTTCGGTAAATATAATTATAAGTTATTTGATATTAATAAATTCTTTTAAAAATGACAATGAAAATGAAGCGGGTAATTTTATTTTAAGTATGGGAGTTAGTAAAGAAAATATAGTTTACTCTAAATATTTGCTTAGTTTTATTTTGATTATTGTGACGAGTATATTAAATTCTGTAATAACATGGGTATTGGGAGGAATATTTTATAGGGGACCTGTATTAAATGATATTTTAATCTCCAACATTATTTATCTATTTATTATATCAATAATACTTCCTATAATTTTAAATTTGAGTATAAAAACTAAAAAATTATATATGGATTATTTCTTTAATGCTAGGATTTATATTATTTATATTGTTAACTTTAATTTCAGATAAAATTCATAATGATATTAATGGAAGTATTGTATATTATGAATTTTCAGGACCATTTAAAAGTATATTTGAATATATTACATATGAACTTAATATAAAATATATAAATTTATATACCTTAGCATTTATAGCTAGCTTGCTTTTCGTGTTATCAATGTATATATCAATAAGAATTGTTAAAGGAAAAAGAATTATAGATTTTAAAAAGTTCTTTATTACAGCTTTAATATTAGTTGTTATATTTGAAGGTTATATATTTATAAATAATAATATATATGAGAATATAGTGCACATTGATGATTATGATATTGAAAATTTTGTAGACATTGAAATGGAGCTTGATGGATATAAAGACACAGCAGAAGGAACTCTTATTAAAATAAAAATTTCAAACAACAGCAGGTATATATGTATACTAGATGACATTACTTTAAACTTTGGAAAAGATATAGAATATGAAGATGGAAGTCTTTCCTTTGCTCCAATTATTAGTTTAGATTACTATGAACAAGACTTAAAAAGTAACAACTTAATGAAAGATGGAATTGACCCTTTTAAAGATGAATATATAAGTTTCTTAAAACCTAAAGGACTTAAATTCGAGGAGAGTTCTTTTGATTTTAACAATGTTAATATAGATTATAAGGCTAAATTTATTGTAAATATACCAATAATAAATATACTTATGACTATTAGTTCTACTGGAGGAAGTTATAATATTGAGTATATAAATTCTTATACAGAGTAAAATGAGGCAATAGCAACATATGCAACTATGGGTTTACAAAAAAGCAACTATTAAATTATAGATAAAAACCTTTATACGATATATAATTTTTATTGAAAAGAGGTGAGTATATTGAATTTAGGAGAAAATTTAAAAAAACTTAGAAAAGAAAATAATTTATCTCAAGAACAACTAGCTGAGAAACTAAATATATCTCGCCAGGCTATATCTAAATGGGAGTCAGGTAAGACATATCCGGATATAGAAAATCTTATATTACTTAGAAATATATTTAAAACAACATTAGATGAATTAATAATAGGCGATAGTCTAAGTGAAGATAAAATACATGATGTTAAATCAGAACAATTAAAAAAACACAATAAAGATGATATAGAACAAGATGATTTATCTGTTGATTTAGTTATTGGAGGTAGTATAATAGGAACAATATTAGGGACTATAACGGGTAACTATATGTGGTCAATGTTAGGTTTTGTAGGATTAGGAATAGGATTTATAATAGAGGCGCTAAGAAAAAACTTTAATAGTGGAATTAAAAACTAGAGAGAAATAGTGTAGTTTATGAAATTATATTTAATTTTAATAGACTACACTATTTTTATATTTAAGGAATGTATATAATAAGCCTTTAGGGTATATTAAAAATAAATTAATTAAAAGTAAAGGAGAAGACATGGACAACAAAGGAATTATAAAAATATTAACTTTTAATTTTTTAGCTATGGGTATATTTAATATTGCTCATCCGGTTACACCTACACTTATAAATGTATTAGGTCTTCCAACATACACCTTTGGCATATTTTATTCAACTATGGCTATAGCTCAGTTTGTTATGGCACCTATTTGGGGATCTATATCAGATAATAAAGGAAGAAAGAAAATACTTATAATGGGACTAATTGGATATGGTATAAGCCAATTAGGATTTGGTTTTTCTACAAATGAATGGATAATACTCGTATTTAGAATTTTAGCAGGAGGATTATCAGTAGGGTACATAACAGTTTCTACAGCATATATAACAGATGTATCTAGTAAAGAAGATAGAATAAAGTATCTTTCATATAATGCAGCAGCAAGCTCTATAGGAGGTTCTTTAGGTGCTTTAGTTGGAGGGTTTATAGGCATTTATGGATATAAAAATGCATTTTTTGTGCAATTTTTACTATCTATAATATTATCACTATTGATATGGTTATGGATTAAAGAGACTATATGTGAAAAAAATTATAATTATAAGGTTTACCTAGGTCATCTAAAATTAAATAAAAACTTAATAGACTTAAAATCACCAATAGGAGTTATGATGGTAGTTATGGCTTTAATCACCATAACAACAACATCTTATAGTTCTAGTATAAATTATTTTTTAGAAGATGTTGCAAGTGTTCCGACAACAGTTAATGGAATTGTTATGGCAATCGCAGGTATAATTGCACTAATTATGAATATATTTATAAATCCACTTTTAAGTAAATATTTTAAAGATGTAAAAATTCTTATAACATCTTTATTTGTAGCTGGAGTATCTATAATTTTATTTACCTTGATGAATGGGTATATAGTATTAGTATTTTTATCTATATTTATAGCATCAAGTGCACTTGTTACACCTATACAGCAAAGCATGGTTTCTAAGATGGCTAAGGATAACCATGGAGAGGTTATGGGAATTCAAGGTTCATTTAAAGCTTTAGGTATGGTTACAGGTTCATTGATATCGGGGTTTATATTTGATTATGGTAATAAATTACCATTTGTAATGGGTGGATTATCTTGTCTAATTGCATTTATGATATGTTTAAGAGTCAAATTTAACATAGAGGATTAATATTAAAATAAAGTATACTTAGAAATTTTTAAGTATACTTTATTTATTATGTAAATAAATTTTAAAACATATTATCTAATATCATAAAATAGTGTAAAATATATAATGTTATAAAACTTGAGAGTAGGTGTAAATTTGTTTAGAAAAGAAGCACAAAAATATAATCTTATATCATACACTAGTGATGAAGATTTAACTTTAAAGGAAATATTATTAGATAAACTAAACTTTTCAGTGAGGTCTTTATCAAAGATGAAAAGAGAAAAAACTGTTTTAGTAAATGGGACATTTAAAAAGCCTAGTGAAAAAGTATTAAAAGGTGATTTAATAGAAGTTCAAATAGATGAGGATATGGCTAATTTTGAACCACAAGATTTAAATTTAAGCATCATATATGATGATTTTGATATAATAATGGTAAATAAACCACCATTTATGGTAGTTCATCCCACAAAAAGCCATTTTGATAAAACTATTGCAAACGGAGTAACTGACTATATAATAAAAAAGAAAGAAAAGGCAAAGGTAAGATTTGTAAATAGATTGGATATGAATACATCAGGACTTGTTATAGTTGCTAAAAATGCATATGCACATCATGTTTTATCCAAAGATATGAGTGATGATAAGGTTGAAAAAACGTACATAACAGTGGTTAAGGGAATTGTCGAATCTGATGAAGGAACAATAAACCAACCTATATATAGACCTACTGAAGATAGTATAAAAAGAGTTGTGGATGAAAGAGGACAAGATTCTGTAACTCATTATAAAGTACTAGAAAGATTGAATGATGCTACTGTTTTAGAGGTAAAATTAGAAACTGGTAGAACCCATCAAATAAGAGTTCATATGAATTTTATTGGTCATGGAATAATAGGGGATGAGTTATATGGATATGTAGATGAAGCTTTAATAAATAGACAAGCACTACATGCATATAGCTTAAAATTTATGCAACCAAGAACTAAGGAAATATTAAACTTTAAAGCAGATATTCCAGATGATATGAAAAAATTAATAGAAAAATTAAAATAGAGGTGAGAGAGTATGATAATACATAAGTTTATAATACACGTATTAGATAAAGATAATGAAGCTCCAATATTAAATGACTATGAGGGAAGAGTTAGTCCAGAAGTAGATAAATTTTTCCAAAAAGTTATGAATAGAGTTGCTAAAGATGATGATTTAAGAAAAGCTGTATTCAAAAACTATAATGATAATTTAATAAAAAACTGTTGTGAGCAAATTATATATGATGAAAATACATTTTTACAAAATTCAAAAGAAATAGCAGCATACCTTTTTGATGTTATGAAAATTAATGCAGAGATAGATTCTTGTGATTTAGCAATATGTTTATATACTGTAAAAGATGAAAAATATGTAGGTATAGTTAAATTAGATTATAAGAGACTTTATACTCACTCAATAGAATTACTAGATGATAAATTTAATATTCAAATGGTAAGTAATGAAATTGGAATACCGGAAACTGGTAGACAAAAGCAGGCTGCAATAGTTGGAACTAGTGGTATAAATGATGAATATCAATTAAGAGTATTAGATAAGGATGCAGAAAAAGAAGGTAGTGAGTCTAAGTTTGTATCTGAATTCTTAGGTGCTTCGAAGATAGATGATGATAAGTATAAAACTAAAGTATTTAAAAATACAGCTGAAAATTGGATAACAAATGCGTTAAGCAATGATATAAAGAAAGCTGAAGATGTAAGAAGCGTACTTAATTATACTTTAAAAGAAAATCAAGAAGTTAATGTTAAAGATTTTATTGAGAATAATATAAAAGATGAAGAATTAAAAGAAAGTTTTAAAGAGCACATGGATGAAAAAGGCTTAGAAGAAAGCTTTAATATAGATAAGAAATGGGTAGAGAAGAAGCTTAAAAAGAGAAGTATAAGAACCGATAATGGATTTGATATAAAAGGAAATTTATCTGATTTTGAAGATCCTATGAAATATAGTGTAAGACAAAATGAGAATGGTACTATAGATATAGTAATAAAAAATGTAAACTTCTATGAAGAAAAATAAAAAAATAATGGCATATATCAAAATATTGATGTATGCCATTATTTTTTTATAAGACCCTTTTTGCATGTAAGTAAACATTATTCCAATATGTATTATTTATTTTAGTTATTTGAACATTTTCTCCTGGTTTAGGAGCATGTATCATTTCGTTATTTCCTATATAAATTCCAACATGGCTAACATTACCTGTACCATTAGTACTTGAAAATATTAAATCTCCAGGTTGTAAATTTGATTTGCTAATAGTAGTTCCAACTTTAGATTGATCACTAGATGTTCTTGGTAAAGATATATTTGCTGCATTTTTGTAAACATAGCTAGTTAATCCAGAACAATCAAATGAGTTAGGTCCAGTAGCTCCCCAAACATAAGGTTTACCTATTTGTTGTTTAGCTAAATTAATAACTGCATCAATTTTATTTGATGTAGAAGTATCTTCTGATGGAGTGTTAGTTGAATTATTTGAAGATGACGAATTAAGATCAATGTATTGAGAGCTAACCCAACCATTAGAACCATTAGAAAGCTTAACTTTATACCACCCATTAGAACTACTTATAATTTCAACTGTACTACCTTTAGATAAACTACCAATAATAGAATAGTTAGTACCAGCACCACTTCTAACATTTAAAGAAGAAGTATTAACAGTACCTATTTTACCCGCAACAGAAGTATCTTCTGATGGAGTGTTAGTTGAATTATTTGAAGATGACGAATTAAGATCAATGTATTGAGAGCTAACCCAACCATTAGAACCATTAGAAAGCTTAACTTTATACCACCCATTAGAACTACTTATAATTTCAACTGTACTACCTTTAGATAAACTACCAATAATAGAATAGTTAGTACCAGCACCACTTCTAACATTTAAAGAAGAAGTATTAACAGTACCTATTTTACCCGCAACAGAAGTATCTTCTGATGGAGTGTTAGTTGAATTATTTGAAGATGACGAATTAAGATCAATGTATTGAGAGCTAACCCAACCATTAGAACCATTAGAAAGCTTAACTTTATACCACCCATTAGAACTACTTATAATTTCAACTGTACTACCTTTAGATAAACTACCAATAATAGAATAGTTAGTACCAGCATCACTTCTAACATTTAAAGAAGAAGTATTAACAGTACCTATTTTACCCGCAACAGAAGTATCTTCTGATGGAGTGTTAGTTGAATTATTTGAAGATGACGAATTAAGATCAATGTATTGAGAGCTAACCCAACCATTAGAACCATTAGAAAGCTTAACTTTATACCACCCATTAGAACTACTTATAATTTCAACTGTACTACCTTTAGATAAACTACCAATAATAGAATAGTTAGTACCAGCACCACTTCTAACATTTAAAGAAGAAGTATTAACAGTACCTATTTTACCCGCAACAGAATTATTATTTTTATCAACGTATTGAGAACTAACCCAACCAGTAGAACCATTAGAAAGCTTAACTTTATACCACCCATTAGAACTACTTATAATTTCAACACTATTTCCCTTATATAATTTTCCTATTATAGAGTAGTTAGTACCAGCGCCACTTCTAACATTTAAAACAGATGTATTTATAATGCCCATGTCAGAAGCATTAGCCTCAGTTGAATTTATAGCTAAAACTGCAGACGTAACTGCCATAGACATTATTAAATTCTTTTTTATCATTTAATATCCTCCCATATAAAATTACCTAAATAAATGGTTAAAAATGTAATTTACAATATAAATATAACATTAATTAAACATTTATGTAAATATAATGAAAAAACAACATGGAAAAATATTGAAATTATCGTGTTGAAATACAAGCACTTAGATACAGTAGATAGCATATATATATTAGAGAAATTATATATACATACTTAAGGAGGTAAAATATGAGCCAAATAAGTGACCTTGTAAGAGGTTTTGATTTTATTGATGACAACCCAATGATATTATTTTTAATATTTGGTGTAGTAATATTTTTTGCACTTTCAGGTAATAATTGTGGTGATTTTTTCGAACAAAACAATGTTTTGATATGGATTGTATTAATAGTGTTTGTTTTATTTTTATTAAATAATAATTCTGATGATGATTGTGATTGCTGTTATTAAAAAGATATTTAATCTTATATTTTTATTGAAATATAAAAAAACCTTTTAATTAAATTATTAATTAAAAGGTTTTTTTATGTAAATTACTTGTTTTCTTCTATATAGTGGCATATATCACCTATAGTTTTCATGTTTTCAGCTTCTTCATCAGGTATATCTATACCAAACTCGTCTTCAATGGCCATTATAACTTCAACGGCATCTAAAGAGTCTGCATCTAAGTCTTCTTTTAGAGAAGTTTCTAATGTTAGTTCATCTACATTATCTATACCTAATTGATCGGCAATTATATCTCTTATTTTTTCAAACATGATTAGACCTCCTAAACGGTTTCTTAATTTTAATTGTAGTTTAATATAATATGAAAATTTTTTCAATATGCAATTAATAAAAAGTAATAAAGTTTTAAAATATGAATATAAATTATACAAATATAACATAGGAGGAATTGTTATGAAGTATATAGGACTAGTATTATCATCTATATGTGTTTTTATTATCGTATTAGCAAATTTATACTATAACTCTATAACATTAGATATGCAAAAGATGAAAAATTACATAGTTGAAAGTAATAGGGTATTATCAGATGTAATTGAAAAAGAGGATGTAGTACAAGATAATAAAGATGAATACATATCAAGATTAATTAGCTTAAAGAAAGGAATAGAGAACTCTAAGACATCGTTTTTAATTAGCGACTATAAAAGCTATAGAATAAAATCAATAGACAGTTTAATATATAGTATCTCAAACTCTAAAGAAAAGGAAAAATATTTAAGTGATGTAGACAAATACAATAAACTTAGTGAGGAAGAGTTAAATAAACTAATAAATAAAACTTTTATAGAAGTAACTTATTTGTCAGCTAAAACATATATTTAGTTAAAGCAAAATTTAACCTTTTACTTATTAAGGAGGGAAAGGTCATGGCGAAACTAGAAGATACTTTATCTCGCTTTTTGGGAGGCAATGATGGCCTTTTTAGTGGAGGGGTATTATTAATAATTGTTATAGTATTTTTATTGATTGGAACAGATTTATTAGATGACTTTTTTGATGATGATAGTGTATGGATTTGGATAATTTTAATAATTCTATTGTTATTTAATTTTGATGATAATTGTTGCTAATTTAATAATTTATTTAAAGAAATCGATTAGATTTCTTTTTTTATTGCCTTTAAATAAATATAAAAATATTAGACAAAATGTAACAATTTAGTATTATAAATCATATTATTCATTAAATAGGTAAATAAAAACCTATAAAAATTAACACAGGGGGTATAAAGATGTCTAGTCAAGATAAATTAACTCGTTTATTTGGAGGTTGCTTTGGAGACGGATTATTTGGAGGTGGAGGAATAATATTAATAATATTATTAGTGATACTTTTATTAGGAGATGACTTATTAGATTTTATATTCTGTGAAGATAATGCTTTAATATGGATAATATTAATAATATTAGTCATAAGCAATCTTGATTTTGATGGCGGATGTGGATGCTGCTAATTAAAAAAAGGAGGGGTCAAGTGATGACCTCTTTTTATTGTATATAAATAAACTATATATTAAAAAATGATAACACTTTTTTGATTATTGCATAGTATATAAAAGAAGTGCTATTACTTTGACAACTTAGTACTTACATAATTATAACCGATAAGTAAGGGGGAGGTTGTATGAGTAGTAAATTAAGTAGATTATTTGAAACTATGGGATGCGGTGGAGGAGGATGGTGGATAATTATATTATTCTTCTTATTCTTAGCGTTCCAAGAATGTTGGGCTGAAATATGTATAACAGACTGGATTCCATTCCTAATCCTATTACTAATTGTTTGTTCATGTAATGGGATAGGTTGTGGCGATGATTTTGGATGTTTAGATAATAGTAATTATGATTGTAACTGCTAAATATATAAAAATTATGGAGCTATGAAAATAGCTCCATAATTTTTATATACAATTTATTTTGAATAAGAAAATTTATATTAAATTACTAAAAAAGTATTTAATAAAAAATACCATTAAATATTATCACAAATAATACAACCTGCATATTATATGTTAAGAGCGAAAGCTCAATATATCAACAGGAGGTAACATAAAGATGTTAGAAAGACTTTTTGGAGACGGTGGATTTTTTGGAGCAGGAGCATGGTGGATAATAGTATTATTCTTCTTATTCTTAGCATTTGGTGATAGCTGGGTAGATATAGATATAATGGCTTGGATACCATTCTTAATAGTTCTATTAATACTTTGCAGCTGTGGTGGAATGTTTGACTAGAGTAACATTTTAGATAGAATTTCATACAATAAAGTATTAGGTGGTTAGATAAAAGTCATATGACCCTAGCCATTAATTAAGCTTATAGTTTAATTAAAATTTTTTAAATGGGAGGACTTTGTTATGTTCAGTAGATTATTTGGAGATGGTGGATGTTTTTCAGGAGCATGGTGGATTATAGTTCTATTCTTCTTATTCTTAGCATTTGGTGATTGTTGGGAAGATATAGATATAATTGCTTGGATTCCATTCTTAATCTTATTATTAATAACTTGCTCTTGCGGTGGATTCTTCGATGATGGAGGATGTGGCTGCTAAAATAGAAATTAATTAATCTAGGAGTGTTGGTATAATATACCAGCACTTTTGTTTTTATAAGATATTATTTATAATACTGAGGGAATATTACATAAATAAATTTATAATATGGGAAAATATGAATGAAAACATATTTATAAAAAAAAAACTTTGTGGTAGAATTAATAGTTAACTAGTAAATATTTAATTTTGAATATTCGCATTTAATTTAAATAAATTTAAGATAGGAGGCTTTATATGAAAAGTAATATAACAATAAAAGATGTAGCAAAAAAAGCGGGCGTATCAATATCCACTGTATCAAGAGTTATAAATGATTCAAAGCCGGTAACAGATGAGGTAAAACAAAAAGTTCTAGATGTAATAAAAGAAACTGGATATATTCCAAATCCATTAGCTAGAAGTTTAGTAACTAAAAAAAGTCAATTAATAGGAGTAATAATCCCAGAGGTGTCAGATTCCTTTGCAAATGAAATACTAAATGGAGTAGAAGAAATTGCAAAAATGTATGATTATGAGATACTTTTAGCTAATACATATTCAGATAAAGAGCAGGAGCTAAAGAGTATAAATCTATTAAGAGCCAAGCAAGTTGAAGGTATTGTAATGATATCATGGAAAGTAGAAGAAGAGCATGTTGATTATATGCAAAGATGTGGAATACCAGCATGCTACATAAGTAAGACTGCAAGAGATTATGATATATATACTGTAAGTACAAGTAATATAGATGCTACGTATGATATGACAAAATACCTTTTAGATAAAGGTCATGAAAAAATAGCATTTATTATGACTAGTCAAGATGATACTATACTAGAAAGAGAAAGACTGACTGGGTACGAAAAAGCACTAAGTGAAAGAAATATTAATTTAAATGAAAAATTAATAAAACATGGAACTACTACTTATGAAGGTGGTTATAAAAGTATGAAAGAAATGCTAGAAGAGGGAATTATACCTCATGCGGCATTTGTAACAGGGGATGAGGCTGCTATAGGAGCTATAAATGCTATTTGTGATGCTGGATATAGAGTTCCAGAAGATATATCTGTAGCTGGATTTAATGATGTAAAGATAGCTAAGATGTATAGACCTAAATTAACAACAGTACATCAGCCATTATATGATATGGGGGCAGTTGCTATAAGAATGGTTATAAAGATGATAAATAAAGAAGAATTAAATGAAAAGAAAATAGAATTACCATATAGAATAGAAGAAAGAGAAAGTGTTATCGAAAGAAGATAATAAAAAAGCTAGGTTAAAATAATTTAACCTAGCCTTTTTTATTTAATTAGAAGGTGATTTTTTAGTTTTTTTAACAACTTTTTTTACTTTCTTAGTTTTTTTAGTCTTAGGGGCAACACTTCCATCAGATTGCAATTCTTTAGAGTGTGAATTATTGGATTTTTTATGTTTTGTTTTTTTATGATCAAGTTTATCTTGAACTTCTGCTTCAGAAATTTTGTTCATAATAGTGTCTAATTTTTTTCTTTGGTTTTCATCTAGGAATGTTTTAAATTTAGAAATAACCTCCTCTTTCCCTTCTAATGTTTTTCCTATTTTAACCAATTCATCAATAAGTTCATTTTCAGATTTTCCTTTATAGTCATTTGCAATTTTTTCGATTTTATCTTTATCAATATTTTTTTCTTTAGCCATTTGCTCTAGAGTTTTAGGATCTACTTTTTTCATAAATATGCTCCTTTCTATAATATCTATAGTCTATAATTCATATTATTTATATATAGAAATATTGTTAAAGTGGTGAGTATAAATTTAAAATCTATAATAAATAAAATTTATTATAGATAATATATATGCAATTTAAATAAAAAAAAGTAACAATAAGATCAAATAAAACATAGTTTATATATGAGGGAGTAGTATAGTTTAAGGGGTGACTTGTATTGAATAATCTACTATTAATACTTGGAATGCTAGCATTAAGTAATGGTAACATATCATTATTTGATAATAAAAATAAATCTAAAAAATCATCAGAAAGTAATTCCACTAGTAGGACGCCTAAAGTTAAAAATAAGAATAATCATAATTCTAATACTAAAATAAAAAGAAGAAGAAAACAAAATAATAATTCGACAAGTGATAATGACGATATATTTAAGTTTAATATGAATGATATAAGTAAGGGGTTAAAATTAATGGAATTAAGTGACGAGGATTTAGATAGAGGCATGGAAATCATAACTAGAACAAAAAAATACATGTCACGAGATGAAAAAAAAATTCTTATAAAAATAGAAAGCTTACTAGATTTAGTAAAAGGAATTAAAAAATTAAGTGCTATAGATATATCTGATGATTTAGAAGAAAGTAATTTTTTTAGAACAATGGATGAAGAAGATAAAAAAAATATGATGATAAGAGAAATTATAGAGGTTTTCCCAGAAAAAAGAAAAGAGTCTGTAGAAAAAGCTATTGATATAAAGAAAAAGATTGACTTATTTGCAGAACTATTTTTACCTGATGATTTTGGAGAGGGTGGATTTAGCTTAAGTTCATTGGCTGATATAAATAACTTAGGAAGTATAAGTAATCTGAAATTATTAGGTAATTTATTACGTGGTGATGATGATGGATTATCTTATGAAGATGAAGAAGATGATTATGATTTCGAAGAAGATAGTTACGAAGAATTTGATGAATATGAAGATGAAGAACAATATGAATATATAGATACTGATGAAGACGATTAATTTATAAAAAATTAAATCTAATCGTATGAATTACATAATATGGATAAGAAAGAAAAAGTAGGAATTAATTCACAATATTATTTAAATTACTATATAAAACCTCTTTTAAAATTTTTATATTTATTATATAATAATAATATAAATCCTGAAGCATTCGATAAGGCTTTCTTAAATTCAACCGACAAAGTTTAAACGGGAGATCGAGTCTAAATCCAGCTAATATGCCCTAACATACATAGGGAAATTAAAAGTATTTAGCAGGTCACCCACCTGGGAGTATCTCGGGTCTGAATTTATGGGGCCACCGGTGTTTTGGGATTAAAAAAAGTGTTGCTCTATAGCAACACTTTTTTATTTAAAATCCTAAAATTCCTACATCATCTATACTTGTAAATACTGTATTAACGTTGTAAGGTAAATCATCTTTATAATTTGAAAAAAAGTTAGCTCTCATAAAATCATTTTCAACACTATATTCATCAATTTCATGTTCACTCCAGCTTTTTCCTAAATCTTTAGAATAACTTGTATGTAATTTTCCAAAATTGACCCACATTAAATATAAAGTTGAATCTTTTTTTAAAAAAGAAGGATACATACATGTAGAAGGACCTGTTATATAAGTTGATATATCTGTATCAAATGAAGTATCATTTAAATAACCGTTTAAATATTTTACAGAGTATCCGTTATCTAAATTCTCACAGAATGTTAAGTGATAAAAATTCATGCTATCTTTCAATACATTTAAGTAAATTTTATTTTTTCTAGAGTTAGTTATTTGAACAGGTGAGGACCATGTCAGTGTGCTTTTATTAAATCTAGATAAAAAAACTTCTTCAATTCCATTTACTAAATTAAAATAAAATACGCTAGGGGAATCATAGCTCCAAATAACAATAAAATTATCTAAAATAATATGATTTATAAAATCTATCTTATTTTCAGTCCATACATCATTATGTTTGAAATGATGAAATAGAGCACAAGTATTGGCAGAATTATGATTATAAACATAGTATAAAATATGTGTATCATTTCTGGTAATATTTATATATGGGAAACAAATACCAAACTTTTTAGAATTGTATTTTAAGAGCTCTTTTTGCGTAAAATTAGAAGATCCACTTTGTGAAGTTAAAATTTTTAGAGCTCCATCATTATAAATACCATATACATTATCAAATTTATCTAAATTAAAAAAGCAATTTGCAGAATCAATAGAATTATTACGTATCAATTTCTTTGAAAAAAGAAACTCGTTATTTTTATCATAGTAATTATAAGATATATCTTTATCAAAGGTAATAAAAAACATATCCTTAGAAGAACGTCTAATTATTGTTGAGCATTTATTAATAAAACTCATATATACCTCCTACTTAATTTATAAGAAAATATTCACACTATATATATATTTACAAAAAAAAGTTTTATTCTACTTTATTGTTATCTTTAGGTTAAGGCAAGTCACAAAAGATAGTTAAACTGCATAATATTAATTAGGCTAGTAAAGCCGAGGCATTGAGAAATCATTTAAGGGGAGGACAATGAGAAATGCAAGATCTTAGAAAGAATAAAAGAAAAATGATTAATAAACATATGAATGCAGTCAACAACCCTGAAATAGAAGAAATGAGCGACGATTTAGAGAGGGTTTATAGACCAAAACACAGCGATAATTGTAATCCATGTCCAAAAGAATGCGAACATGAACATGAACACGAATGTGACTGTGAATGCGAATGTCATCATCATCACCATCATCATGAAGATTGTGAACCATGTGAAGTTGAATCTGACAATTGTGTAAATAATCCTTGTTCTGAGGAATGTTGTACTCCAATAGTTCCATCAACATTTTCAACTAGTAATAGTATACCAGTTGCTATTGAAACTAACAGAGTATTTGATAGTATAGTTTTCCAAACACTTACAGATGGAATGAGCTTACAAGGTCCATTGGTGTATGATATTGAAGTTGCTGAAGTTAGAGGTCCAGTTCCAAGAACAGGTCCAGTAAGTGTAACTATTGAAAAAGTATGTATGAACTACTGCTCAATAGATATAGAATCAGAAGATCCTAGATTAGAAGATTTTAACGTAGTTAAAACATGTTCAGATGATAGAGGGCTTTGTGATACAACTTTTGAATATAAGGTATGTGGAGATACAAATACAACTTGCTGTGAAAAGAAAAAAGGTCAATCTGTTGCATATAAACAAAAAGGATTAGTTGCAACTGTAAAAGATTTGGTATTAGAACTAAGAGGTAAATGTGGATGTACAGAAATAATAGCATTGGCATATCCAGCAGTTAGAACTCCAAGTGGATGCTTACAAAGAGTTTCAGAAGTTCAATTCCCATATAATACGTTTGCAGCATCATGTTGTTTACCAGCTAGTGGAAGACCAGTTACATTAAGACAAGATTATCAAGTTAGTTTAACAGTTGATTGTGTTGGAAAAGCATATTTATGTTTAGTAGAAGTTTCTGATTGTGAATGTTATTATAATTTAGATATACCTAATGGTATAGATGTGGTACTTTGCTTGCAAGAGGTTGTAAGTATATTAGTAAACGAGAGAATTGTTGTATTAGCATCACCAACTCAAGTTTCTCCGAGAGTTGTAGATAATTACTCTAAATTATGTGACTTTACACAATGTGTAGATTCAGTTACATCTACACAATCAGGTGAATCTACAACATCAACAAATGGATGCAACACATGTAAAAAAACTTATAAATAAATTTGATAGTGTATAAATCAAATGGTGAACCTAATTTTAGGTTCACCATCTTTGATATAATATTATTTTTTATATTTTATACTATAACAATACTCAAATATATCATCACGAATATTTGATTTACTTTGATTATTAGAAGTATAGTTAATATCTCTAAGTAATGTATTAGGGGTTAGCCATAATCTAGATTGACTATTAAATATAATAGTATTATTATTAGACTCACCTCTAGTAGAAGTATTTAAAGCCTTATACTCAAAGACAATATTTGATAAATCATCTATGTTTAATTTATAAATATGTCCTTTATCTTTTACAATATTGTTGATATCATGCTTTGATATCTTAGTATTTCCTGGGCAAAAATTAAAATGTGATACTTTATAAATATTTTCATCAAGAGAGCTTTCTTCAACAACAAATAAGTTTAAGTAATTATTTATTATATAAAGTCTCATATCTTTAATATTTTTTGTATTATTAAATGCTTTACAGATAGCAGTTTTCTTCCAATATCCTCTATTATTATTAAAAAAGTGAATTAATCTTCCTGTTGTATCTATAGAACAAATATGAATTCTTTTTTGAGAATCAATATTTGCACAATAAGTATAAATGTTATTTGATAATTTTTCAGTATGTTCATTTATATTTTTTATATAAAGTTTATCATTACTAGTATAAATATAAAAAGGTTTTATGTCAGAATTAGTTTTACTCATCTTATCCTCCTAATTTTAAGGTTTTTTATAGCATTAATTAAAACTACACTATGTAATATACAGGTAAATATAGAAACAGCAGTCATTATATATATGTAAGCGTATATATTTAAATTAGGTATTGGAAGCAAGAAGTAGAGAGCTATTAATTGAATAACCATTCCTAAAATCGTATTTACGCTAGATTCAAATTCTTTTCTTATAGAATGTAAAATACCTGAAAGAGTTTGGTTTAATGATAAAAATAAAGGAGCTAAGCACATTGATTTTAAGTAGTCTCCAGCTATTTTATTTTTAAATACAATTAAGCATATTTCTTCACCAAAGAAATAAAAAAGTAATGAAGATGAAATTCCAACAGCAATTGTAAGTAGTAATGAATACTTTATTTTTTTAAAAACATTTTTATATTTGTTTAGTGCTATTTCTTGTGAGATACTGGGGATTAAATTTACAACTAATGCAGAGCCAACAGTAAATGGAAGATAAACAAATGGTATAACCATACCACTAATGATTCCATACATGCTTAAAGCACTTGAATAAGAAATACCTGCTAATACTAATCTAGATGGAACCATCATTGAGCTTATAGATTGCAACAATACATTTGACATACGATTACATGTAATTGGTAAAGAAAACTTTAGAGTTTCTATTGAAGAATTAATGAAATCATTTATATTTATTGTATAATTTTTTGATAAATCATTATTTTTATATAAGCATATGGTCATAAATAATACATTAGTACCTTCACCTATAGATATACCTAATAAAGCAATGTAACAATTAAATGCTTTATCCTTTATATACATACATAATAAACATACGAATAAAATTTTACTTACTTGTTCTAGAATTTGGCCTAATGCAGGTATAGTAACTTTTTTTATTCCATAATAGTATCCTCTTATTATATTTGAAATAGTTATTATTACAACTGCAGGGCAGATTGAGAGTACAAATAAATTTAAATCTTTATCATTAAGCAATTTGAGAGAGATAAATTTACTACTGAAAGATATAAATAATGAAATTGCAAATGAAATTATAAATGCCACGTATAATGTAGATATAAATAATGTATTTAATTCATGATTGTTTTTTAGTGCCTTTCTTTTAGCGACTAAACAACTAAGAGATGTAGGTATACCTGTTGTAGTAAGAGCTAAACAAATCATTAAAAAATTAAATATCATGTGATATATACCTAAACCGGTTTCGCCCATAGTGTTGGATAAGAATATTTTATATAAAAAACCGAGAATCCTTACAATAAAATTTGATATGAATAATATAATCGTTGATAACAAGAGGTTAGGTATTCTCAATTAATCACCCCCCTTATGTTTAAATATATTCATAAGATAATTAAAAAATAATTAATCTTTGTAAAATTTAATTTTTCCATTTCATCTAAACTTTGGTATTATATATACATACTATATAATGTATGATAGATGGTGATGATAATGGAAAATATATTTTAGATATAAATAATACCTCTAGTAAATACTTACAAATTTATAATCATATAAAGAATCTAATAATAGAAAAAAAAATAAAGGATTATGAAAAGTTACCACCAATAAGAAAATTAGCAAATAGTATAGGCGTGAATAATTCAACTATTGTAAAAGTATATGAATTATTAGAACATGAAGGATACATATATAAAGTAGTTGGAAGTGGAACTTTCGCATCTAATAGGAAATTTAAGAAAAAAACTACAGAGAAGGATATAATACATTTTGATAGTGGAAATCCATCAACAGATATATTTCCAATAGATGACTTTAAAGAAGCTATAAACATGGCATTAATCAATGAAGGTTCATCAATTTTTGAGTATGATGAGGGTTTAGGAAGTGAAGACTTAAGAGAAAAAATAGCTGAATATTTAAATAAAAGGTCAATACAAACAAATAAAGATAGTATACAGATAATATCTGGAGCACAACAGGGAATTGATATAGTCTGTAAGGGGCTTATAAACTATTCAGATGTAGTTTTTGTGGAAGAACCAACATATAATGGGGCTATAGAAGTTTTTAAAAGTAGAGGTGCAAAGATAATATCTATTCCTATGCTTGATGACGGAATTGATATTGGAATACTTAAGCTAAAGTTAGAAAAGATAAAACCAAAACTAATTTATGCAATGCCTAATTTTCAAAATCCAACTGGGGTATCTTACTCTTCTTATAAAAAGAAAAAATTAATAGAATTAGCAGAAGAACATGATTTTTATATATTAGAAGATGATTTTATAAGTGACTTTAATTTTGAATCAGAAGATAATAAGACTATTAGAAGTTATGATGATAAAAATAGAGTTATTTATATAAAAAGTTTTTCAAAAATACTTATGCCAGGTCTTAGAATTGGTATAGTTGAAATACCTAATGAGATTCAAAGAGAAATACTTTGGGCGAAATATTCTTCAGATATATCAACACCAGGACTTATACAAAAATCAATGTACTATTATATGGAATATTTTGATTGGGATAATTATTTAAAATCAATAGATAAAATATATAGTGAAAAATATAAAGCTGCTAAAAAGTTAATTGAAGATAATTTAAGTGATAAATTAAAATTAAGAAAATCTAATGGAGGTATAAACTTTTTTATAGAGTTACCGAGGGGATATTTATCCCAAGATTTTTATGAATTTATGCTTGAAAAAGGTGTATCTGTAACTCCGGGGACTTATTTTTTTGACAATATAATAGATGATAGATTTTTTAGGATAAATATAGCAAATGCAAGTATAGCAGATTTAGAAAAGGGAATATCTATAATAAGTGAAAATTTAGAAGAATTTTTTGATAGATTTAAAAACAAAATAGAGTTAAGAAGTAATAAAATATTTTACTAACAGATAAAATTTAGGAGGCAAAAATGTTTGATCAAAAGAAAATAGATAGGATAAATGAATTAGCTAAAAAAAATAAAAATGAAGGTTTAACTGAAGAAGAAAAGAAAGAAAGAGAAATATTAAGACAAGAGTACTTAGCTAACTTCAGAGCACATTTTAGATCAAGATTAGATAGTGTAAAGGTAGTATCACCAGAAGAATATGAAGAGCATATGAAAGCTAAAAAAAATTAATATAGCTAAAAGGGTAAAAATAGGAGGGGTAAAATGGAGATAAAATATGAAGCTAAAAATGCATGGAAAATTCATACAAAAAATAACACTTTAGAAGAGGTTATGAATTATAGTAAAGGATATATAGATTTTTTAAATAAGTCTAAGACTGAAAGAAGTTGTGCTAAAGAAATTATAAAGCAAGCTAAAGAAAATGGTTATATATCGTTAGAGGATGCTATTACTAGAGGTAGTATAAAATCAGGAGATAAAATATATGCAAATAATAAAGACAAAGGTGTTTGTTTATTTATAATAGGAAAAAATCCTCTTGAAAGAGGAATGAGGATAATAGGAAGCCATATTGATGCACCTAGAATTGACTTAAAAGCAAATCCATTATATCAAGAAGCTAATTTAGGTTTATTGAAAACTCATTATTATGGAGGAATAAAAAAATACCAATGGTTAGCATTACCATTATCTTTACATGGTGTAGTAATACTTAAAGATGGTAAGAAGGTTGATATATGCATAGGCGAAGATGAAGATGATCCTGTATTTTGTATAACAGATATTCTTCCACATTTATCATCAGATCAAAATCAAAAGAAAATATCTGAAGCTATAAAGGGTGAAGATTTAAATTTATTAATAGGAAGTATACCAACTGAAGAACAAGAAGGTATAGTTAATAATATATTAAACATATTAAATGAAAAATATGGGATGATAGAAGAAGATTTTTTAACAGCAGAATTTGAAATTGTACCTGCTGGAAAAGCTAGAGATTTAGGATTAGATAAATCTATGATCATTTCATATGGTCATGATGACAGAGTATGTACATACGCTGCTATAACATCTATATTTGATATAGAAGAAGTAGATTATACTGTAGTAACATTATGTGCAGATAAGGAAGAAGTAGGATCAAACGGTAATACTGGTATGCAATCTAGATTTTTTGAAAATATTATAGCAGAGCTTATAGAGTTAGAAGAAAACTATTCGGACTTAAAATTAAAAAGAGCTTTAGCCAAGTCTAAGGTATTATCGGCAGATGTTTCTGCTGCGTATGATCCTAATTTTCCAAATGCATATGATAAAAGAAATTCTGCTTATGCAGGTAATGGAGTAGTTTTAATAAAATATACTGGTGCTAGAGGTAAAAGCGGATGTAATGATGCAAATGCAGAGTTTTTAGCAGATGTCAGAACTGTATTTGATAATGCAAATGTAATTTGGCAAACGGGTGAACTTGGAAAAGTTGACCAAGGTGGCGGTGGAACAATTGCTTATATGTTAGCAAACTACGGAGCTGAAGTAGTAGATTGTGGAGTAGGAGTTCTAAGTATGCATGCACCATATGAGGTTATATCAAAAGTCGACTTATATGAAACTTACAAAGGATACAAAGCATTTTTTGAAAAAATAAAATTATAAAATAAAGAACTTTAAAATGAATTGATATTCATTTTAAAGTTCTTTATTTATCTATATTAAAATAATTATATAGTTCATTTATAAATCTATTTTCAAGTGGTGTAAGAACTTTTTGTTTAGAATATATAAAATAGAAATTCCTATTAAATTTTATGTTTTTTAATCTATAGAAATTAAGCTTATTATCATTTATATAGTCTATAGCAGACATATACGACACAAAAGATACACCTAATCCAAGTTTAACCATCTCCTTAATTGACTCATTTGATTCTACATGAGCAATAACATTTAAGTTATTATATGAAAAGTTATTTTCTTTTAATGTATCTAAAATTAATCCTCTAGTAGCAGAACCATCTTTTCTCATAATAAATTTAAAGTTAGACAACTCATTAATACCAATGTATCCATTTTCATTTTTTACATTTAAATTTTTAGAAGTTATTAAAACTAGTTCATCATTTAATATTTTTATTGACTCAATTTGGGTATTACTCGGTTTAACTCCAACAAATCCAAAGCTAATTCTTTCATTTAAAATTTCTGATATAGCATATTGTGAATCATAATGATTTATACTAAATTGTACATGTGGAAAATCATTTATAAATGATTTCATAAATCCAGGCAGTATATAAGTTTCAGGAATAGAACTACAAGCTATATCAATTAAACCTTCTATTTTACCAGAGTATTCTTTTATGTCACAAATAGCTTGCTTACAATTATTAAGAATATATATAGCGTGTTTATAAAGTATCTCTCCAGACTCTGTAAGTTTAATTGTTTTATTATTTCTATTTAATAATACTGTATTTAATTCTTTTTCTAAGTTTTGAATATGAGAACTTACTGTAGGTTGAGTAAGAAACAATTCTCTGGCTGCTTTTGAAAAGCTTTCATGTTTAACAACTGATACAAAGACCTCAAGTTGTTTAAAGTCCATATAAATACCTCCTGAGATTTAATATTAAATATATTATATCATAAGCAAAAAGCAATTAACCTTTTAAAATACATATAAAACTGCATCTTATTACAAAAATATTACAGATTAACAATACATATTATTAAATTTAGAAAAATGTTATATAATTTATACATAAATAATAGAAAAGGAGGTCTATAAGATGAATTTAAAGAGATTAGTAGCAAGTTTCATTATCTCAAGTCTATTTTTGACGGGGTGTACAAATGATAGTGCAACAAAAACAGTAACTAATAGAGCTAAACAACAGCAAACAATGACAAAAGTTCAAAATGATGTAAATGAGATAATGAATAAGGACTATAATTACGTTTTAAATAATATGGGAGCTCCTTATAGTACAACTTATTGGATAGATAAATATAAAATAAATAATACTCAAACTATTGAAGAACTTAATGAAACTGGAATAGTTGGTTTGGTATATCCTAAATATACAGCAGATAATGAATTAGAAGGAAGTGCTTTATATATAGAGTTAAATAATAATAAAGTAGTTGAAGTTCAAACATATGATTTCGGAACATATGAAGAAGATGAAGTACTAGAAGATAGTAGTTTGATTGTAATGGATAAATATAGCAATGAAGGAATATTAGAATTAAGTGATATGGAAAGTATAAATTTAAATACGTTTGAAGGTAATCCTGTAGATGAACTACATAAATATTTAAACTATATAACTCCAAATATTGATGCCTATGATATGGTAAGTAAGAGTAAATCTATAGAAGTATATAAGTTAATACACAATAGCGTAAATACTAATAAAACATTAATGGTATTTTTAGATGATGGAAAAATTGAAAAGATAAACATAGTAGGAGATAGCTTCGTAATAAAACAAGCTAGAGATTATTTTAACCAGTAAAAAGATTATAGCAAATGTATAATCTTTTTTTATTGTCAATTGAAATATATAATTAATAATGTTTAATATGAAAAATACAGGGTAGATATAAAATAAATCGAAAAAAATGCAAATAAATAAAAATAAAGTTAAAAAAAACTAAATATTATAAAAAAATAAAAAAGTTGATAAAAATTATTGACAATAAAATCTAACACTGATACTATGTAAAAAGAGTGAAAATGATTATCAGTAAAACATGGAGATAGTGTTCAAGTAGATTGGATAATCACTTTAAATTAGGAGGAGTAATGAAGAAGAGATATTTAATTTTAGCATTAATTGTTTTATCTTATATATCCTTATTTTTAGGAGCGAAAGACATAACATTAATAGATATATTTACAAAAGATCAGGATAAACTTATGGTATTTATGATAAGTAGAATTCCAAGATTAATAAGTATTCTAGTTGCCGGAATGGGAATGAGTATAGCAGGACTTATAATGCAGCAGATAAGTAAAAATAAGTTTGTATCTCCAACAACAGGAGCTACAATAGATGCAGCACAACTTGGAATAGTTATATGTATGTTATTTATGCCAAAGGCATCAATGTTTTCTAAGACAATAGTAGCATTTATATTTTCACTAATAGGAACATTTATGTTTATGAGAATACTTGGAAAAATTCAATTTAAAAATGTAATATTTGTTCCATTAGTAGGTATAATGTTTGGGAATATAATAGGATCTATAACAGATTTTATAGCATATAAATATGATCTTACACAAAATGTAGGTGCATGGATGCAAGGTGACTTCTCCATGATATTAAAAGGGAACTATGAAATACTATACATAACGATACCTATGATAATAATAGCCTATGCATATGCAAATAGATTTACTATCGCAGGTATGGGTGAAGATTTTGCTACTAATTTAGGTCTTAATTATAAGAAGGTAGTAAATTTAGGGTTAGTAATAGTTGCATTAGTAACAGTATGTGTAGTTGTTACAGCAGGAAGTATACCATATATTGGTCTAATCGTACCGAATATAGTTTCATTATACAGAGGAGACAATATAAAAGAAAATATATGGCATACGGGATTATTTGGAGCAGTTTTTGTTCTAGCATGTGATATATTTGGAAGATTAGTTATATATCCGTATGAAATAACAATAGGATTAACAGTAGGTGTTATGGGAAGTATAATATTCCTTTACCTTTTATTAAGGAGGAATGTAAGTGCAGCTTAATAGTGTAAATAAGAAGATAAATAAAAAAACTAACAAAGTAAATTCGAGTTTAAATAAAACTCTATATATAATGGGAGCTTTAGTAATAGTATTTGCAACATTATTTTTATTCTACGGTATAGACATGAATCATTTTGATTATGCAATATCAAAAAGAATACCTAAAATTATAGCAATAGTTTTAGGTGGTGGATGTATTGCATTTACAACAGTAGTTTTTCAAACTATAACCAATAATCAAATACTAACACCTAGTGTACTAGGATTGGACTCATTGTATGTATTAGTACAAACAATAATTGTATTTGCATTTGGATCAACGAGTATATTTATAGTTAATAAAAGTTATAACTTTGTGATAAATGTGGTTATAATGGTGGGAGCATCAATACTTTTATATAAAATATTATTTGAAAAAGGAAAAAATGATATATTTTTCTTATTGCTTGTAGGTATGATATTTGGAACTTTATTTAAAAGTGGTTCTTCATTTATGCAAATGGTAATAGATCCAAATGAATTTTTAGCTTTACAAAGTAGTATGATAGCTAGTTTAAATAATATTAACACAGACGTACTTATGATATCGATGATAATGATTATTGCTATAGTACCATTTATATATGATGATATAAAGTATTTAGATGTATTATCTTTGGGAAGAGAACAAGCAATAAATCTAGGCGTTGATTATGATTCATTAGTAAAAAAGATGATAATAGTGATTTCAGTACTAGTATCTATATCAACAGCTCTTATAGGGCCAATGACATTCTTAGGATTAATAGTTGCTAACGTTGCAAGAGAAGGTCTTAAGACTTACAAGCACAAATACTTAATTATAGGTTCAACTTTAATAAGTATGATAACTCTTGTGGGAGGTCAATTCTTTGTACAACATATATTTAGTTTTAACACAACTTTAAGTGTAATAATAAACTTTATAGGTGGTATTTACTTTATACAGCTTTTATTGAAGGAGAGTAAATAGATGATAGAAATAAAAAATATTTTAAAAAAATATAAAGATAGAAATGTTGTAGATAATGTTTCTTTCAATATAGAAAAAGGTAAAATAACTTCATTTATAGGTCCAAATGGAGCTGGTAAAAGTACAGTTTTAGGAATAGTTACTAGACTTATAAGTGGCGATGGTGGAGAGGTAGTTATTGAGGGTAAAAACTTAAGTGATTATCACACTAAAGAATTAGCAAAAAAAATAGCTATACTTAAACAATCAAATAATATAAGCTTAAAACTTACAATAAGAGAATTAGTTGGATTTGGAAGATTTCCACATAGTCAAGGAAACTTAAATGCTGAAGATGAAAAATATATTGATGAAGCTATAGAATATATGAAATTAACTGATATACAAGATAAGTACTTAGACGAATTAAGTGGAGGACAAAGACAAAGGGCATATATAGCTATGGTTATAGCTCAGAACACAGAGTATATATTACTTGATGAGCCTTTAAATAATTTAGATATGTCTCATTCAGTTCAAATGATGAAAGTTCTTAGAAATCTTTGTGATGATTTGGGTAAAACTATCGTATTAGTCATGCATGACATAAACTTTGCATCATGCTATTCTGATAATATAGTTGCACTTAAAAATGGTAGGATTGAAAAAGTTGGAAAAACAGAAGAGATAGTTCAAAAAGAAGTACTTGAAGACATATATGAAATGAATTTTGATATAAAAGAGATAAATGGAAATAAAATATGTGTTTACTTTTAATAATATAGGGCAATCTTAGTAAGATTGTCCTATAAAAAGAAAAATAATTGAGAATGATTTTAAATACTGAATTAGAAGTAAACTCAATATACAATAAATTTATATAAAGAGAGGGAGATATTATGAATAAAAAAGCAGCAATAATAGCAGGAGTTGCAATAATAGGACTAGTAGGAGCATTTGCATTAACTAAAAATAAAAATAATGTTACTCCAGATACAAATGTAGCAGCAGAAAGTACAATGACAATAACTCATGACTTAGGAGAAACAACAGTAGAAAAAAATCCTGAAAGAGTAGTAGTATTCGATATACCTACTTTAGATACAATGGAAGTTTTAGGAATAGACAATGTTGTTGGAGTTCCAACATCAACGTATCCAGAAAACTTATCAAAATATGACTCAGATGAATATGCAAAAGTTGGTACAGTTAAAGAAGTAGATTTAGAAGCTATAAAATCAGCAGATCCAGATTTAATAATAATAGGTGGAAGACAAGCAGATTATTATGATCAATTAAGTGAGATAGCACCAACAATATCAGTATCAAAAGAAAATACTGATTATGTAGGAAGTGTGACTGAAAATATAAATACTATAGCTGAATTATTTGAGGTGGAAGATAAAGCTTCAGAAGAATTAGCAAAAGTAAAAGAAAGATTAAATGAAGTTAAAGAATTAGTTAATGGTAAAGAAGCATTAACTGTTATGGTGAATGAAGGAAACTTAAGTGTTTATAGTGAAAACTCAAGATATGCTTTATTATATCAAGGTCTTGGATTCAAAACAGCAGATGAAACGATAGAAGATTCAACTCATGGTCAAACAGTTACATTTGAATACTTAGCTGAACAAAATCCAGAATACTTAGTAGTTTTAGATAGAGGAGCTGCTACAGGAGGAGAGTCAACAGCTGAAACAGTATTAGATAATGACATAGTTAAGTCTACTGATGCATATAAAAACGGAAAAATAATATATTTAGATGCATATACTTGGTATATAAATGATGGTGGTCTTAACTCTATAAATATAATGATAGATGATATAGCAAATAATATAAAATAATAAAATTACTTAAAAAGTCAGTTTTAAGTTTAAACTTAAAACTGACTTTATTTATAAAAATGGGAGATATAGTATGTTTATAGAAACTAAAAAATTTACAGTAAAAAAGGGTTATGCAGAAAACATAATTAATAAATTTTCAAGACCCAGAAATGAAGATGATACAAATGAAAGAAAAAAACCTCAAGGACTTATTGATGTTACAATAATGCAAAAGTTAAGAAAAGAAGAACATGAAGAAGTAATAGTTATGTTTAGATGGGAAAGTCAAGAAGATCATAAAAACTTTAAACTTAGCGATGCTCATAAAGAGGGTCATAAAAACAAAGGTGAAAAGCCAGACTTTATAATAAATGTAAGTGTAGATATGTATGATGTTAAGCATATAAATATGTAATTAAAAAGAGATGATTATTAGGAGTCATCTCTTTTATATTGTGTAGATTTATTTTAGTTGGGTAATAAGTATATGATATACTAATTTTATAACAAAAATATATAATCATAGATAGGAGGAGTTAGTATGATAAAAGATTTTATAAAATATTATGAACCATACAAGAAGCTTTTTTTCTTAGATCTTTTAGCTGCATTTTTATTTTCAGCATGTAATTTAGTTTATCCAATGATAACTAGAGATATTATGAATGATGTTGTACCCAATAAAGATTTAAGAATGTTAATTATATTTGGTATAATACTTGCAGTTATATTTATTTTCAAGGCAATATTAAATCATTTTATGCAATACTGGGGGCATGTGGTTGGAGTTAGAATGCAAGGGGATATGAGAAATTATGTATTTACTCACTTACAAAAGTTACCTAATTCTTATTTTGATAATAATAAGACAGGTGTTACTATGTCTAGAATAATTAATGACTTAATGGAAGTATCAGAGCTAGCCCATCATGGACCAGAAGATTTATTTATATCAGGAGTTATGCTTATTGGTTCTTTCTTTATACTTTTAAATATAAATGTAGGGTTAACTATTATTATATTTGCAATACTACCACTATTAGTGTGGTTCGCAATTGCACAGAGAAAAAGAATGAATAAAGCATTTATGGAAACAAGAGTAAAGACTGGGGATGTTAATGCTACTTTAGAAAATAGTATAGCAGGGATGAAAGTTACTAAGTCTTTTTGTAATGAGAAAGAAGAATTAAAGAAATTCAACAATAGTAATAGTATATTTAAGATTGCTAGAGAGTCTGCTTATAAAGTTATGGCAGATTATTTCTCAGGAATGAACTTATTTATGGATATACTTGAACTTATAGCATTAATAGCAGGAGGATATTTCGCTTATATAGGAAAGATAACTCTTGGAGATTTTACAGCATATTTATTATATGTAAAGATGTTTATTGAACCGATAAAAAAGCTTATTAACTTTACAGAACAATATCAAAGTGGTATGACAGGATTTGAAAGATTTATGGAAATTGTTAATGAAGAAACAGAAAAAGAAGCTGAAAATCCTATAGAGTTAAAAGATGTAAAAGGAGATATAAACATTGAAAATATATCTTTTACTTATGAAGATAAAAAAGAAGTATTAAAAGGATTAAATTTAAATATAGAAGCGGGAAAAACCGTAGCACTAGTTGGACCATCAGGTGGAGGAAAAACTACTTTATGTAGTTTAATACCAAGATTTTATGAATTTGAACAAGGTGATATAAAAATAGATGGAATAAGTGTTAAAGATGTAAGTTTAAAATCATTAAGAAAAAATATTGGAGTAGTTCAGCAAGATGTATTTTTATTTACGGGAACTATAAAAGATAATATTATTTGTGCTAAGCCAGAGGCCAATGAGGATGAGATTATAGAAGCTGCAAAAAAAGCTAGAATACATGAGTTTATTGAAAGTCTACCAGAAGGATACGATACTTATATAGGAGAAAGAGGTGTTAAATTATCTGGAGGGCAAAAGCAAAGAATTTCTATATCAAGGATATTCTTAAAGAATCCACCAATAATTATACTTGATGAAGCAACTTCAGCTCTTGATAATGTTACTGAAAGAGAAATTCAAGCATCTTTAGAAGAGTTAAGTAAAGATAGAACTAATTTAGTAGTAGCTCATAGATTATCTACTGTAAGAAATGCTGATGAAATTGTTGTTTTAACTAATAATGGAATTGCAGAAAGAGGAACTCATGAAGAATTAATAA
This sequence comes from Romboutsia sp. Marseille-P6047, assembly GCF_900604535.1. Lineage (NCBI taxonomy): Bacteria > Bacillati > Bacillota > Clostridia > Peptostreptococcales > Peptostreptococcaceae > Romboutsia > Romboutsia sp. Marseille-P6047. Next base: position 56,374 of record NZ_UWOT01000009.1, read on the forward strand.
ATAAAGGTGGAGTTTATAGTAAACTTCATAGATAATTATAATAAAGCTAGCAAAATTTGCTAGCTTTATTATTTGAAAGACTTAAAAATATATTTAAATTAGGATAGACTTTTGTTAAAAAATAATATAAAGTTTAGGAATATTGATTTAGACTAAAGATATATCATAAAAATAAAGGAGGTGCTAGATGTATATAGATTTCCATAATCATATAGATTTTTATAGTAAGGATAAAGTCAATGAAGTAATAAATATTATAAATAAAGAAAAAATAATAACTATAGCTTGTGCAATGGATGAAAAAAGTTATATAGAAAATATTGGATACTCAAATAAAAGTGATTATATAATACCTATATTTGGTATACATCCTAGTAAAGTTAAAAATAATAAATTTAATTTTGATAAAATAGAAAATTATATAAAATATGCCCCTTTGATCGGAGAAATAGGCCTTGATTTTTATTGGGTAGAAGAAAAAGAAACTTATTTAAATCAAATTGAGGTATTTGAGTATTTTTTACAAACTGCTAAAAAATATAATAAATATATAAATGTACACACTAAGGGGGCAGAGGAATTAGTATTAGATTATATAAAAAAGTATGATGTGTCAGAACAAACTATAATACATTGGTACTCAGGAGAAGAAAAAACTTTAGAAAAGTTAATAGATATAAAGTGTTTGTTTACTGGAAGTGTTGATTTAGGGTACAGCGATAAAACTAATGAGATAATAAAGAAAATTCCAATAAACCAATTATTAGCAGAAACTGATGGACCAACTGCATTACAGTGGGTAAATAATATTTATGGAATGCCAGATGAAATAAAGAAAGTATATAAAAAAATAAGTGATATTAAAAATGTTGAAGTTGAAGAATTTAAAGAGCACTGTAGCAAAATACTAAAAGAAATAACAAATTTTAACAAAAAGTAGCGCAAGTTATTAAAGAATGATACAATTAATATAGAAAATAAAAAATACATACAGGGGAGCTAATTTGCTGAGAGGAGATTAAAATCTCGACCCTTAACCTGATTTGGGTAATGCCAACGTAGGTAGGATGTTAATTATAGTGATTAATAATATAAATTATTATATTTTATTATAAAAAGTCTTATCTTAATGATAGGACTTTTTTTATTAAAAATTAAAAGGAGGAAATAAAATGGTAATAGCAGATATAGCAGTAGTACCTTTAAGACCTTATAGAGGAGAAGAAGAAATGTATAAGGTTGTAGATGCATGTATAGAATGCATAGAAGAAAGTGGATTAAAATATGAAGTTGGTGCAAATAGTACAACTATAGAGGGAGATTTTGAAGACATCTTTAAAATAATTCAAAAGGTACATAAGTTACCTTTTGAACTTGGGTGCGAAAGAGTTATAACTACTGTTAGGATAGACGAGAAAGCAGGAGGAATAACAATTGAAGACAAGCTTAAAAATCATAGACAAAAGTAAAAATTATATCTACCCAATATTAACATTTATAACAATATTAATTATTTGGCAATTAGTTGTTGAATACAAAGAGATACCTCAATACATACTGCCAACGCCAATAGATATTATTAACGTATTTATTAATGACTATCAAGTTTTATTTGCTAATATAAAAGTTACTTTATATGAATCTATATGTGGTTTCATTTTGGCTTTAGTTAGTGCAATGTTTTTAGGAGTAATTATGGACTTTGTAAGTATAATAAGAAAATGCTTATACCCTATATTATTAGTTTCCCAAACTATTCCAACTATAACCATTGCACCACTTTTAATAATCTGGTTTGGATTTGATACTTTACCTAAAATATTAATGGTCAATTTAACTTGTTTCTTTCCAATACTTATAAACTTTGTAGATGGATTAGAAAATATAGATAAAGATTATCTAAATCTATTTGAAACTATGAAAAGTACAAAATTAAAAACTTTTATTCATTTAAAACTTCCAATGTCTTTAGATAAATTATTTTCAGGAGTGAAAATATCAGCAACATACATGGTTGTATCAGCAACTGTTGCAGAGTGGCTTGGAGGAACAGAAGGTTTAGGAGTATACATGGTAAGGTCAAAAAGTGCATATGCACTTGATAAGGTATTCGCATCAACAATTATAGTTGTAATACTTAGTTTAATATTCGTGGGAATAGTAGATATATTAAGAAAAGTAATAATAAGACATAAATAATCAGGAGGAGATAAGATGAAATTAAAAAGAATGATGTCACTAGCTTTAATTAGTACATTAAGTTTAGGAGTACTTTCAGGTTGTACAAAAAATAAAGAAGCAAAAAGTGAAAATGAATTACAAGATGTTACGATGGTCTTAGACTGGACACCTAATACTAATCATACTGGATTATATGTAGCGTTGGAAAAAGGTTACTTTAAAGACGAAGGATTAAATGTAAAAATAGTTCAACCATCTGATGGTGGATCAGCTACTTTAGTTGCAACTGGAAAAGCGGATTTTGGGATTAGTTATCAAGAAGAAGTTACTTATGCTAAGACAAGTAAAGATCCATTACCAATAAAAGCAATAGCAACAGTTATACAACATAATACATCAGGGTTTGCATCTTTAAAGAGTAAAAATATAACTTCACCAAAAGACTTTGAAGGAAAAACTTATGGAGGATGGGGATCTCCATCAGAAGATGCAATACTTGATGCTGTTATGAAAAAAGAAAATGTAGACTTTTCTAAACTAAAAGTTTTAGATGTTGGAGAAGATGATTTCTTTACAGCAGTAAATAACAGTGTAGATATGATGTGGATATTTGAAGGTTGGACAGCAATAGAAGCTAAGCAAAAAGGTATAGATTTAAATTATATATCATTAAGAGATTTAGATGAAAGATTAGATTATTATACTCCAGTTATAATATCTAATGAAACTATATTAAGTGAAAATCCAGAACTAGCTAAAAAGTTTTTAAATGCTACATCAAAAGGATATAATTATGCTGTAGAAAATCCAGAAGAATCAGCAAAAATCTTAGTAAAGCATGCATCTGAAATAGATGAAACCTTAGCTATAGAAAGTCAAAAATTCTTAGCAAATGAATATATAAGTGATGCAAGTAGATGGGGAGAAATGAAGGATAGTGTATGGAATAATTACACAGAATTTTTAAGAGAGTACAATTTAATAGAAAAGGATTTGAAAGCAAGTGATGCATATACCAATGAATTCTTACCAGAATAACAAAGCAAAGCTAATATTAAAAAATGTAAGTAAGAGTTATGATAATTTATTAATATTAAAAAATATAAGCATAGATATAAAAGAAGGGGAATTGATTACTTTATTAGGTCCAAGTGGAAGTGGTAAAAGTACAATATTTAATATAATAACAGGTATTACTAAAATGGATAGTGGAGATATGCACATAGATGGTAAAATAAGTTATATGCAACAAAAGGATTTATTATTGCCATATAAGAACATTATTGACAATGTATCTATTCCCTTAATTATTAATAAGAATAAAAAAGGTCAGGCCAGAAATATAGTGAAACCTTATTTTAAAGAATTTGGTTTAGAAGGGTATGAGTTTAAGTTTCCCAGTGAATTATCTGGTGGAATGAAGCAAAGGGCTAACTTTTTAAGAACTTTTATAAATAGTAAAGATTTAATGTTGTTAGATGAACCGTTTGGAGCACTTGATTCTATAACTAAGTCGAATATGCAAAAGTGGCTACTTAATGTTAGAAAAAAGTTTAACTCAACAATTATGCTTATAACTCATGATATAGAAGAAGCAATCACTTTATCTGATAGGATATACGTTATTTCTGAAAAGCCAGCAAGTATTAAAGCTGAATTTATATTAAATAATAAAAATAAATATAAGTTTGGCAGTGATGATTATATAAAATTAAAAAAAGATATATTGAATTTACTTTAGAAAATAGCTTAGATATATAGTTGTATATCTAAGCTATTTTTATTAAAAGAGTAATGTGAGAATATTAAAGTGTAAAAATGGATAAATTATACTTGTCAATATCATTCAAAGTTTCAGGAGGCATTTATGGACAATAATAAAAATAGAATGAAAGACAGACCAAAATCTAATGCAGAATTAAGAAAAATGTATTTCGAGCATGGCTCTGAAATCGGAGTAAAAGATGGCGAAAAAATAGGGGCAAGAAATTGCGGCACTAATAAAACTAAGAGTGAAAAACTATATCACAAAGTGAAAAAAGATGATTAATCAACCTAAATAAGAAGTGGCAATATAGCTACTTCTTATTTTTTTATAAAAGTATTTTTATTATATAATTGAAGTACTATAATGGAATTAAACAAGTACTTTAAATAAGGAGAAATTTAAATGAATATAAATAATATAGAAAATACAATAGATTTAAGAAAGAAAATAATAGAAAAATCATCTGAATTATTTTTAACTCAAGGGTATAATAAGACTACAGTTAGAAAGATAGCAGATGATTGTGGAATAGGAAGAGGACATCTATACTATTATTTTAAAAAGAAAGAAGATATACTACTTTTTATATACAGAGATTTTTTAGAAAAAATATATGAGTATATAAATAATAATAATGATATTGGCAGTAATACTATGGTTAGATATGCAGTTAGTCAGTATTTATATACATATATAATAGTAAGTTCACATTCATTATTTAGAATATATATAGAAGCATCTAAGGTAGACGTAATAAGAAAAGAATATGTGAGTATATTGATAGACTTATTTAATAAAAAAGGATTAAATAAAGAATTTGAATTTGATGAAGAAGATATATACTTAAGTATGACTATTGGATGTGCAGGAGAAAGTGAACTTCTAAATAGGTATTATGAGAAAGATTGTAGTTTAACTTTAGATGATATAGTAAATAGTACAATAATGACTAGATTATTACTACTTAACATTGATTATAATAAAATTAATAATATAATAGAAGAAGCTATAAAAATAATCAATAATTTAGACCTAGATAATATCAAAAGTATAAGTGAAATAAAAACATTTTGGTCTAAATATATACAGTAAAAGAGAGGTAAAAGTATGATTAAAGAATTACTAATAGGAAGCTCCCTTCTATTAGGAGGATACACTTTTTTTAGATTTGAGAATAAATCATTAGAGAAAGTGGAATATTTTATAGAAAATGAAAAAATTCCAAGGGAGTTTGATAACTTTAATATAGTTCAAATTAGTGATTTACATAATATGAAATTTGGAGAGAATAATTGTAAGCTGTTACAATATGTAGACGAATTGTGTCCAGATATCATAGTAATAACAGGAGATTTAGTAGATGGAGAAAAATCAAATTTTAATGTTGCTCTTAATTTAATAGATGATCTATCTAAGAAGTATAAAGTATATCATATAATAGGAAATCATGAACAAAAGGCTTTAATAAAGAGGTATAGAGATAAGTATAAAGAGTATTTTAGTGAATTAGGTAAGAAAAATATTATAAATTTAAATAATGAACATATTGAGATAAATCGTGGAAATAGTAGCATAAATTTATATGGATTAGTAGTTCCACTAAGTTGTTATAGATACTTATTTGAGAAAAAAGATAATATTAATATAGATAAAAAATATGTTGAAAAATTACTAGGACCTATAAATAAAGGTAAGTATAATATATTATTAGCTCATACTCCTTTTTATTTTAATGAATACGCAAAATGGGGTGCAGATTTAATTCTAGCTGGGCATGTCCATGGAGGAATAATAAGGTTGCCTTTTTTAGGTGGATTGCTATCTCCAAATAGAGAATTTTTTCCTAAGTATGACTTAGGGAAATATGAGTATAATAATTCAGAAATGGTATTAACTAAAGGACTAGGAGGTTCAAAAGTGTTAGTTAGAGTAAACTGTAGACCAGAGTTAGTCAAAATAATACTTAAGAGTAAAGAATAAAAAGTTTATTAAATAATAAAATTAAATAATAAAATTTGAAAATAGAAATTGATAATAAAAGGATATAATGGTGAGTATATATAGAATAGTAAAGCGATGAATTAAGATAGAATTCATCGCTTTACTTTATTATAGAATACATTTTATTAAATTTGTATAATGACATTAAGTTAGGGGTGAAATACAATGTATTTATAAATTACTTAGGCATGCCTAAAATAGGAGGGAGAAATATGTACAGGTTAGCAAAACAGATAGCTAGTCATAGAAAACTTATAATATTCATAGCTTTAATTTTATTAATTCCATCATTATTTGGATATATAAAAACAAATATAAACTATGATATATTAAGTTACTTGCCAGATAGTAGTTCAACTATAAAAGCTGAAAAAATATTAAAAGAAGATTTTGGATCAGGGTCACTATCTATGCTTATTGTAGAAGGTATGGAAGATAAAGACGTTGCAAAATTAAAAGAAAAAGTTTCAAAAGTTGATGGTGTAAATAGTGTATTATGGATAGATGATTTTATGGACTTATCAGTACCTAAGGAAATTATACCCAAAGATATGGTTAATTTTTTATACAATGGTGATAAGTCTACTATGATGGTTATTAATTTTGAAGATGGTTCAGCCAGTACAAAAACTATGAATGCTATAGATGATATAAGACGTATAGCAGGTAAACAGACATTTTTAAGCGGTATGGCAGGAATAGTTAAGGATACTAAAGATATATCAGAACAAGAGATGCCGATGTATGTTATATTAGCAGGAATAGTAACTACAATAATATTATGTTTTGCATTAGAGTCTTATATAACACCATTTATATTCATTGGAAGTATTGCTTTAGCAATAATATATAATTTTGGTACAAATATAATATTTGGAGAAATTTCATACATAACAAAAGCATTAACTGCAATACTACAGCTTGGAGTAACTATGGATTATTCTATATTTCTTTTACATAGATACGATGAGGAATTAGAATTAACAGACGATAGAATCGATGCAATGTCAAAAGCAATTGTAAATACAGCTAAATCAGTATTTGGTAGTTCAATAACTACCGTAGCAGGTTTTTTAGCTCTATGTGCAATGGATTTAACTCTAGGTAAGGATATAGGATTAGTAATGGCAAAAGGTGTTATTATAGGCGTTATATGTACAATAACCATATTACCTGCATTTATACTTACATTCGATAAATTAATTCATAAATATAAACATAAAAGTTTATTACCTACATTTGAAAAAACATCAAATTTTATAGTTAAAAATTATAAAAAACTTGCTATTTTATTAGTAATTGTATTTATACCTGCCTTTATAGGGAATCAAAAAGCAGAAGTTTATTATAATTTAGATGAAAGTTTACCAGATAACTTAGACTCAATAGTAGCAACTAATAAATTGAGAACAGATTACAATATGAATAGTACAGATATAATCCTAATAGATAAGTCGATGAGTTCTTATGAAAAGTCAAATATGGTAAAAGAAATTGAAGATTTAGATGGAGTAAATTTAGTATTAGCATTAGAAAAATACTTAGGACCGGGGGTATATGAAGATATACTACCAAGTGAGATTTTAGATCAATTAATTTCTAATGGATACGAGGAGATTATAGTTAACTCAGAATACAAAGCTGCATCTCCAGAATGCTCAGAACAGTTAAAAGAAATGAATAAGATTGTTCATAAATATGATAAAAATGCTTTAATTGGTGGAGAAGCTCCACTGACTGAAGATTTAATACAAATAGCAGATACAGACTTTAAAAAAGTAAGTGCAGTATCTATAATAGCAATATTTTTAATTATAGCTATTATATTTAAGTCAATATCATTACCAGTAATACTAGTATTAGCAATAGAGACAGCTATTTTTGCAAACTTAGGAATACCGTATTATACAGGTACAGTAGAACCCTTTATAGCATCAATAGTTCTTGGGACAATACAGCTTGGGGCTACTGTTGACTATGCAATATTGCTTACATCTAGATTCCAAGAAGAGCTAATTAACGGATATGATAAATTCACAGCTATGAAAAACTCAATACAAAGCTGTGGAAGATCAATAGTTACAAGTGCATTATCTTTCTTTGGAGCTACAATTGGTGTTGGCGTTATATCTAAATTAGAGCTTATAGGCTCATTATGTGCATTAATGGCAAGAGGTGCTATTATAAGTATGTTTGTAATTATATTCTTTTTACCAGCAATACTTATAATATTTGAAAAAATTATACTAAAGACTAGCAAAGGATTCTTAGAAGATAAGAAGAAACAAGAATTATCTACAGTTCAAGATTAAACTTTTATAAATTTTCGGGGGGATAAGATATGAATAGAAAAAATAAAACTATGAAAGTAAAGTCAGCAACTTTAATAACTGCAGCAATAGTTGCAAGTAATGGAACTTTAGTATTTGCCAATAATAGTGATATAAAAAAAGATGAAACAGTATATTCCATATTAGATGAAAATGGAAATATAAAAGAAAATATAGTATCAACATGGATAAAAAGTAATTCTAAGTTAGGGGAAATAAAAGATATAAGTGATCTTACAAATATAAAAAATTTAAAAGGTGATGAAGAGCCAACTATAAATGGTAATGATGTTACATGGAATATAGATGGAGATGATTTATATTATAGTGGTAATAGTACAAAATCAATACCGATTAATATAGGGATAAAGTATGAATTGAATGGTAAAAAAGTAGAACCAAGTGAAATTATTAATAAATCAGGTAAAGTAAAAATTACTATATCATTAAAAAATAGAGAGCCTAGAAGTATAGATATTAATGGTGAAAATAGAACAGTATATATACCATTTTTATCAGCTGTTGAAGTAATTATGCCTAGAGATAATTTTAAAGACATAGATGTAAGCAGTGGTACCGTTTTAGATGAAGGAAAAAATTGTTCTATAACTTTCATATCTGTACCAGGTTTAAAAGAATCATTAGATTTAGATCAAGATCTAAGTACAGTAATAGGATTAGAAGATGAACTAGTTATAGAAGCGAATGCTACAAATTTTACAATGCCTAGCATAATGGCTGTAGTTTCTCCTAATGCTTTAGATATGAATGAGTTAGAAAATTTAGATGAAAATAGTACTATAAGTGATTTAAGATCATCATTAGGTGATTTACAAAAAGGAGGAGAGTCTTTATTAGATGGGGCTAAACAATTATCTAAAGGTGCAAATGAACTAAATGAAAAGTATGCACTATTTAATAATGGAGTTAAAACATTAGATAGTGGGATAAGTGACTTAAATAAAGGTGTAGGTGAGCTAAGTAGCTCTACACCTGCATTAAGTCAAGGGGCAGGAACATTACATAGTGGTTTATATGAATTAAAGACAGCACAAGGACTATTCACACAAGGTGTTAATGTACTTGATAGTGGAGCAGCTCAATTAGATAGTGGAATATCTAGCTTGGTATCAGCATCACCACAATTAACAAATGGAGCAAATAGTTTAAATTCAGGGGTTAATGAATATGTAGGTGGAGTAAGTAAATTAGCAGGATCATATAAAGGTATAGATGATGGAATAAGTAGTGCGTATGAAGGAGCTTCATCATTAGTAAATGGATTAGGTAATGGAGTAGGTAAGTTAAATCAGCTGAGTAGTAGTGATATAAGTTGGGCTATATCAATACTACAAAATAGTAGTGATCCAAATGTACAAAAAGTGGCACAAATGTTGGTAAATAACGGTGTAATAGACCAATTTAATGCTTTAAAAACTGGATTAAATGAAGCCTATGATGGAGCAAAAGAATTACAATCTGGACTTAAAAATCTTAAGTCTGGATCAGATACATTTAACACAAATTTAAAATACATTTCATCTAAAGGAAATGAATTAACAAACGGAAGTAGTCAGTTACTATCAGGGATAAATCAATTAGCTTTAGGAGGAGAGCAATTGAAGGAGGGAAGTAGTGCACTAAAATTAGGAACATCAGAACTAGCTTTGAATGCTTCTAAGTTAAATACAGCGACAGGAACTATATATAGTGGTAGCGGTGACTTATATGATGGAACTATTAAATTGAACCTAGGTGTAAATCAATTAAACCTAGGCTCAAAGACTTTAAAAAATGGAACAGCAGAACTTAGTGAAAATTCAAGTAAAATATTAAGTGCAACTGAACAATTAAGTAGTGGTGCAAGTAACTTATATAATGGAACTAATAAGCTTAAAACAGATGGATTAGATAAATTATATGAGTTAGGTGATGAAAAATTAAGTAAAATAGATGGAGTATTGCAAGCTAAGGATGAAATAATAAATATATCTAAAGAGTACGATAATTATGGTGGAAAATCTGAAGATATGCAAAGTAATGTGAAGTTTGTAATGAAAGTAGAAAGTAGCGCTGATGAGAATAGCGATGATAAGACTAAAAAAGAAGATAATACTAGTCACCAAAATGAAAAAGGCGGTATTTTAAAATGGATGAAAGGATTATTTAAATAAAGATTAAATTCTGATAGAATATTGAATAAATATATGTGAGTCTTATAAAGAAATATAATTAGTATTTAATATTGTTACTGATAATATTTATAGGGTAAAATATAGAGTATAAATTTATAATTTAAGGAGAGACAACTATGGAAGATATGAATATACTTATAACATCAGAAGCCAAAAGGGAGTTAGATAAGCTGTTAGAGAATAGCGATAAAAAATGTATAAGAATACTAACTAGATGTATAACAATGACATCTAATGCAAAAATAGATTTAGAATTAGATACCCCTAATGAAAATGACAATTTATATGATGTAGATGGATATAAAATAATTATAAATAAAGCATTAGACTCACAAATGAATTATATAACTATTTCATATGGTGGTCTTCTAAGTAGAAATGAATTTTGTGTAGAAGCAGATTTTTGTTTTTATTATTAAAATACAAAATAAAAGTACCGGTAACATAAGAATATACCGGTATTTTTATTTATAATGTTATATAAATTCAATATAAAGCTATATGAGATTATATAAATTTAATTAAATAAAAAGTAAAAAGTCATTGGATAAACTCAATGACTTTATTTATATACTTATAAAATCAAATCTAAATACATAAGATCTTATGTAATGTAAATCTACAATTTAGTCTAAATTCTTACCTGTAAATGCTAAAGGTAAAAGTTCACCTAAAGTATATTCCAGATATTCATCTCTACTTTTAGCGATATAAATTTTAAAAGTTTCAAGATTACAAAATTCTGCCATAACCTGTCTACATACAGCACAAGGAGCACAGAAATCTCCTTCACCTTGACTTATGCCATGTTTATTTCCTACAATAGCTATTGCAGTGAAGTTATTATCTCCTTCTGAAATAGCTTTAAATATAGCTGTTCTTTCAGCACAGTTAGTAGGTGTGAATGCAGCATTTTCAATATTACACCCTTTATATATTTTTCCGTTATCGCAAAGTAGTGCAGCTCCTACGCTAAATCCTGAATATGGAGAATAAGATAATTTCTGAGCTTCAAATGCTTTGTCAATTAGTTCTTTTACATCGATCATAAATTCTCACCTAATCCTTTATATTTAATACTATAAAACTTTCTATATAATTATTTATATTACCCTTATTGAGGGATTATTATTGTATCATCAATAATTAAAAATGTAAATAGAAAAAATATTATTTCACTATACATTATTATTAATATGTAAAAATAATAAGTTTAACATATAGACTATTAAATGCATATTTTAGTAATAAAATTGTAAAGTTGGTGAAACTATGAAGCATAATTTGGGTATAAGTTTATTAATATCTTCAATATGTTTAGTTCAAATAGGATGCTCATCTGAGCCTGTAGTTAATAATAATATAGTTATTAAGGATGAAACCACTACAAACAATGAAAAGATAAGGAATGATAATACAGTTCAAAATAATCAAGTAATAAAAGAAAATAGTGAAAATAATGCGCCAAATAATTATTATATAATTTCCTACAGTAGTAGCCAGTATCTCACTTATGATGATATACGTTATTTAAGTAAAGAAGAACTAGCACTAGCTAGAAATGAAATATTTGCACGTCATGGATATACTTTTGATAAAGCGAAATATAAAAACTACTTTAGTAGTCAACAATGGTACACTCCAATTGGAAAAGTTGATATGAATACATTTAGTGATATAGAAAAATATAATATAAATTTTATAAAATCATATGAATAAGTAGAAATGAGGCATTACTTTAGATTGAAAAGTAGTGTTTAACTTTTATACATTTAAAATTAAAAATAAATATAATAAAAAAGTTTAAAAAGACATAAATAAGTGTATATACTATATATTGCGTTTGGTATTATTATATACAACTATATATAGTGATATATAAAATATAAATTGTAAATGTAAAATACAAAACAAAAAGTTAGAAGGATGGGAGAAATGAACTGGATAAAGCTTAACAACCAAGTAATAATAAAAGATGAAGATGGCAAATATCAACTTGAAAAAGATAAAGAAGCCTTAGACAGTTACATAAAAGAATATGTAACTCCAAGATTAAGAGCATTTAATGGTATAGAGGAAAGATTAGAATATTTAATAAAAAATAATTATTACTCAGAAGAAATTATAAATAAATATAGTCTGGAGTTTATAAAAAAATTAGAAGAAAAAATAAAAAAATATGATTTTAAATTCCAATCATATATGAGTGGAAATAAATTTTATGGAAATTATGCTCTAAAGAGCGATGATGGTAAGGAAATTCTAGAAACTTACAATGATAAAGTGTTAATAACTTCATTAGCATTAGGCGATGGAGATGAAAAGTTAGCTTTAAAATTAGCTGAAAAGTTATCAAAACAAGAATTCCAACCAGCAACCCCAACATTTTTAAATGCAGGAAGAAAAAGAGCAGGAGAAATGGTATCATGCTTTTTACTATCAGTAGAAGATAGTACAGAAGGAATATCTTATGCCATATCTTCATCAAATCATCTATCAAAAATAGGTGGAGGAGTAGCTTTAAACTTATCAAGACTTAGAGCTAGTGGAGAAGATATAAAAGGAATACAAGGTGCTGCTGGTGGCGCAGTTGGAGTAGCTAAGATGTTAGAACAATCTTTTAGTTATTTTAATCAAATGGGAGCTAGACAGGGAGCAGGAGCTGTTTATCTAAGTGTATTCCATCCAGATTTTGAGATGCTTATGGACACTAAAAAAATAAATGCAGATGAAAAGATAAGATTAGCAACGTTATCTTTAGGAGCCGTTATACACAATAAATTTATGGAATTAGCAGAAAAAAATGAGAAAGCTTATGCATTTTATCCTCATTCAGTTTATAAAAAATATGGAGTTCATATTGATGAGATGAAAATGGATGAATGGTATGATAAATTAGCTAATGATGATGATATAAGAAAGAAAGAAATAAACCCAAGACAGATGCTAACAAAAATAGCTCAAATGCAACAAGAAAGTGGATATCCATATGTAGTATTCATAGATACAGCTAATAAAGAACATATTTTAAAAGATGTTGGAATAATAAAAATGTCAAACTTATGTTGTGAAATTTTCCAATATCAAACATCTTCTGATATAAAGGGTTATGGAGAAATGAATAATTGGGGACAAGATATAAGTTGTAACTTAGGATCATTAAATATTGCCAATGTAATGGATAATAAAGATATAGAAGGAACTGTTAATACAGCCATTAGAGCATTATCTTTTGTATCGGATAATACAAATATAAAAGCTGTTCCTACCGTTAAAAATGGAAATGATAAGTCTCATTCAATTGGTTTAGGGGCCATGAATTTACATGGATATTTAGTTAGAGAAAATATGCTATATACTTCTGATGAAGCTAGAGAATTTTCAGACGTATTTTTTGCAATGGTTAGATATTATGCTATAAAAGCATCTATGGAAATTGCAATTGAAAAAGGACAAACTTTTGAAGGCTTTGAAAAATCTGAGTATGCAAAAGGTAGAGAAAGTAGTGTTCTTTCAAAATATTATATAAACTCATACTTACCGAAAGCTAAAAAGGTTATTAAGTTATTTGAAGGTATATATATACCAACAAAGGAAGATTGGGCAAAGTTATTAGATGATGTAAAAATAAATGGAATCTATAATGCATATTTAACTGCAATAGCACCTACACAAAGTATTAGTTATGTACAAAACGCAACATCAAGTATAATGCCTATAACAGAGCCTGTTGAAGTAAGAACTTATGGAGATTCTACTACCATTTATCCTATGCCATTTTTAACTAATGAGAATATGCTTTACTACCAATCAGCATATAGAATGGATATGAGAAAAGTTATAGATATTGTATCTACTGTCCAACAACATGTAGACCAAGGCATATCAACTACATTATTTGTAACAGACGATAAGACTACAAGAGATATAGCCAAATTATATATATATGCATATAAAAAAGGATTAAAGAGTCTGTATTACACAAGAACGAAAATGACTAGAGATGATAATGAATGTTTAATGTGTTCAGTATAAGGAGATAGATTATGACTTTTAGATTAGGAAAAATACACAAAGCTGTAAACTGGAATAAAGAAGATGATGGATTTACACAAGCTTTTTGGGAACAAAATGTAAAACAATTTTGGTTACCAGAAGAAATATCTGTATCTAAAGACCTGAAGGTATGGAATGATTTAAATGATAAAGAAAGAGAATTATATAAAAAAGTTCTAGGAGGACTAACTTTATTAGATACAAAGCAAGGTAATAATGGAATACCATCAATGATGAGTTTAACTGAGAATCTTCAAAGAAAAGCAGTATTATCATTTATGGGAACTATGGAAGAAATACATGCAAAAAGTTATTCATCTATTTTTACAACACTTCTTTCTAGTAATGAAATAGATGAATTATTTGACTGGATAGAAACAGAAGAAACCTTACAAAAAAAAGCTGAGTTAATATTAGAGCAATATGAAAATACTAATGATCAAAAAAGTTTATACTTATCTATGGTTACAAGTGTATTCTTAGAGAGTTTCTTATTTTATTCGGGATTCTTCTATCCACTATACTTAGCTGGACAAGGTAAGATGGTTGCAAGTGGAGAGATAATTTCTTTAATACTAAGAGATGAGTCTTTACATGGTAAATATATAGGATTACTTGCCCAGGAAATATACGATACGTTTGATGATAGTGAAAAATTAGCACTTAAAGAAAGAATGTATGTTATACTTAATAATCTTATGAAAAATGAAATTGAGTATACTAACAAAATATATAAGGAAAGTAAACTTGAAAAAGAAGTTATAAATTTCTTACAATACAATGCTAATAGAGCATTAGAAAATTTAGGGTTTGAAGATTTATACGAAGTTAGTGATATAAATCCGATAGTTTTAAATGGATTAAGTACAGAAACTAAAACACATGACTTCTTCTCTACAAAAGGTAATGGATATCAAAAGGGTATATATGAAGAATTAGAAGATGAAGATTTTATAATTTAAAAATGTTTTTATATAGATAAAAACTATATTATTTTAATTAACATTATATCAATATAGTAAAGCTAAACAAATAAAAATTAATGAAGAATAAAATAAGGTAAATAAAAAATCTCTTAGTATTTAATACTAAGAGATTTTTTTATCTAATGGGAGTATACTTTGGAATAATAGTTCGTATTACGGTTAATATATAAAATAAATTTTATAAAATTACTGCTTACATTTAAAGAAAAAAATATGATAATCTTATATTGTAGGGTTGTTATACTTTAAATGAAAGGTGGTATTTTTATATGTATAAAGTAGGGGATTTAATTATTTATGGTAGTAGTGGAGTATGTAAAGTAGAAGATATAGGAGTACCTAATATAACTGGAATAAACAATAATAAAGATTATTACACATTAAAACCTGTATACCAGGATGGAAAGATATTTACACCGGTAGATACAAATATTTTTATGAGGCCTATTATGTCATATAAAGAAGTACAAGAATTAATAGATATTATACCAACAATGCAAAAAGATTTAATATATGACAAAAATGCAAGAGTAGTGGAAGATTATTATAAAGAATTTTTAGAAACTCATGATTGTTCAGAATTATTAATATTGATTAAAATGTTATATGAAAAAAAAGCTGATACTATAAATAATAAGAAGAAACCGAGTCAAATAGATGAAAAGTTTATGAGTATAGCTGAGAATTTAATTAATGAAGAATTTTCTGTAGTTTTAGGTATTGAGAAGGATGAGGTTCCTAATTATATTGGCAGCAAATTAGACAATATACAAGTTAATAATGAATAGAAATTTTATATAAAAGAACTCCAATCTTAAAAAAGAATAGAGTTTTTTTATTTTAGCTTTTTATTAATATTTGGTTAAGATAGTTACTATATAAAAAGTTAGGAATAATCTGTGTATATGTCTTAAAAAATGGAATACTAGAAATGAGGTGATTAGATGAAGTCAGTATGGACTAAAAGTTGTAATTTAACTAAAAGATATACTTTAGATAAAGATATAAATGTTGATAATTTAATTATTGGAGCAGGGATGGCAGGAGTATTAATAGGGTATATGTTAAAGAAAAATGGTGAAGATGTAATTTTAATTGATGCAGATGAAATTGCAAGTGGAAATACTAAAAATACTACTGCAAAGATAACATCTCAACATAATTTAATTTATAATAAATTAATATCTGAGTTTGGAGAAGAAAAAGCTGGACAATATGCTAAAGCAAATGAACTTGCTATAAAAAGATATAAAGAAATTATCGATGAAAGAAAAATAGATTGTGATTTTGAAAGTAAATCAGCATATACATATTCATTAAATGATATAGAGATAATTAAAAATGAGGTAAAAGCTGCTAATAGGCTTGGTATAAATGCTGAATTTGTAGAAAAAGTTAACTTACCTTTTGAAATTAAAGGAGCTATTAAATTTAATGATCAAGCACAGTTTAATCCACTTAAGTTTTTAAAAAATATTTCACAAGATTTAATTATATATGAAAACACAAGAGCATTAGAAATTAAAGAAAATTTAGTAATTACAAATAGAGGAAATATAACAGCAAACAATATTGTGGTAGCTACACATTATCCAATAATGAATATACCAGGATATTACTTTATGAAAATGCATCAAGAAAGAAGTTATGTTATAGCATTAGAAAATGCAACTTATGTTGATGGAATGTATGTAGATGTTAATAGCGATGGATATTCATTTAGAAATTATAATAACTTATTATTATTAGGAGCTATAAGTCACAGAACGGGAGAAAATGAAAATGGCGGTAACTATGATAAGTTAAGGAAAATTGCAAAGGAGTTATACCCTGAGTCTAAGGAAAAGTATACATGGTCTGCTCAAGATTGTATGACTATAGATAAAATACCGTATATAGGTAAATATTCTAAGGAAACTCCTAATATATATGTTGCGACAGGATTTAATAAATGGGGAATGACAAGTTCTATGGTGTCAGCTATGATAATATCCGATATGATACTAGAAAAAGAAAATGATTTTTCAGAAATATTTTCTCCAAGAAGATTTGATTTATCTTTATCTATAAGTAATATAGGTAGAGATATGGTAAAAACAGCTAAAAATTATATTGCACAAAAAATATATATTCCAAGTAGTGATATAGAGCACATTAAAAATGGACATGCTGGAATTGTTGAATATAATGGAGAAAAAGTTGGAGTTTATAAAAATAAGGAAGGGAAAGAATTTATTGTATCAACAAAATGCCCTCATTTAGGCTGTCAGCTTAGTTGGAATGCAGATGAATTAACATGGGATTGTCCGTGTCATGGATCAAGATTTGATTATAAAGGTAAATTAATGGGAAGTCCTGCAACCAAAGGGATTGTAGAGGATTAAACAAATATACGAGATATTTTCAAGAATATTAAGAAAATTTCGGGGGGTACATATTGATTTTATAAAAATATATGATAAAATATGTAAAAAAGGAGTTATATCATATAAGAATAGAGTTAAATTTTGATAGAGTACTATATTAATATATGTATTGATGTAATTGAATTTATAACCTCAGTGTAGATACTTTTATCTATTACTGGGGTTTTTATTTAATATATAATATAAAGACTAGTAGGGGTTAAGTAGAAAGGTTGAGTAAATATGGAATTAAGAGAATTGAAAAATTTATCATATAAGATAGAAGATGAATTAAGAAAAGAAATAGAAGAGGTAAGTGACTTTATATTTAATAATCCAGAACTAGGAGGGCAAGAATATATATCATCTAAATATTTAGTAGATAAAATATCTCAATATGGATTTAATGTTGAATATCCTTATTGTAATATAGACACTGCTTTTAGAGCTGAGATTGGAGATAATGAGGAGACTAGTATAGCTTTTTTAGCTGAATATGATGCTTTACCAGGTTATGATGGACCGAATGGATTAGGACATGCTTGTGGTCATAATTGGATAGCTGCAGGAACCTTAGGAGCGTGCTTAGTTTTAAGTAAATTAAAAAAATATTTTAAGGGGAAAATTGTGTTAATAGGAACACCAGCAGAAGAAACTATAGGATATAAGTGTAACTTAGTTAAAGCAGGAGTTTTTAATGACATAGATATAGTTTTTCAAATGCATATAGAAGCTTTTAATAATATAAACTGTAAGGCATTAGCTATGGATTCTATAGAGTTTTCTTTCAAGGGAGTTGCAGCTCATGCAGCAAGTCACCCACACATGGGAGTTAATGCTTTAGATGCAGTGCAACTTACATTTGCAGGAATAAATGCATTAAGGCAACATGTTACATCAGATGTAAGAATACATGGAATAGTAAGTAATGGTGGAGAAGCTCCTAATATAGTTCCAGATAGAGCTAGCTGTAAATTTTATGTTAGGGCAGAAGATAGAAAAAATTTAGAAGTTGTAAAAGAAAAAGTAATAAACTGCGCTAAGGGAGCAGAACTAATGACTGGTTCACAATTAACATATAGATATTTTGAAAATTCTTTTGATAATATTATAAATAATAGTATATTACAAGATATAATGAGAAAAAATCTAGCTAATGTAGGTATAAGTGAATTATTAGAATCACAAGATGGACCAACTGGTTCAACTGATATAGGAAATGTAAGCCAAGTTTGTCCAACTATGTATACAGAACTAGCTTTAGATATATGTCCAATAGTAAGAGTACATGAGAAGGAGTTTTTAAATTATGCTAACTCATTAGAGGCGTATGATAAGCTTCATAAGTCAGTTAAAGCAATGGTTACTTCAGCTCTAGAAATATACTTAGATAAGAAATTGCTTAAAGAAATAAAAAAAGAGCATATAAAAAATATAAGTTTATAGATTAAATATAAAAACCGCATCACATATATGATACGGTTTTTATATTTAATAATATTAATATTGGTGCCGGATATGGGACTTGAACCCATACGGTATTACTACCAACGGATTTTGAGTCCGTCGCGTCTGCCATTCCACCAATCCGGCATTTTCTGAAAATTTAAATATTATATTAAAGATTATAGCAATAAATTATAACGTTTGCAACATATTTTATCTTAATATACATTTAATATTATGTTATTATTAAATAATAGCATAATTGTATATAATAACAATAGTAAAAGCGCTAAAATACATAGAAATTTAGGAGTGAGGATTTTGGACAAAAGATTAATTATTATAGATGGAAACTCAATAATAAACAGAGCTTTTTATGCATTGCCAGAAATGTCGAATAAGGAAGGATTGAAAACTAATGCAATTTATGGTTTTACTACAATGTTATTTAAAATAATAGATACATATAAACCTACTCATATAAGTGTAGCATTTGATAGAAAAGCACCTACATTTAGACATTTAGAATATAATGAATATAAAGCTGGAAGAAAGAAAATGCCAGACGAACTTAGAGAGCAGTTTGAACCATTAAAAGAACTTTTAGATAAGTTTAATATACATAGATTAGAATTAGATGGATACGAAGCAGATGATATAATAGGTACAGTTTCTAAATTAGGAGAAGAACACGATTATAAGGTGTATATAGTTACAGGGGATAAAGATGCAATACAGCTTGCATCAAATAAAACAACAACTTTAATTACTAAAAAAGGTGTTGGTGAGGTTGAGGAGTATGACTTTAACTCTGTTATGGAGAAGTATGAAATGACTCCAACTCAGTTTATAGATCTAAAGGGCCTTATGGGTGACAAATCAGATAATATACCAGGAGTTCCAGGTATAGGTGAAAAGACTGGAATAAAGTTAATAAAAGAGTTTTCTAGTATAGAAAACTTAGTTGAACATATAGACGATTTAAAAGGTAGTGTGAAGAAAAAAATTGAAGAGAATAAAGAATTAGCTATAATGAGTAAAAGACTGGCTACAATAATAAGAGATGTTCCAATAAACGTAAAATTAGAAGAATTAGAGTACGGAGATTATGATACAGAATCTGTAATAGAAGAATTTAAAAAGCTTGGATTTACAAGTCTTGTATCAAGGCTTTTAGATTTAGATGGTGGTAGTGAAGTAGCGAAAGAGTCACCTTTAGAATTAAAAATAGGTCCTGTTGATGATATATCATCATTAATAAAAGATATAAACGATAAGAAAGAAGTTATGATTAAAACTGTAACGAAAGTTGGGAATATACTTGAAAAAAATATAATGTATATATTCATAAGTATAGATGGTAATAACATATATTATCTAAATGAAGGACAAATATCTGATTTTAAAGAAATTCTATCTAGTAATGAAATTAAGAAGTTTGGTTATAATCTAAAAGATGATTATATAGCATTAAGACCTTATGATATAAAGCTTGAAAATATGTATTTTGATATAACAATAGCAGAATACTTAATAGATTCAGCTTCATCTACATCTTATGAATGTAGTGCAATAGCAATGAAGTATCTAACTAGAAAAGTAAAATCTAAAGAAGACTTACTAGGTAAAGGTGCTAAAGCTAAGAAATTTGAAGATTTAGATATAGAAGAAATAAAAGACTATATAGGTCAAATTATAAATGTAGTAAAACTTTCTTCAGAAAAAATGGAAAAGTATTTAAATGAAAGTGATATGGACAGCCTATTCCATGAAGTTGAGATGCCTCTAGTTGAAGTTTTAGGAGAAATGGAATTTATAGGAATAAATGTAGATAGAGATATACTTAATGAGCTTGGTACTCAATTTAAAGAAATTATAAGTAAGTTAGAATCTGAGATATATGAAATGGCAGGAGAGTCATTTAATATAAACTCACCAAAACAATTAGGCGTTATATTATTTGAAAAGCTAGGATTACCAGTAATTAAAAAAACTAAAACTGGGTATTCAACTAATGCAGAAGTTTTAGATAAATTAAGAGACAAACATGAAATAATAAATAAAATCACAGAGTATAGACAAATAGTTAAATTGAATTCTACTTATGTTGAAGGTTTACTTGGAATAATAAATCCAATAAGTAATAGAATACATTCATCATTTAATCAAACTATTACTACAACAGGAAGAATTTCTTCTACAGAACCAAATCTTCAAAATATACCAGTTAAAATGGAGATGGGAAGAAATATAAGAAAAGTATTTATAGCTGGAGAAAATTATGAGTTAGTAGATGCAGATTATTCTCAAGTAGAATTAAGAGTTTTAGCCAACATGAGTGGAGACGAAAATATGATAGATGCTTTCAAACATGGGGAAGACATACATTCAAAAACTGCATCACAAATATTTGATGTAGATATAAATGAAGTAACATCTAGACAAAGAAGTGAAGCTAAAGCTATAAACTTTGGTATAGTTTATGGAAAAAGTGATTTTGGTTTATCAGAAGATTTAAATATACCAGTAAAGCAAGCTAAAGAGTATATAAATAGTTACTTTGAAAAATACAGCAAAATAAAAGAATTTATGGATAAAACAATAGAAGATGCAACTCGTGATGGATACATAACGACGCTATTGAATAGAAGAAGATATATACCAGAGCTAAAATCAAGTAACTTTATGTTAAGAAATGCTGGAAAAAGAGCTGCAATGAATGCACCTATTCAAGGGAGTGCCGCAGATATTATAAAAATAGCAATGGTAAATGTGTATAAAAAATTAGAAGAAAAAAATCTTAAATCTAAACTTATACTTCAAGTGCACGATGAACTTATAGTAGAAACTGCAAATGATGAATTAGAAATAGTTAAGCAAATAGTAAAAGATGAAATGGAAAACGCATTTAGTATGGATGTTAATTTAGATGTAGACCTTAATGTAGGTTGCTCATGGTATGAAACTAAGTAGGTGAATGTATGTTAGTATTAGGGTTAACTGGTAATATAGGCTGTGGTAAAAGCAGCCTATCTAATATTTTTAGAGAAGATTTTAATATAGATATAATAGACGCAGATGTTATATCTAGAAATATATTTGAAGATAAATTATTGCTTAATAAAGTTTTCGAAGCATTTGGAGAATCGATAAAAAATAAAGATAATACATTAAATAGAAAAGTTTTAGGAAGTATAGTTTTTAATGATGATGAAAAGCTGATAAGGTTAAATGAAATTACCCATCCTAGAATAAGAGAAAAGATATTAGATAATATAAAATCAATAAGAGAACAAGGTAAAAAAATAGTTATTATTGATGCAGCATTACTAGTAGAATGTGGATACCTAGAATTACTAGATAAACTTCTAGTGGTATACTGTAGAGAAGATATTCAAATACAAAGAATTATAAATAGAGACTCATGTAGTAAACAAGATGCTCTTAATAGAATACGATCTCAACTTAGTCAAGAAGAGAAAATACGTTACTCAGATTATAAAATTGATAATTCTGGAACATATGAAGATTTGAGAGTAAAAGCACATAAGTTTATAAATTATGTAAAGGAGAAATGGTGTGAGTAAAAAAATATTAATTTTTATGGCTATCATCATAACCATAGTTGCATCTATAATGATAGAAAGTGATGGATTTAAAAAATTAATATATCCAAAAAAATACTCTAACTATGTAGAAAAATACTCTAAAGAATATAATATAGATGAAAACTTAGTATATAGTGTTATAAAAGTAGAAAGTAAATTTGATAAAGATGCAGTATCTCGAAAGGGAGCAAAGGGATTAATGCAAATTAGTGACATTACAAGAGATTGGGCAATTGAAGAGTTGCAACTAGGTGATATAGATATTTTTGATCCGGAAACTAATATAAGAATTGGATGTTGGTATTTAAGTAAACTTTATAAACAGTTTGGGACACTTGACTTAGTTATAGCAGCTTATAATGGTGGTTCAGGTAATGTAAGAGAGTGGCTTGGAAATGATGAATATAGTAAAGATGGAAAGCTATATAATATACCATTTCAAGAAACTTCAAATTATGTACTTAAAGTTGAAAAAAACTATGAAAAGTACAATATGTTATATGATGAGGAAGGGAAAGACTAATGAATGTGAAGAAACTGCTAGCTATATTTTTAGCTGCGTCTATGATATTAGTTGGATGTAGCTCCAACAATGAAGAGACCACTTCTAGTGACAGTAAAGAAAATACAAGTGGATTTAACTCAAAGTACATAAATCTTACAATGGTAAAACCTACTACTATAAATCCGGTTTTAAATACGGATAAATCTGTAGGGTATGTAATGAATTTAATTTATGATGGCTTATTTACAATCGATCAAGATTACAATGTAGTGCCTCAATTAGCAAAAGAGTACTCATTATCAGCAGATGGTAAAAGCATGAATATAAAATTAAAAGATGCCAAATGGCATAGTGGAAATGATGTTACATCTAGTGATGTAATGTATACTATAGGATTAATTCAAAAAAATACTACAAGTCCATATAATGCATTTACTGAAAATATAGATTCTGTGAATATAACTAATAGCAAAGAATTTACTATAAACTTTAAAGAATCATATGCATTTTCTAAGGATACATTAATATTTCCAATAGTATATAAGGATTCATTAAGTAACAAATCAGATAGTGAGATACTTGAAAATGATAATAACTTAATTGGTAATGGTCCATATAAAATAGAAAAGATGGAAGATAGAGAAGGCATGACATTAGTGGTAAATCAAGACTACTATGATGAACTTTCAGATACAATGAAGGATATACACGTTAGTATTGTACCTACAGAAGAAGAACAAGTATCAATGGTTATGGCATTAGAAAGTGATATGGCAAATATATCATTAGGAGATTTAAGTCAGTTTTATGAAGATGAATTTAATATAACTAACTATGAAGGTAGAGACTATGAATCTATTATATTTAATTATGACAATAAATATCTAAATGATAATAATTTCAGAAAAGCAATAGCATATGCTATAGATAGAAATTTAATTTTAGAGGAAGGATATATAGATAATGCAAAATTAGTAAACTTCCCACTAAACACTATGTCTAAATACTATGATAGTGAGTTAAAAGCTTTAGCATATAATAAAACTAAAGCTGAAGAGTATTTAAAGAAAATAAATCCTAATATTAGTGAAAAAACAACTGAAAAAGATTCAAATAATGTAGAACAAGCTACAACAGAAAATAATACATCTGAGAACAAAATAGAAAAAACAAATTTAACATCACAAGAATTAAAATCTTTATTATCTGATATTAATTTAAAAATAATAGTAAATAAAGATAATGAAGAAAGAACAAAAGCTGCAAGTATAGTTAGTGATAACTTATCTGATATAGGAATAAAAACAACTATTGAAGCACTGACAAGTGAAGAAATGACTACAGCTTTAAATAATAAAGATTATGATTTAGCTTTTATAGGATGGGAATTATCTAGCATTCCTGATGCAAGATCAATTATTGAAGCTAGTGGATATTCAGATGAAAAGCTAACAGCGTATATGGAATCTTTAGCAATTGCAACATCAGATTCTAAAATATCAGAAATTTACTCAGCAATTCAAAAACATATTAGGGATAAGGTTGCCTTTATAAGTTTAGTAATACGAAATGAGTATTTAGTTACTAATGAAAGGCTAGAAGGTAAGACCCAACCAAATGACTTTGATGCTTATGAAGGTATAGCGAACTTGACTATAAAAGGTAAATAATTTCAATTGTTTTACAAAAATATATTTTATTATAAAGTGAAATATGATAATATACCCCTGTAGGGTATATATGGAGGTGAAATAAATGAAAAAAAAGCTATTAATAGAAGGTATGAGCTGTGGACATTGTGTAAATCATGTTAAAACAGCTCTTACTGAGGATATTCAAGGTGTAGAAGTCTTAGAAGTTAACTTAGATGGCAAATATGCACTAGTTGATGTTAATGAAAGTGTAACTGATTCTGATTTGAAATCAGTAATAGAAGACTTAGACTTTGAACTAAAAGGAATAGAGTAATACAAATAGAGGAAGATGAGATCTAGTAAATCTCATCTTCCTCTATTTGTATTATTCCCTTAGAAGTTAAAAACTCTTCTTGAAGTTCTAATATTAATTCTATAGTATATTTAGAAATAGACTCTCCACATCCCTTGTAAATAAATTCAATCATTTCATTCATAGATATAGTTCGTTCTTCCATTATAATAACCTCCTAATATAGAATATAAAAATTATATTATATCAAAAAGTTATTAAAAACAATAAAAAAGACTTCTATTGGGGGAAAATAATAGAAGTCTAAAATGGGGGAGATTGAGTATGTTTGATTTTACATTTATATTATGTCCATACTCAATATTTATATACACTAAAATTTTAATGTATATAAATATATTATGAAAAATTCGTACTAAGGGAACTCACATTTTGAAAAAATAATGAATATAATAAAAGTAATTAAGGGGGGAGTATCATGGAATCTAGAGATTGCAAAGATAATTTAAGAAAATTGATACTTGATATGGCCCAAAAAGAACTTGAGGAACATGCATCTACAAAAGGAGCTCAAAAATACTTTGAGGGAAATGTTGATAAAGTTATAAATAATAATATACAGAAAATTGGGAAGGAAAGAAGTTCTAATTCAATTTATACTAAAGTTATAAAGCAGGGAACATATCAAGAGAATGTTGTATCAGTAGCAAAGGTTATAAAAAAAGAGGAAATATTTAAATCTAAAAATGAACTACTAAAATTCGCAAGATACTTAGGACTAAACTTAAATATGAAACAATCTTATGGACAGATATTAAAGAAAGTTTCTAGACATATATATTCAAATAGAAATCTATATTCTAAGAAGTATGTTTTATATAGAAGGGGAAATCAGGAATATATATTAGAACCTGAAAAAATAAAAAATGAACTATTTGAAAGTTATAGATCTAAGACTAGAGATGATATGAAGTCAATAGCTAGATTATTAGATTTAAATGTTAAGGATGATGAGGGAGCAGAAGATATAAGAAAAAAAGTTATAAACTATATTATTAAAGAAAAGTTAGGTAAAAAAGGGGATAAGAAGAGTTAAAGGCGCAAAGTATGCGTCTTTAATTTTTATATTCGCATATACTATAAAAGATAATAAATGAGGAGATGATAGAAATTGAAATTTAAGAAGCTAATCATAACATTTATTATACTTGGTTTCATAGCTATAACATCTATATCAGAAATGAAATATTTACAAAAATCAAAGGAAATAACAATAATAAGCTATAATATACATAGTGGACTTAATAAGGACATGTTCCCAACATTATTTGATATAATAGATTTCCTTAGAATGTCTGATGCAGATATTATATGCCTTCAAGAAGTTAATGAGTCGGCAAAAGTAGGATTTCAAGTTAGTAGTTTAAAAGAAGAACTTAAGATGTACTCTCATTTTGGAG
This sequence comes from Romboutsia sp. Marseille-P6047, assembly GCF_900604535.1. Classification (NCBI taxonomy): domain Bacteria; kingdom Bacillati; phylum Bacillota; class Clostridia; order Peptostreptococcales; family Peptostreptococcaceae; genus Romboutsia; species Romboutsia sp. Marseille-P6047. The sequence continues at coordinate 83,262 of NZ_UWOT01000009.1, forward strand.
CTAATGTAGTTAATTTAGGATCTAACTACGGATTAGTAACCTACTCTAAATATCCTATAGAATCGGAAAAGCATATATACTTAAGTAGTGATAGAGAGCAAAGAGGTTTATTACATACAGTGGTTAATGTAGAAGGTAAAAAATTAAATATAATAAATGTTCACTTAGGAGTAAAAAAAGAAGAAAGAGAAATTCAAATTAAGGAGGTGCTATCCTTTGTAGAATCACTAAATCCAGAACCATATATAATAGTAGGTGATTTTAATGAGGGAGACCTTAATTTAGATGGAACTAATTTAAAGGATGCAGCAGAGGAGACAGGAAATTCTAATATTTTAACATTTGCATCAGGATTATATAGAATTGATTATATTCTAGTGTCCGAAAATATAAAAGTATTAGATTATAATGTATTAATAAAGAATATGTCAGATCATTATCCAATAATATCCAAACTGAAAATATAAATAATATTGCAAAAAATACTTAATACATATAAAATTAAGGGAAATAATAGAAAAATTAGAGGAGGATATATATGAAATTTACTTTTTGTCACAATAATTTTAATGTACTTAACCTAGAAAAAAGTTTAGAGTTTTATGAAAAAGCATTAGGATTAAAAGAAGTTAGAAGAAAAGAAGCTGAAGATGGCAGTTTTATATTAGTTTACCTAGGTGATGGATCAACTAGTCATACATTGGAATTAACATGGTTAAGAGATTGGGATAGAGCATATAACTTAGGTGATAATGAATTCCACTTAGCTTTAAGGGTAGATGATTTTGATTCAGCATACAAGTTACACAAAGAAATGGGATGTATTTGTTTTGAGAATAAAGCAATGGGGATATATTTTATAGCAGATCCAGACAATTATTGGATAGAAATATTACCATCAAATCATTAATTAAAAATTAAAATAACATAAGAATAAACTAGCATTATTATTTTATATCATTTAAAAATGAAATTTTTTAAGTGTAAATATGCTAGTTTTTTCTTTAGGTAATTTTAGGTATAAATTAGGACGACCTTCAATATATATTATTAATAATATTATTAAGGGGGAAAAACAAATGAATAAGAGAAGACGTTACAAAGGCTTCAATAAAAGAGGCAAGACTGCAAGTATAAGAGTATTTACTTTGATTTTATGTTTGTCATTAGTTGGTGGTTATGGATATATAGAATTAAAAGACAGCAAGTTATTCAATGATGATTTTAATTTATCTAAATCTATAAGTGAAAAAATAAAAAATATATCCATATCAAATATTTTTAAGATAGGTAAAAGCAAAGAAAATGAAAAATATGTATACGATGATGTCTCTGATGAACTAAATAGCATTAATAATGATGATAAAGTGGAAGAAACTTCTTCAGAAAATGAAAATTCAAAAGTACAAGTTGCAACTATAGATGCAGTTAAGATTTATACAGTACAAGTGGCATCTATAGGTGAAAATCAAGATTTAGAATCTGTAGAAGACAAACTTAAAAATAATAAAATACCATATTCTGTAGTAGAAATTGATGGTGTAGAAAAAGTACAAACTTATTCATCATTTGATGAAAGTGTAACTAGATCTAACTTAGAAAGTGCTAGGAAAGTATATAGTGATGCATTTATATCAGAGCTAGAAGTGCCTGTACTATCATTAGAATATACAGATAAATATTCTTATATAGAAGATATATCTACAGAATTAAATAATTTAATTGTAAGCTTCAAAGATGAAGCTGAATTTTGGGAAAAATCAACAGAGAGTATAGATTTAGAGGCTTATAATAATATTTTAACAAAAAGATTAGATGTATTAGAAAAAATACAAGAGAATGCAGAAAAAATAGATTATTCTCAAATGGATACATTTAAAGAAAATCTTATAAAATATGTTAAAAATGTGAATAGTAACACAACTCAAGCATCTAAAGATGCTAAAGAAAATAATGGGTATTTAAGTCAGGGTCTACTTTTATCATCAATTCAAGAATACTATTCATTTATAAATTCCATAAAAGTTAGTTAAAGGTTGTTTTAAACAACCTTATTATTTTGTCGAAAAATGATTTTGAAAATTCAGATAAGATTTTAACAATTGTTAAGTTTCTTTTTAGGATATATTATACTTATAATATCAAGAGAAATAATTTATTTTAAGGGGGATAATATATGAAGCTCTTAACATTTAAAGGTGGAATACATCCAGAATATAATAAAGAGTATACAAAATCTAAAGAACTTCAAAAGGCAGACGATCCTAAAGTTGTATACATACCTCTTCAACAACATATTGGGGCTCCAGCAAAGGCTATTGTTGAAGTAGGAGATGAAGTTAAGCTTGGGCAAAAAATAGGAGAACAACAAGGATACGTTTCCTGTAATGTTCACTCATCTGTCTCAGGGAAAGTTTTAGCAATAAAAGAACATGATGTCCCAGGAGGAAGTGCACTATGCATAATAATAGAAAATAATTTTAAAGAAGAACTACATGAAAGTATTATACCAAAGGGAAATTTAGAAGATTTAACAAAAGAACAAATAATAGAATTTATAAAAGAAGCAGGAATAGTTGGTATGGGGGGAGCAACATTTCCAAATCACGTCAAAATATCACCACCACCAGATGCGACAATAGACACTGTTATATTAAATGGAGCAGAGTGTGAACCCTATCTTACAGCAGACCATAGATTGATGGTTGAAAATCCAGAGGATGTAGTTTACGGACTACGAGTATTAATGAAAGCTTTAAATGTTAAAAAAGGATATATTGGAATAGAAGTAAATAAACCTGATGCAATAGAAACTATAACAAATGCATCAACAAAATACAATGATATAGAAGTTGTAGGTTTAGAGGTTAAGTATCCTCAAGGCGCGGAAAAACAACTTATATATGCCTGTACAGGAAGAGAAGTGCCATCTGGAGGTCTTCCAGCAGCAGCAGGGGCTGTAGTTGATAATGTTGCAACAGCAGCTCAAATAGCTAAAACTATAAAAACCGGAATGCCTTTAGTTGAAAGAATATGCACTGTTACAGGTAGTTGCATAGAAGAACCTAAAAACTTAATAATAAAAACAGGAACTTTAGTATCTGAAATAATTAAGCAATGTGGAGGATATAAAAAAGACAAGAAGCTAGGTAAACTTATAATGGGTGGACCTATGATGGGAATAGCTCAATATACTGATGATATTGCAACAAATAAAGGATCTTCAGGAATACTTTGTTTAAGTGAGGAAGAATCTAGATTACCTAGACCTCAAAATTGTTTAAGATGTGGAAGATGTACCAATGTATGTCCTGCATTTTTACAACCACTATATATAAGTGCGTATTCATTAAATAATGATTTTGAAAAAGCTGCTAATAATAGAGCTTTAGATTGTATAGAATGTGGTTCATGTTCATTTATATGTCCAGCAAGAAGACCATTACTTCAGTCTATAAGAAATGCTAAAAAAGAAATTATAGCAATGAAGAAAAAACAATCTGTTAATAAATAGATAGGGGGAAATATTGTGGAAAAGAAATTAATAGTATCATCTTCTCCTCATGTGAGAAGTAATGAAGACACTTCTTATATAATGAAACAAGTCCTAATAGCACTTATACCAGCAGCGGTAGCTGGATTATATTTTTTTAGATTAAATGCATTAAGTGCTATGTTTTTTTGTATATTAGGATCAGTTGGATCAGAATATATATATCAAAGAATTACAAAACAAGAAAGTACTATAGGAGATTTCTCCGCAGTAGTAACAGGATTACTATTAGCATTTAATATTCCTGCTTCACTTCCATGGTGGATGTGTTTAGCAGGTGGAGTATTTGCAATAGTAGTTGTAAAAATGGTATTTGGTGGTATAGGAAATAACTTTTTAAATCCAGCATTAGCAGCAAGAGCATTTTTACTGGCATCTTTCCCAGTTGCTATGACATCATGGACCAAACCAGGAGCTATAGAATGGATAAATTCATCAAATATAGATGCAGTATCAACTGCAACACCTTTGAATTTCTTAAAAAGTGGAGTATCGGGGATTGCAGATTTAGCATCAAATAAAATTAGCTTAACAGATATGATGATTGGTAATATAGGTGGATGTATTGGTGAAACTTGTGCAATTTTAATCTTATTAGGAGGAGTCTACTTAATATATAAAGGAATAATAGATTACATAATACCTGTATTTTATATAGTTACAGTATTTATATTAACTTTATTATTATCTTGTTTTGTAGGTGGATTTAGCTTTAATTTTGCTATATATGAATTATTTGCTGGTGGTCTTATGCTTGGAGGATTTTTTATGTTGACTGATTATACAACATCACCAATGACAAGAAAAGGTCAGATTATATATGCAATTCTTGCAGGAACGATTACAACTGTAATAAGATTATTTGGAGGATATCCAGAAGGCGTATCATATTCAATATTATTAGCTAACGTAGCAACACCTCTTATAGATAAATATATATCTAATAGAGTATTTGGGGAGGTGTCTAAATAATGAACAATATTATTAAACTAGGACTTAACTTATTTGCAATATGCGCTGTTGCTGCTTTACTTTTGGGTGCGACTAATAGTATTACATCTCCAGTTATAAATCAAAGAAATATAGAAGCCAATAATCAATCTAGACAGATGGTATTACCAGATGCACAAGAGTTTTCAGAAGTTGATAGTAGTAATTATGAAAATATAGATGGAATGGTATCAGAAGTTTATGAAGGTAAGAATGAATCTGATATTGTTGGTTATACCGTAAAGGTTCTTCCTAAAGGATATGGAGGAGAAATTGAGCTTATAGTGGGTATATCTTCAGATGGTAATATTACAGGAATAAATATAGGAAATATGTCAGAAACACCAGGCCTTGGAGCTAAGGCAAAAGAGTCAGATTTTCAAGGGCAATTTACAGGTAAACCTGCATCAGATTTAACATTGGTAAAAGGGAGTGTATCTTCAGATGATGAAGTATCCGCAATATCAGGTGCAACTATTACATCTACAGCTGTAACGGATGGTGTAAACGTTGCTATAGAATTATTTAACAATTCTTTAAGTAAGTAAGGGGGAGAATAAAGATTATGGATTCAGGAAAAGTTTTAAAAAATGGACTTATTGACGAAAATCCGACCTTTGTACAAGTTATAGGTATGTGCCCAACTCTTGCAGTTACGAGTTCAGCAATAAATGGTTTAGGTATGGGATTATCAACAGCAGTAGTTTTGATATGTTCAAATATTGTTATTTCTTTAATGAGAAAATTTATTCCAGATAAAATAAGAATACCATCATTTATAGTTGTAATTGCAACATTTGTAACAATTGTTGGTTTATTATTAAAAGCATATGTTCCAACGCTTGATCAAGCTCTTGGATTATATATACCATTAATTGTTGTTAACTGTATAATATTAGCTCGTGCAGAAAGTTTTGCATCTAAGAATGGTGCACTTTTATCAGCTATTGATGGAATAGGTATGGGACTTGGGTTTACTCTAGCGCTTACAATATTGGGTGCTGTAAGAGAATTATTTGGAGCAGGAAGTTTGTTTGGATTCAACTTATTTGGTGATTCATATCAACCTGCATTATTGTTCATATTACCTCCTGGAGCATTTTTAACTTTAGGTTTTTTAATGGCTGGATTTAATAAGATTAGAAGTAAAAAGGCATAGGTAGGAGGGAGAAATATATGAATTTAATTCTTTTATTTTTAAGTATAGTACTTGTTAATAATGTTATAACATCTCAGTTCCTTGGTATATGTCCATTTTTAGGTGTTTCTAAAAAAGTTGATACAGCTGTAGGTATGGGAGCAGCAGTAACTTTTGTTTTGACTTTAGCATCAATAATTACATATTTTATACAAATGCTTTTAGTCAAAATAGGACTTGAATATTTACAAACTATAGCGTTTATATTAATAATCGCATCCATTGTTCAATTCGTAGAGATGGTAATACAAAAAATGAGTCCATCCTTATACCAAGCTTTAGGAGTATTTTTGCCCCTTATAACAACAAACTGCGCAGTTCTTGGTATAGCTATAGTTAATGTTCAAAATGGATATAATTTAATAGAAACAATTGTAAATGGGTTTGGAGCAGGAATAGGATTCACTTTGGCTATTATTTTATTTGCGGGAATAAGAGAAAGACTAGAACTTGCTGACATACCAAAGTCATTTAAGGGGTTTCCTATAACTTTAATTGCAGCAGGGCTAATGTCAATAGCTTTCTTAGGATTTACAGGTCTTATAAAGTTATAAAATGGGGGGAAAATAATGGATATATTAAAGGCAATAATACTTTTAGGTGCTATGGGATTGCTGTTTGGGGTAATTCTTGCATATGCTTCTAAAAAATTTGCAGTAGAAGTTGATGAAAGAGTAGAAAAGATACTTGAAGTTCTACCTGGAGCTAACTGTGGTGGATGTGGATTTCCAGGATGTGGAGGTCTTGCAAATGCAATAGTTAAGGGGAGTGCTCCTGTAAATGGGTGTCCAGTAGGAGGAGCAGCTGTAGGATCAAAAGTTGGAGAAATAATGGGCATTAAAGCTTCACAAGGAGAGAAAGAAGTTGCAAAGATTATTTGTAAAGGTAGTTGTGAAAGTGCAAAAGATAAATATGATTATGAGGGGATATCAGATTGTAGGGCAGCAATGTCGTTAAATTCAGGAGCTAAGTCATGTAAATTTGGATGCTTAGGTCTAGGTACCTGTAAAGATGTTTGTAAGTTTGGTGCTATAACAATAAAAGATGGAATTGCAATCATTGATGAGAATAAATGTGTAATGTGTGGTAAATGTATTGAGGTTTGTCCGAAATCTATAATAATAAAAAAGCCAGCTAAGCAAGAAGTTGTGGTTGAATGTAATAGTCAAGAGTTTGGAAAGTCTGTGAAAGAAAAATGTAGTGTAGGTTGTATGGGGTGCGGGATTTGTGCTAAGGTTTGTCCAGTAGATGCAATAGTGTTTGAAAACAAGATAGCTAAGATTAATTTTGATAAGTGTATTCAATGTAAGGTGTGTGTAGAAAAATGCCCTACTAAAGTAATAAAAGGTGATATTAGTAATAGATCTAAAGTTAGAATTAATGAGAAGGAATGTATAGGATGTACTATTTGTAAAAAACAGTGTAAATTTGATGCAATATCTGGTGAAAAAAAATCAGCTCATAAAGTTGATGAATCAAAATGTGTAGGATGTCACTTGTGTATGCAAAAATGTCCTAAAGGTGCTATTAAAACTATATAATATGGATAGAATAAAGGTGTGAAGTTATCATACCTTTATTTTTATTGAATAGATATATAAAGTACAAAAAAAGATTTACTAAATTTATGTTAAAATTTGCTTTTTAGTACTATGTAAATTTATACGCAATGACAACAAAATATAACAATTATGTAACTAAAAGGTTCGACAATAACGTTGAATTTTTTACAATATAGTGATAAACTGTATAAGTACAAATTCTAAGTACAAGAACGAGGTGAAAATATGAATATAATCTTAGCATCAGCATCTCCAAGAAGAAAAGAAATCTTAGAGAATGTAAATTTAAAATTTACAGTAATTGCAAGTGATATAGAAGAGGTTATATTAGAAAATGAACCTCCAAAAGATCTTGTTATGAGATTGGCTTTTGAAAAATGTATGGATGTTGCAATTAAAAATAAAGATGATTTAGTTATTGGTGCAGACACTATTGTAGTTTTGCAGAATAAGATTTTAGAGAAACCTAAAAATCAAGAGGATGCATACAATATGATAAAATCTTTATCTAATAAAAAACATCAAGTAATAACGGGTATTAGTTTAATAAACTTAAGTTCAGATAAAAAAGTGATAGATTATGTAGTTAGTGAAGTTACTTTTAAAGATTTATCTGATGAGTTAATAAGAGATTACATAAGCACTAATGAATCTTTAGATAAAGCAGGAGCTTATGGAATACAAGGATATGGTAGTTTATTAGTTGAAAGTATAAATGGAGATTACTTTAATATAGTAGGCTTACCAATTTCTAAAATAAGCAATCTACTAAAAGAGCATTTTGACGTAAATCTTTTCAAGTAAATGAAACTTTTATGGAGGATGATTTATCTGAAGGAATCTTTGGGTTGTTCTAGAAAACTAAAAGATATGGTATTAGAAGAGAGACCGAGAGAAAAAATGATTTTAAAAGGTGTAAAATATTTATCTAATGCTGAATTATTAGCAATATTGCTTAGAACAGGGACAAAAAATAGGAATGCTATTGAACTAGCTAACTATATAATAAATAAAGACTTACAAGGAATAAGACATTTACAAGATATAAGTATAGAAGAATTATGTGAAATTGATGGGATCGGATTATCTAAAGCTACACAGATTAAAGCTGCTTTAGAACTTGGACTGAGGGTTTCAAGTGCTAGGCCCAGTAAGTATAAAGTAAAAAATCCTTGGGACATATATAAGTATTATATGGAAAGCTTAAGGTATGAACAAAAAGAAATTTTTAAGGTAGTTCTTTTAAATACAAAAAATGAAATTATAACAGACGTAGATGTGTCTGTTGGAACTTTAAATTCATCATTGGTTCATCCAAGGGAAGTTTTTAAAGAAGCAATTAAGAGAAGTAGTAACAAAATGATTTTAATCCATAATCATCCATCAGGAAATATTGAACCTTCAAAAGAGGATAAAAGTATTACTGATAGACTTATTAGATGTGGAGATATAATAGGTATAGAAATTATTGATCATATAATAATTGGTGATGGTTTATATTATAGTTTTAAGGAAAACATGATAATTTGATTTAAGATAGTTGGAAGGAGCATTAATATGGCTAAAGAGAAGAAAGAAAAGAAAGAGAAAAAAGGATTTGGATCTTTATTCGGATTTGGAAAAATGACAAAGGATATGGGTATCGACTTAGGTACTGCAAATACGCTAGTTTATATAAAAGGTCAAGGTATAGTAGTAAGAGAGCCTTCAGTTGTTGCAATAAGAGATGATAGCAAAGAAGTTTTAGCTGTAGGCGAAGAAGCTAAAAGAATGATAGGTAGAACACCTGGAAATATAGTAGCTATAAGACCAATGAAGGATGGAGTTATAGCTGATTTTGATGTGACTCAATCAATGTTAAGTTATTTCATTCAAAAAGCAGCAGCTAAAAAAGGTGTTGTAAGTCCTAGAATAGCAATATGCGTACCATTTGGTGTTACAGATGTTGAAAAAAGAGCGATAGAAGAAGCAGCAAGACAAGCTGGAGCTAAAGATGCATATCTTATAGAAGAGCCAATGGCAGCTGCAATAGGTGCGGGTCTTAGTGTAGAAGAGCCAGAAGGTAATATGGTAGTAGATATCGGAGGAGGTACTTCTGAGATAGCAGTGATATCTTTAGGAGGTATAGTTTCAGCTGAATCAGTTAGAATCGGTGGTAATAAATTTGATGATGCTATAGTTGGATATGTTAAGAAAGAATACAACTTAATGATCGGTGAAAGAACTGCAGAAGATATAAAAATCAGTATAGGATCTACTTTTAAAGAAGATCAAGAAAGCAATATGCAAATAAGAGGTAGAGATTTAATATCTGGATTACCAAAGACTGTAGAAATATCGTCTACAGAAGTTAGAGAAGCATTAAAAGAGCCAATAAGTGCTATAGTTGATGCAATAAAATCAACTTTAGAAAAAACTCCACCAGAATTAGCATCAGACATAATGGAAAATGGAATAATGTTAACTGGAGGGGGAGCATTACTTAGAGGATTAGATAAGTTAATAAAGCAAGAAACAGGAATGCCAGTAACAATAGCAGAGGAACCACTTGACTGTGTTGCATTAGGAACTGGTAAATCAGTAGAAGATCAAGAAATATTCGAGAAAGTATTAATGATGAATACTAGAAGATAATAAAGTTGGTGATTGTCTTGAAATTTAATAATGATAAAAAGGACAAAAAAAGGGTTAATGTAAAAGTGATAGCAACGACTACAGTTGCTATCACTTTAATTGGAATTGTAGGAATATCTATTGGAAAGTATTCTGGGAATAATCCTTTTAAATTTGGTGCAGTTTTGGATGCAACATCATCTATAGAAAGTAGCCTAAATAAGGGCTTTACATTTATAACAAATAACTTTAGTGAACTTATTAACTATAAGAAAAATGCTAAAAAGCTAGAAGAGATAGAAGTTGAAAATGAAAAATTAAAACAAGAAATAGTAGAATTAAATAATACGCTAAGTAAAGGTCAATCATTAGAAAGTCTTAAAAAGGCTTTAAATTTTATTCCTGAAAATTATAAAGCAAATATGATATCGGCTAGTGTTGTAAGTAAAAACGATGGTAATTGGTATACTAGTTTTGTGATTGGGGCAGGAAGTAAGGATGGTGTAAAAAAAGATAGTTTAGTTGTCAATGGAAGTGGATTAGTTGGAGTTGTGTATGAGGTTTCAGAGAATTATAGTAAGGCAATTTCACTTTTAGATACTAAATCATCAGTAAGTTTTAAATTATTAAAGAATTCTGACTTTAAAGGTATTTTAACTCAGGGAGCAAATATTAGTGATGGAGAACGTTACAAAGAAAATGGATATCTTCAAGGGTATATGTTTGACTCATCATATGATGTTTTACCTGGGGATACTTTAGTTACGTCAGGGTTAGGTCTGTATCCAGAAGGTATAATAATTGGTAAGGTAGATAAGGTAATAGATGATAAGAATCAATCCTTAAAGTATGTAGTTGTAAAGCCATACGTAGATTTTAAAAATATTGATGATGTTATAATTATAGAACCAAGAGATAAAACGGATATAGGATAAAGGGGATAATAAATTATGAAGAGATTTTTACTTTGTCTTATAGGTATACTCCTTGTAATAATTGAGGGAAGTGTTACAAATTATATAGACCTATGTGGTGTTGGTATTAACCTTGTATTAATATATTGTACGATAATTTCTTTATATTTAAATGATCTTGAAGCTGGTATAATAGGAACTATAATAGGTCTTATAAAAGACATATCTATAGGTAGTATTTTTGGTGTTAATGCTTTAATTCTATTTACAGTATGTTATGGAATTAGCACTTTAAGAAATAAAATTTATAAAGAAAGTTTTGTTACAATAGCGACTTTAGTAATTGTCACGAGTATATTTGACTCTATGGTAAACATTACTGCTACTACCTTGGTACATAATAGTTATGGAATATTAACTATGGTACTGAAAGGTATAGTAATTATACCACTAATAAATAGTATATTAAGCTTTATAATTTATAGTATTTTTAAAAAAAGTATATTAAAGCTTAAAGAAGAGTAGTTGGTGATTGAATGGACGATAAAAAAGTAAATGATAGGTTTGTTATTATTAGAAATCTAATATTAGTAGTTTTTGCAGTTATACTGATAAAATTAGTATATATGGCTGTATTTAAATATGATTATTATATTGAGCAAGCTGAGAATAAGACGTATAAAGAAATTCCTATAAAAGCTGCTAGAGGTGATATAAAAGATAGGTATGGTAGGGTTTTAGCTACAACGAAAAATCAATTTACAGTTCAAGTTTCTGCAGATGGAATAAGTAAAACAGATTCAAAAAAGAATAGTAAATCTAATGAGATATCCTTAAAGTTAATAAACTTATTAGAATCAAATGGAGAAAGTTATACAGACGATTTCCCTATATATATAGAAAATGGTAAATATTATTATACATATGATAAAGAAATAAGAGAATATAAAGATTCTAAAGGAATTCCTCAAGATTTAAATGCAAAAGAGAGTTTTTATTATTTAGTAGATAAATTAATAGATGAGGGTGTTTTATCTAATGAAGATAAAAGGCTAGAAGCGTCAAAATTACAAGCTAAATTAAACAAAAATGGAGAGTATCCACCAATTTTAGTAAGTAAATGGATGTTTACAGCAGAGAAAAATAAAAATGACTGGTTAGCATCATTTAAGATAACTGATTCAAATATAAGTGCAAAAGAAGCTTTTAATAAAATTAAAGATTATTATAGTGATGATACAACTCTACCTTTAAATAAAAATATGAGTGATGAAGATGCTAGAAAAGTTCTTGTTGTTAGAAATTTATTAAAATCACAAGGATATTCTAGATATAATCCAGTTACTATAGCACAAGGTGTAAGTGAATCGACTATATCTCAAATTGAGGAGAAGCTTATGGAAATGCCTGGAGTATCTGTAAATAGTCAGCCTGTAAGATACTACCCAAGTGGAACCCTTGCATCTCATATACTGGGTTATATAGGGAAAATACCGTCTACGAGTGAGTCTACATATTTAGAAAATGGATACTCAAAAAGTGATTTAGTAGGGCTTTCAGGCATAGAAAAAAGTTATGAAGATCAATTAAGAGGAACTGATGGATATAAAAAAGTTCAAGTTGATGCTTTAGGTAAGATAACTAAGGAAATAGAGGTATCAGAACCTGAATCAGGAGATACTGTTTATTTAAGTATAGATAAAGATTTACAAGAAGTTGCTCAAGATTCCTTAACTAGAACATTAGAGTTTGCTAGAAAGGGAGGTACATTTGAGAGTATATATGGAAATAAATCGGGTGGTGGAACAGCACCTAATGCACAATCTGGAGCTGTTATTGCTATAGATGTTAAGACTGGAGATGTATTAGCGTCAGTTAGTTATCCATCATATGATCCAAATATGTTTACTAAGGGTAGTGTATCTTATGATGAATATCAAACGTTACTACCTGAAAATAGCAATGACTCTTTAGCTCCTAGTAAACTATTAAACTTAGTTACACAAGGGGTATTCCAACCTGGATCCACATTTAAAATGATAACTGGTATGGCAGCACTTGAAAATGGTTTAAATCCTAATTATACTATAAATGACCCTGGGTATATAAAGCTTGGAAATAGATATTTTGCTGACTATGTATGGCATAAATCTAAAAGTAATCATGGGGCTACAAATTTATATAAGGCGATACAAGAATCATGTAATATTTACTTCTATACAATAGGTAGTGGTAAAAACTGGAGTGGTGGGTCTGACCCAAATGTAGATATGGGACCAGAAAAAATATTAGAATATGCTAACTTATTTGGACTAAGTGAAAAGACAGGATTAATAGATGAAATAGAAGAAAGAAACGGTACAGTTCCTACAACTGAACAAAAGCTTGAATCTACTAAGACATTATTAAAATCTTATTTAAATAAAAATATGGCTAATGATTTTACTGATATAACAAAGGAAAAAAATCCAGATGAATTTGAAAGTAGAATTGATGAAATTGTAAGTTGGGCAGATGAAGAAAAGACTCCTGGAAGAGTTGAAGCTATAAATAGATTATTAGAATTAAAAGTAAAAGAAGATAGAGCAGAGGACTTAGCTGACCACATAGTTTTTGATTATCTAAATCAAGCTAAATGGACAACAGCGGACACATTTAACCTTGCGATAGGTCAAGGTGAGAATGCATATACTCCAGCTCAAATGGCTAGATATGTAGCAGCTATAGCAAACGGAGGAAATTTATTAGAATTATCTGTAGTTAAAAAGACAATATCTAGTGATTATAAAGATGTAGTTGAAGACACAAATGAATCAACAAAAATAAATTTCAAAAACAGTGATAATCTAAAAGATTTAGTTCAAGGTATGAAGCAAATGACAACTTTGAGTAGTGCAAGAACTACATTTGCAGGTTTAGATGTAGAAGTAGCGGCTAAAACTGGTACAGCTGAAAAAAGTGGTAAAATTCCAACTGCTAATGAATATGAATATTTATTAAGTCATATGGGATCTTATGGTGTTTCAGAAACAGAAGCGGTAGCTCTTGCTAATAAACTAATGGAAGAAAGAGAAGCAGAGCTTACAGCAGAGAGAATAGAAGAAATAAATGAGCAGTTAAAAGATAAAGAGTTAGATGAAGATGAAAGAAAATCACTAGAAGATGAACTAGCTGAAGGTGTAAATGAGAAGTTAGAAGATTCAGATAAAGTAAAATCGGCTTACTTAAGAAAAGCTATAAAAGAACTAAATCCTAAAATAAGTGATGATACTATAGATCAATTTAAATCAGATTATGGTGCTTTTGCATGGACTGTAGCATTTGCTCCTGCTGATAATCCTGAAATAGCTGTAGTATCTATGATACCTCAAGGTAATGAAAGTTCATATGCATTATTACCTGTAAGAGAGGTAATAGGTGCTTATATGGGATTAAATAACAAAAAGAATACAACTGCTGGTGAAAAAACAAGTAATACTGAAGATAATAGTGTTGTTAATGGCGAAGAAGATATAAATTTTGGATCACAAATCAAAAATTAAAAGGATTTAATGGAGTTTGTGAAGAATATAGATAAAGATGATATCACTCTGGAGGTTGTTATGTCTTTGAGAAAATTTACTCCGAAAGAATTAGTTGAATTCAAAGGAAATAAAAGAGGGATAATTTTAAATATTAAGAAAGTAGTTTCTTTTGATGAATTAAGAAATGGTATAATAGATAGGCTTGAAACCTCAGTAGGTTTTTTTAATGGAGCAAAAATTTGTGCCATTAATTGTGATTACTTAAGTGATATTCAAATACTAGAGCTCAAGCATGATATTGTTTCTAGATTTGATATTGAATTTATAGAAGAAGCTGATGAAGTTAAAAACAACAGTTTCGAGACTAAATATGTAAATAACTTAAGATCTGGTGAAAATGTTGATTTTGATGGCGATGTAGTTGTAATGAGAGATATGAAGCCAGGCTCACAAATTAATTCAAAAGGAAATACGGTTGTCATGGGGGACATAAGTTCTGGAGCTAGGGTTGTTTCTGGCGGCAATGTTATTGTGATGGGAAGTGTTACTGGATTTGTACATGCAGGAGCATTTGGAAATGAAAATGCTTATGTGGTGGCAAATCATTTGAATCCTAAAGTACTTCAAATTGCTAATAATATGGCAGAGGCGCCGGATGATGAAGTTTATGAAAAAAAGAAAAAAATTAGCCCGGAAATTGCCTTTGTAAGTAAAGGTAGGATAATAATTGAAGATTATTTATCCAAAACATTAAAATAATGATGAAATCCATAGGGGGTAATATTATGAGCGAAGTTATAGTTATAACATCTGGTAAAGGTGGAGTTGGAAAAACTACTACTGCCGCAAACTTAGGAACTGCTCTAAGTTTAGAAAATAAAAAGACTGTTGTAGTTGATGCAGATATTGGACTTAGAAATTTAGATGTAGTTATGGGTCTTGAAAATAGAATAGTATATGATATAGTTGATGTTGTTGAAGGGACTTGTAGATTAAAGCAAGCATTAATAAAAGATAAAAGATTTGATAATCTTTATCTTTTACCAGCAGCTCAAACTAGAGATAAAAATGCTGTATCTGTTGAACAGATGTCAGAGTTATGTGAAAAGTTAAAAGAATCATTTGACTTTATTTTAATAGATTGTCCAGCAGGTATTGAACAAGGATTTAAAAATGCTGTAGCGGGAGCTACAAGAGCTATAGTAGTTACAAATCCAGAAGTGTCAGCAGTAAGAGATGCAGATAGAATCATAGGTCTATTAGAGTCTAATGAGATAAAAGATATAAGATTAATTATAAATAGAATAAGACATGATATGGTTAGACGTGGAGATATGATGGATAAGCAAGATATATTAGAAATACTTGCTATAGATTTATTAGGATTAGTTCCTGATGACGAAAGTATAATTGTTTCAACTAATAAGGGTGAACCAGCTATACTTGATCAAAAATCTCTTGCTGGTCAAGCATATAAGAATATAACTAGAAGGATATTAGGAGAAGATGTTCCCTTACTAGAAATAGAGAATGATAATAAGTTTTTCAATAAAATAAAGAGAATGTTTGGTATGGCTAAATAGAAAGGTAGGGATAATCCGTGTTAGATATATTTAAAGTTTTTTCGAATGAATCTAAATCGAGCAAATCGGTTGCCAAAGAAAGACTAAAATTAGTTTTGGTACATGATAGAGTGGATTGTTCTCCTCAACTTTTAGATATGATAAAAGATGATATTTTAAAAGTTATAGCAAACTATGCAGATATAGAAGAAAATGGTCTAGAAATAAAAATGTCTAAATCAAGAGGGGAAAATGATGATATACCGGTATCTGCATTAGTGGCTAATATACCATTAAAAAATATAAAAGATAGAAGGATGTAATCTAAGATAATATAATATAAGGGGGGTATTGTACTGATACATACCCCTTATTTACTTATATGTAAAAGTTTAGAAAGACGGTGATAGATTGGGCACATATAAAAATACACTTAAATTAATAAAAGAATTGGACTGGAAGTTAATTTTTACTGTTTTAGCTATATTTACTTTTGGTATAATTATACTTAGTAGTGCAACCCATGTAAATGAAACAGGTAATTATAGTCAACTATATAAACAAGGCCTAGCCTTTGTACTAGGATGCATAATGATAGTTGGGATATTACTATTTGATTATAATTTATTGGGTAAATACTATAAAGGTCTTTATTTAATTAGCTTATTACTATTAGTAGTGGTACTAGTACCAGGTTTGGGTCAAGAAAGAGGTGGAGCTGTATCGTGGCTTAAGTTGGGTCCTCTAGATTTTCAAACATCGGAACTTGTAAAGCTTACATTCATACTTAGTTATGCGAAAATAGTTGAATCTAAGAAGGGTAAATTAAACACATTAAAAGAGATAATTCCATTAATTATCTATGCATTTCCTTTTATAGGTCTTTTATTTGCTCAACCAGACTTAGGTACAGCAATCGTATTTTGTTGTATAATTGCTGGTATGCTTTTTACGGCTGGGCTAAATATAAAATTAATAAAAAGAACTATAATAATAGGTTTAGTATCATTACCGATTATGTATATGATGATGGCTAGTCATCAAAAGGATAGAATAGAAGCATTTCTTCATCCAGATGATCCAAGTTATAAGGGTAATTATCAAGTTATACAATCATTAATAGCTATAGGGTCAGGTGGATTTACTGGGAAAGGATTATACCAAGGTAGTCAAAGTCAAAATGATTTCCTACCAGTTCAAGATAGTGACTTTATATTTGCAGTTATAGGAGAAGAATTGGGTGTATGGGGAATGTCTTTAGTTATAGTTATGTACACTATTTTCTTGCTAAGAATGTTAGTAATAGCTAGGCAGGCAAAAGACTTCTATGGTACATTGATAGTTATAGGTGTAATGAGCATGTTTGCATACCAGATAATACAAAATATAGGCATGACAGTAGCGTTAATTCCTGTAACGGGAGTAACATTACCATTTATAAGTTATGGGGGAAGTTCTTTACTTACATCCCTTGCAAACTTAGGTTTAGTATTAAATGTATGTATGAGAAAGAAGAAGATAAACTTTTAGCATAAAGGAGTAGGGGAAAATGATGAATATAGCATTAGTAGCTCATGATGAAATGAAAAATACTATGATAGGGTTTTGTATAGCATATGAAAATATCTTAAAAAAATATGGACTATATGCAACTGGAACAACTGGGAAAAAAATAATGGATGAAACAGAATTAACTATAACAAGACTTGCTTCGGGTCCATTAGGTGGAGATCAACAAATTGGATCTTTAATTGTTACTCAAGATATAGACTTAGTAATCTTTTTAAGAGATCCTCTTACTTCTCAAGCTCATGAACCGGATATACAAGCATTAGTTAGATTATGTGATGTTTATAATGTTCCTGTGGCTACAAATTTAGCTTCTGCAGAGATATTTATAAAAGCTCTTGATAGAGGCGAATTATCATGGAGAGAAGTTAGAAAAACTACTAGCCAAAGAGTGTAAATAGATTAAAGAATAAAAAAATAAGATATCTGTTGATATCTTATTTTTTTATATTACTTTACTAATTTCGCAAATTCTTTACCAAACTCTATACATTCACATAAAGTATCTTCACTTGGGAAGAATTTCTTTTTAAGTGCTGGAACAGGTACTTTAAATGACATCGCTTTAAGTGTATTTTCTGCCATTGATATACCTTCTCCACTCCATCCGTATGAACCGAATACTCCAGCAATTTTACCTTGGTTAGCCATAGGGTCTATTACAGAGAATAAATCCCACATAGGTTTAACCATAGTTTTGTTTATAGTTGGAGATCCTAAAAGTATTACTTTAGACATTACTACTGCATCGTGCATTTCTTTTAAAGTTAATTGTTCTAAGTCGTATAACTTAACTTGAGCTCCTTCTGAAAGTAGTCCTTCTTCTATTTTCTTAGCCATAGTTAAAGTATTTGTATATGCAGATAAGTAGAACACTGCAACTTGATTTTGATTAGTAAACTCTACAGTTTCAGTAGACCATTCAACATATCTTTTAACAGCTGCCATTGGATCCTTAGTTAACATAGGTCCATGAGAAGTAAGTATTGTATCAAATTCTATTCCTAAATCAACAACTTTATTAACTGCATTTAAAACATGCTTAGAGAATGGTTTAACTATACAGTCAAAGTAGTGTTTAGCTGATTTTAAATAATCTTCACTTTCAACACAGTCTGCATCTACATTTGCAAAGTGACATCCAAATGCATCACAAGTGAATAATGTTTTTGATTCTTCTACGTAAGTAAACATAGTATCAGCCCAGTGTAAGAATGGAGCAACTATGAATCTTAATGTTCTTTTACCTATATTTAAAGTTTCGCCATCTTTTATAACGTGACATTTAAATGGTTTATTTATTTGTTCATCTAAGTATAATTTTGCTGCTTTTGTACAGTATACTTCTATGTTTGGATTTAAATCTAAGATATATTTTAAACTACCAGCATGGTCTGGTTCAGTATGGTGAATTACCACATAGTCTATATCTTTAACATCAGTTATTTCTGATATATTACTTATAAATTCATCTTTAAAATTTGGTTTTACAGTATCAAATAGAACTGTTTTTTCATCTTTTATTATATAAGAATTATAAGTTGTACCAAATTCAGTTTCCATTATTATATCGAAAACCTCTAAATCTTTGTCTACAACTCCTGTAAAGTAGATATCTTCTTTTACTTCAAATACTTTACTCATTACACAACCTCCTAGTAAATTAACTAATTATATACATATATGTATATTGTATACCCACTAATATTTAGTTTAAACAAAATATATAAATTAAAGTTTTTGGGAAAAAATACTATATATACTAAAATAGCATTATTTTTTATCATAATCAATATACATAAATCATTCGACAAAAACTAAGTTTTTATATTAATATAATAAAATAAACCACCTAATTTTCAATAGTTTAATTTTGGAAATATCAAATTTTAATGCATTATCTATATTTTATGGTGTATAATAAAAATTATGCTTTTTGAAAGTAATAAATTTATTGGAGGTTTCAATAATAAATGAATAAAGTAGACTTAAGAAGAATTTTAAAAAAGGTTGAAAAACCTGCTAGATATCTTGGAAATGAAGTTAATTCTATACATAAAGATACAACTAATCCAAACTTAATAAGATATGCTCATTGTTTCCCTGATTTGTACGAAGTTGGGATGAGTCACTTAGGAAGTCATATTCTTTACCATGTAATAAATAAAGATGAAGATGTATTTTGTGAAAGAGTATACTCTCCAGCTGTAGATATGGAAAATATAATGAGGGAAAAAAATATACCAATGTTTGCTCTAGAATCAAGAGAGCCTATAACTAATTTTGACTTTGTAACATTTACGCTTCAATATGAGCTTTCATATACAAATATTTTAAATATATTAGATTTAGCAAATATACCGTTACTTAGAGAAGAAAGAAAATTAGACGATCCATTTATACTAGTAGGTGGACCTTGTGCATATAATGTTGAACCATTAGCTGATTTTGTTGATATAGCAATTTTAGGTGAAGGTGAAGAAGTTAACTTAGAAGTTATAAATGCTTATAAGGAATGGAAGAAAAATAAAACAACTAGAGAAGACTTCTTATTAAAAATAGCTCAAATAGAAGGTGTATATATACCAAGCCTCTATGATGTTACATACAATGAAGATGGAACAGTTAAAGAAGTAGTACCTAATAAAGATGGTGTTCCAAGTAAAGTTAAAAAAAGAATAATAAGAGATGTAGAAACTGTAGACTATCCAGATAAACTTATAGTTCCTTATATAGATACCGTTCATAACAGAGTAGTTTTAGAATTATTCAGAGGATGTACAAGAGGATGTAGATTCTGTCAAGCGGGTATGATATACAGACCTATAAGAGAGAAAAGTGTTGATAGATTAAAAGAAATAGTTGCAAATTTAGTGAAAAATACAGGATATGATGAAATATCATTATCTTCATTAAGTACAAGTGATTATAGTCAGTTAAGAGAGTTAACGGATTTCTTAGTTGATGAGTATACTCCACAAAATGTAGGTATATCACTTCCATCATTAAGACTAGATAATTTTTCTATGGAAATAGCAGAAAAAATACAACAAGTAAGAAAATCGGGGCTTACATTTGCACCAGAAGCAGGAACTCAAAGATTAAGAGATGTTATAAACAAAGGTGTAAGTGAAGCAGATTTAAAGAATGCTACTAGAAAAGCATTTGAAATGGGATGGAACAGTGTTAAATTATACTTCATGATAGGTCTTCCAACTGAAACTTATGATGACTTAGATGGTATAGCAGATTTAGCATACGATGTTATAGATACTTACAGAGATGTTAATGGAGGAAAATTAAGAAGAAGTTTCTCAGTAACAGTAAGTACATCAACATTTGTACCAAAACCATTTACTCCATTCCAATGGCATGGACAAGATTATACTGAAGAAGTTGTAGAGAAACAAAGACACTTAGTTAAAAAATTAAAGAATAAAGATATAAAATACAATTATCATGATTCTAAAACAAGTTTAATGGAAGCTGTTGTAGCTAGAGGAGATAGAAGAATAGGTAAAGTAATATTAGATGCATTTAGAGCTGGAGCTAAGTTTGATGGATGGTCAGAATACTTTAATTTAGATACATGGAAAGAAGCTATGGAAAAGAATAATCTTGATATAGCATTCTATGCTAATAGAGAAAGACAATATGAAGAAGTATTCCCATGGGATCATATAGATGTAGGTGTTACTAAGAAATTCTTAATAAGAGAAAATGAAAAAGCAAGAGAAGATAAAGTATCTCCAGACTGTAGACATCAATGTCATGGATGTGGAATAAATGTAAATGACATTACAAGGGGGTTATGTTAATTATGAGCAAAATAATAAGAGTAAAATTTAAAAAAGAAGGAGATATGATATACATATCACATCTTGATTTACAAAAACTTTTACAAAGAGCTTTTAGAAGAGCGGATATAGAATTATCTTATTCTCAAGGATATAATCCTCATCCAAAGATGAGTTATGGAAATGCATTAGCTTTAGGAACTGAAAGTTATGGTGAATATGTAGATATAGAAATAGAAGAGGAAATAGGTGTTGAAGAATTCTTAACTAGAATAAATGAAGAATTACCACAAGGTATAGAATTTGTTAAAGCAGAAGAAATTGATCCTAAGACTCCTTCATTAGCATCAACAATTGAATATGGAGAGTACTTATTCAATATAGAATTAGAAAATTCTATAAGCAAGGAATTCGTAAAATCTAGAATAACTGATTTTATGAATAAAGAAGAAATAATGATAAGTAAGAAAAATAAAAAAGGTAAAATAGTAGAGTCAAATATAAGACCTATGATAAAATTCTTTGATATTTTAAGTTTAGAAGATAATAATTTAACTTTAATAGGAACTATAGCTACAGGTTCTAAAGCTAATCTAAATACTAATATATTTATACCAAAAGTATTAGAAATGTTAGACATAGAGATGGACCCATTAGATGTAGATATATTAAGAAGAGATTTATATGTAGTAGAAGATGGACAATTAGTTTCTCCTATGTAATTCATAATAAGATGAGTGTACTTTTATAGTGCGCTCATTTTTATTTTTACAAATTTTATGATGAAAATTTTTGTAAAAATAAAAATGCTTATTAACTTATCTATAAAACTATAAATTAGTTTATACTATAATAAGATTGATGCTGAAGTAAAACATGAAAGGAATTTTAAATGAAAAATATAGTTATAGAATCGTTAGTTTTATCACAAAAAACTGCAATACTTGAAGATGATAAGCTAGTTGAATTGCTTATAGAAGATAATACAAATGAAAAAATTGTATCTAATATATATAGAGGTGTAGTAAAAAATGTAAAGCCAGGAATTGAGGCGGGATTTGTGGATATAGGACTTGATAAATTAGCTTATTTACCTTTAGGTAAAAATAAAGATATTAAATCAGGTCAAGATATAATGGTACAAGTTAATAAAGAAGGAATAGGAAGTAAGGGGGCAAAACTTAATTTAGAAATAAGTATAGCAGGAAGATACTTAGTTTATATACCATCTAATGATAGGTCTACTATGTCTAATAAAATTACAGATGAAAAAGAACGATTTAGATTAAAAAAAATCATAAATGCAATAAATAAAGAGGGGTTAGGAATAATAGTTAGAACTGAAGCTCAAGGATGTACACTAGAGGAATTAAAGTGTGATTTAGAGTATCTTAAGGCAAAGTATGAAGTAATTTGTAAAGAATTTAAATTAGGTATGGGTCCTAAACTTTTATATAAAGATTTAGATTTCGCATCAAAGTATGTAAAAGATAATGTAAATGAGTATACAAATCAAATTGTTGTTAACAATGAAGAAAAGTATAGTGAATTAAAAAATATTTTAAAAGAAATAAATAAAGAATACGTAAATAAGTTAATATTAGAAAAGAATAAAGATGTATTTGACTTATATAAAGTTCAAGGACAAATTGAAAAATCTATAAATAAAAAAGTTTGGTTAAAAAGTGGTGGATACTTAATAATAGATAAAACTGAAGCAATGACAGTTATAGATGTAAACACGGGAAAATATACAGGAAGTATAAAGTTAGAAGAAACTGTATATAAAACTAACTTAGAAGCAGCAAAAGAGATTGCAAGACAGCTTAAACTTAGAGACATAGGTGGAATAATAATTATAGATTTTATTGACATGCATAAAAAGGAATATAAAGAAGAATTGCTAAAAATATTAAGTGATGAGCTTAAAAAAGATAAAAGAAAGTCTGAAGTGTTGGGATTAACTAGGCTAGGTCTTGTAGAGGTTGCAAGAAGAAGAGAAAAGAGCTCTATAGATACATACTTTTTAGGTGATTGCCCTACTTGTAAAGAGCATTCATACTTAAAATCTATAAATTCAATAATTGATGATATAGAAAAAGAAGTTATGAGAATATCTGAACATACATCATATAAAAGTATATCCATAGAATTAAATAATGAAGTATATAAAGAAATAAATCAAAAATGGAAAAATATTTTAAACACAATTAGTAAAAAATATGATATTATTATTAAGTCGACAGGACGTGACAGTATAAGTTACGAAAAAATAAATATTATTTTTAATACTTAGTTGACAAATGTAAAAAAACATAGTATTATTAATAAATGTAATGCCGCACAAAAAAGGTCTTAAAATTTCTTTTAGAAATTACCTTTATGGCGAGTTTTGGACCGAGGAGGTGTATTTAATGTACGCTATAGTAAAAACAGGTGGAAAGCAATATAAAGTTGCTGAAGGTGATGTATTATTCGTTGAAAAGTTAGAAGCTAATGCTGGTGATGTTATAACTTTAAACGAAGTTTTAGCTTGCACTAAGAACGGAGAGTTAGTTGTTGGTTCTCCAGTTGTTGAAGGTGCTTCTGTTCAAGCAAAAGTTGTTGAACAAGGTAAAGCTAAGAAGGTTGTAGTTTTCAAGTATAAAGCTAAGAAAGACTACAGAAGAAAACAAGGACATCGTCAACCATACACTAAGATAGTTATAGAAAAAATAAACGCTTAGTATTTAGGTTGAATAATGATAAAAGTTAATTATTATTATAATGATGATTTCTTACTTCAAGGTTTTTGTTTAAAGGGACATGCTGATTATGCTGAAATAGGTTATGATATAGTTTGTTCTGCAGTTACATCTAATGCAGTTGCAGTTATAAACTCTTTAGACAAATTACAAAAAGTTGAATTTGAAAAAATAGAAGCTAAAGAAGGACATATAGAATGTATTGTTAAAGATAATTCTTTAGGGAAATCTCAGCTATTATTAAATCATTTTCAATTGGCTATTCAAGAAATTAAAAGGGAATACCCAAAAAATATAAAAATCTTAAAAAAGTAGGGGGTGACTCCAATATGTTAAACATGAACTTACAATTACTTGCATCTAAGAAAGGGGTAGGGTCTTCTAAAAACGGTAGAGATTCTATATCGAAAAGATTAGGTGTTAAGAGATATGACGGACAAGTAGTTACTGCTGGTAGTATAATAGTAAGACAAAGAGGAACTAAGATACATCCAGGTACTAATGTAGGTAAAGGTGGAGATGACACTTTATTCGCATTAATAGACGGTACTGTTAAGTTCGAAAGAAAAGACAAGAAAAGAAAAAAAGTAAGCGTATATCCAGTATCTATTGCTGAATAATATATATGAGAAAAGGAGTGTTCTTACACTCCTTTTTGTTGTAAATAGATGATTTCCTCAAATTATATATATATAATATTTATAGTTTGGAGAAAATAAAAAAAAGTCTTAATCAAGTAGGTGATTAATTTGTTTATAGATAAAGCAAGAATTTTTGTTAAAGCTGGTAACGGTGGAAATGGATCGGTTGCATTTAGAAAAGAAAAATATGTTCCAGCTGGTGGACCAGATGGAGGAGACGGAGGAAGAGGTGCTAGTATAGTATTTGAGGTAGATTTAGGTCTTAGAACTTTGATGGATTTCAAATATCAAAGAAAGTACCTTGCTGAATCTGGTGGAGATGGAAGTAAAAAGAAAAAAGCAGGTAAAAATGGAGAAGATTTAATTCTTAAAGTTCCACCTGGTACAATAATAAGAGATGAAGCTACAGGACTTATAATAGCAGATTTAAAAGAAGAAGGCGATAGAGCTGTAGTTGCAAAAGGTGGTAGAGGTGGAAAAGGAAATCAACACTTTGCCAATGCAGTAAGACAAGCTCCAGCTTTTGCAAAATCTGGTACAGATGGAGAAGAAAGATGGGTAATTCTAGAGCTTAAAATGATAGCAGATGTAGGATTACTAGGATTCCCTAATGTTGGTAAATCTACATTCTTATCAGTTGTGACTAAAGCAAAACCAAAGATAGCTAACTATCATTTTACAACGTTAACTCCAAACTTAGGTGTGGTTCAAACTAAATTTGGTGATAGCTTTGTATTGGCTGATATACCAGGGCTTATAGAAGGTGCTGCAGAAGGTGTTGGTCTTGGACATGATTTCTTAAGACACGTAGAAAGAACTAAGGTATTGATACATATCGTTGACATAACTGGACACGAAGGTAGAAATGCATTAGAAGATTTTGATAAGATAAATGAAGAATTATCACTATATAATGAAAAACTTTCTCATAGACCACAAGTAGTTGTTGCTAATAAAATGGATATTTTAGAAGATGAAAGTGTATATGAAGAATTTAAAGAAGAACTTGAGGGTAGAGGATATAAAGTATTTAAAATGTCTGCAGCTACTCGTCAAGGAATAGATGATGTTATAGCTTATGTATCTCAATTATTAAAAGAAGTTGAAGATGTAGAGTTAGTAACAGAAGAAGAAATGTATAGACCAGAATTAGATCAATCTAATGAAGATGAAGGATTAACTGTTGAAATAGAAGATGGAATATATGTTGTTAAAGGTAAATCTTTAAGAAGAATAATGTATTCTGTTAACTTTGAAGATATGGAATCAATTCAATATTTCCAAAAAGCTATGGAGTCAGAAGGTGTCTTTGATAAGCTTAGTGAGATGGGTATTGAAGATGGAGATACAGTTAAGATTTATGAAATTGAATTTGAATTCTACAACTAGGATAAATAAAGAGGTGACATTATGTTAAAAGGAAAGCAAAGAGCTTATTTAAGATCAATAGCTAATACTTTAAAGCCTATAACTCAAATAGGTAAAGAAGGTGTAACAGAAAGTTTCTTAGATCAATTAGATGCTATGTTAGATAGTAGAGAAATAGTAAAAGTTACTATACTTGAAACTGCAGGTCTTGATGCTAAAGAAACTGCTAATGCAATATGTAATGCATTAAGAGCAGAGTTCGTACAAGCTATAGGTTTTAAATTTACTATATATAGAAGAAACAATGAAGAACCAAAGATACTTTTCCCAGGACAAGAGCAAGCCAAGGCAAAAGTTAAAGATAATACAGTAACTAAAAAAGGAAAAATAACTAAAAGAGCTGCAAGAAGATAGTTATAAAGTTACTTTTACTAATTATAATAAGTATTAAAAAATTCTAGTCATTCAATGAATTTTATTGTAAATGACTAGAATTTTTTTATATTAAGATACTACTATTTGGGTATATTGATATATAGAATTAAAAATAAATATAAAAATAGATTTTTATACTTTAAAATGTTAATATAATATCTAAGAGGTTAATTTATTTACAGTATAAGGCAAAATATAATATTTGAGGAGGACATAATATGAGAGTTGTTATAATTGGTGCGGTTGCAGCTGGTATGTCTGCAGCAGCTAAATTAAAGAGAATGAAACCTGATTATGAGGTTGTTGTATATGAAAAAACTGATGTAGTATCATTTGGAGCTTGTGGATTACCGTATTTTGTTGGAGGATTCTTTGATGATGCTAATAATATGATAGCTAGAAGCCCAGAAAAGTTTAGAGAATCTGGAATAGATTTAAATATATTTAAAGAAGTTACAGCAGTTGATACTGATAATAAGAAATTAAAGGTTTTAGATGTTAAGACTGGTGAAACTTTTGAAGATTCTTATGATAAATTAATGATAGCAACAGGAGCGAGTAGTATAATACCTCCTATAAAAAATGTTAATCTTGAGAATGTTTCAACATTAAAAACTATGGAAGATGGTATAAAAGTTAAAGAAATACTAAATAAAGAAGATGTTAAAAATGTAGTTATAATAGGTGCAGGATTTATAGGATTGGAGGCCGTTGAAGCTGCTAAGAAATTAGGTAAAAATGTAACTGTTATACAAGCTGCTGATAGAGTTTTAAATGCAGTATTTGATAAAGAAATAACAGATGTGTTAGAAGATGAAATTAAGTCTCATGGAGTTAATTTACGCTTAGAAGAATTAGCTTCTGAATTTATAGGAGAAACTAAAGTAGAAAAGGTTATAACTAATAAAGGTGGAATAGATGCTGATTTAGTTATAATAGCTACAGGTGTTAGACCAAATACTACATTCTTAAAAGATACTAAAATAGAAATGTTAGGAAATGGAGCTATAATAGTTGATGAGTATGGTAAAACTTCTGTAGAAGATGTTTACTCAGCAGGAGACTGTGCAACTATAAAAAATATAGTTACAAATGAAGATATGTTTGTTCCTCTAGCAACAGGAGCAAATAAGTTAGGTAGAATAGTTGGAGAAAATTTAGCTGGAGCTAATAATGCTTTCCAAGGTTCATTGGCATCAAGTTGTATAAAAGTTATGAATATGGAAGCAGCATCAACTGGATTAACAGAAGAAAAAGCTAAAAGTTTAGGATTAAATTATAAAGCTAAATTTATAAGTGATTTTAATCAGACTAACTACTATCCAGGTAGAGATAAAATATATGTAAAGCTTGTTTATAATGCAGATACTAAGGTGATTTTAGGTGGACAAGTTGCAGGATTTAAGGATTCAGTTCAAAGAGCAAATGTATTAGCGGCAGCGATATTTGGTAAGATGACTACAAATCAATTAGGTATGTTAGATTTATGCTATGCACCACCATTTGCAAGAACTTGGGATGTATTAAATGTTGCAGGTAATGTTAGCAAATAATTAAATAAAATATTAGATTAGAATAGTGAATAATTTATATTATTGTTTACTATTCTATTTTTTGGCTTAAAAATTCATATACATACATAAAATCTAATAGAAAATGTAGAAAAATGACGAATAATGTTGACAAATGTGAACATTTAATATAAAATTTAAAATCTAGTTCGTAAAACGATAACACGATATAAATAATATAAGACAAGTTATACGGAGGAATTATGTTAGAAAGATTATTTAAATTAAAAGAGCATAAAACAGATGTAAAAACTGAGGTAGCAGCAGGTATTACTACGTTTATGACTATGGCATATATATTAATAGTTCAGCCAACATTTATGTCAGCTGCCGGTATGGATATAGGAGCAGTGACTGTAGTTACAGCTTTATTAGCAGCAATATTTTCTATATTTATGGGATTATATACAAATTTACCATTTGTATTAGCTCCAGCAATGGGAAGTAATGCATTTTTTGCATATACTTTGGTAGCAGGTGGAGTTGTATCATGGCAAACTGCTCTTGGTATGGTATTTATTTCAGGAGTAATGTTCTTATTATTAACATTACTAGGATTAAGAGAAATTATAGTAGCATTAATTCCTAAAAATGTTAAACATGCAATAGGAATAGCTGTAGGATTTTATATAGTATCATTAGGATTTTCTAATGGAGGATTAATGGTTATAGATGGATCATCTATATCAATGGGAGATATGACTAATCCAGCGGTTATTTTAACTATTATAGGGTTAGTAATATTAATATTTTTAAATTTAAGAAATGTAAAAGGATCAGTACTAATAGGTATAATAATAACTACTATAATAGGTATACCAATGGGAATAACATCTATTCCACAAAGTTTAATAACAATGCCACCTTCAATAGAACCTATAGCATTTAAGTTAGATATAATATCAGCTTTTAAATGGAGTTTCTTCCCATTAATGTTTACATTCTTTGTTGGAGATTTCTTCTCAACATTAGGAACTTTAATAGGAGTATCAGCAAAAGCAGATTTATTAGATGAAAATGGAGACTTACCTGAAATAAATAAACCATTCTTTGTAGATGCATTAGCAACAACAATAGGTGCATTATTTGGTTCAACAACTATTACCACATTTATTGAATCAGCAGCAGGAGTTGAAGAAGGTGGAAGAACTGGTTTAACAGCACTAACTGCTGGTATATGTTTTGCTTTAACAATATTTATAACACCTATAGCAACGATGATTCCAAATCAAGCAACAGCACCAGCTTTAATAATGATAGGACTTCTTATGATATCGAGTATAAAAGACTTAGAATTAGATGATTTTACAGAATCATTCCCAGCTTTTGCTACAATAATATTTACAACATTTACATCAAGTATACCTAATGGTATAAGTATAGGAATTATATCATATATGCTTACTAAAGTATTAGCAGGAAAGCATAAAGAGTTAAACTGGGGTATATATATACTTTGTGTTCCATTAATTATATACTTTATAATATAAATATATAAATAAAATTTACATAAATAGGTAGAGCTCATAGTATTCTAAATATAGACTCTACCTATTTTTTAATAAATTATATTTAACTGGAAGGAGAAAATTTTTAAAAAAATTTAAATATAATGAGGCCGTAGTAAGACTTCTTAATAAATAAGGAGTATGAAGGCTAACGAACCCTTATTTATCAAGAAGTCATATTAAAAAATTAATAAGAAGATAAATAAATATAGATACATTTGAAAAATTACAACTAGATATAGTAAAAGAATTAATAAAGGTATATTGTGTAATTTCATTAGGAAAAGAGCTTATAGATAAATTAATTACAAGTGATAATTTTAATATAGTAAAAAGACGATTAAATGAAAATAAAGAAGCAAGAAAAATATTAGAAAATAGTAATCATATACCACTAGAAGGATGATTTAATATAAATCCTAATTCAATTTATACTCCTAATTTAGAAGTAGGAGATAAAGTTATGTTATTGGATTATAATGATTATGTAATAGTGTATAAAACAATTGATAAATTTAATAATGTAAAAGTTTTATATAAAGAATATTTTATATATGTTAATATAAGAAAAATAAAGTTACACATAAAGGCAAAGGATTTATATCCAGATGGATATGATTTAAATACTTTGTTTATTAGTTATGAAGATAGAAAGTTAGAAAAAGACATAGTTAGAGTTTCTAAGAACGCTCTGAAAAAAATTCAAAAAGAAATTAGAAACAATAAATAGAATTGGAAATACCGCATTACTTAGAAACAAGTTATGCGGCATTTTTTTATTTTTCATCATAAAAGTTAAGGTGTAGCTCAAGTCTATCCTCACCTATAATAGTATTTTCAAAAATAGAAGTTGCATTTTCTTTATAAATATGAGGGTTTTCTAGAGATGGGCTAAAATGAGTTAATAAAAGCTGTCTTACTTTGCCTAAGCGAGCTAAATTAGCAGATTCTCTAAATGTCATATGTTTATTTTTTACAGCTTTAGAGATATCTAAATCATCACCATACATTGCTTCACATACAAATAAGTCGCTATCTTTTATAAATTCAGGTATAGATAATAGTGGTCTAGTATCTGTAATAAAACTTATTTTGATTCCTTTTCTATCATCTCCCAACACCATATCTGGAGTATAAAGTTTATCTTTAAATTTTATATCTTTTCCTTCTTGAAGTTTTTGCCATAAAATTTTAGGTACATTGTTATTTGTTGCTTTTTTCACATCAAACTTAGCTTTTCTTTTGAAATAAAAACTATATCCTAAGCACTCAGTAGAATGATCTAGATCCAGAGTTGATATTTCTAAATCTTTTAAATACTCATTTATTAGAGAGAAACTACCATTAGGATATTCTATAACATTAATATTATAAGGTAAATATTCGACTAAAATTCTAATAGCATTTATGGTTTCTACTATTCCTACAGGACCTACAATTGTTAAATCTTCTGTTCTAGAGCTATTTCCTATAGTAGATAAAAGACCAATAATACCAATAATATGGTCTCCATGTAAATGGGTTATGCATATTAGATCTATATTTTTAAATCCGCAGTTTTTCATTCTCATAGAAACTTGTGTGCCTTCACCGCAGTCGATTAATATCTTTCTTCCTTGATAATTTATAAAAAGAGAAGATAAAGACCTATTAGGCATAGGCATATTTCCTCCACATCCAAGTAAAATTAAATCTATCATAAATTTCTCCTTTTATAGATAATGATTTTAATAGTATCTATAATATATATTATGCGAAAAATTTAGGAAATAAAATCGTAAAAATTTTCAATAAGATATAATATTATAGGAAGTAAGTTTTTAAATAATAGCAGTTATTAGGAGCTAACTTATATAATTTATGAATAAAAATTACTAATTAGATTAATGTAGTATATAACTTAAAAGCTATAAAATTAATAATAACTATATTAATTTTATAGGAGTAATTTATGGAAGATACATTAAGAAAAAGTAAAACACAGTACGGATTAATATCTATTATGTTGTTAAATATATTTGACGGAATAGCAACATTTATCGGTTTAAAATATGAGTTTTATAAAGAGTTAAATAGCTTTTTAAGAATAATGTATGAAATTAATCCATTATTATTTTTATTAATTAAAGTAATTTTACCTACAATTTTAGTTATACTTTTATTAAATAAAATAAATAGCAAGATTATCTAATATAACTAAAATTAGTTATATTTTTTTCTAATATAATTTATGTAGGTATATGTTTATATCACATAGCATTATACTCAATATTTATATTAAACTAAAATAGAGCACTTCTAGGTAAGCTTAGAAGTGCTCTATTTTATTGTTTTGGAGAATATAAAAGTAAATTATTTATTAAAATATAAAACTATAAATGTACTGATACAATTATAAAATGTTTTTAGAATAATACAATACAATTATAATTGATATATAATGACTTATATAAATAAAAAAGGGGGCAATTTAAATGAATAACAAATTAGTATATACTCCAGGTCCTACAGAAGTTAGAGAAAATGTGAGGTTAGCAAGATCTATAGCTACAACAAATCCAGACCTGGATATAGATTTTTTTGAGTTTTATAAAAATACTTGTGATAAGATTGGTAAGATAATAAATACAAAAAATGATGTTTACATATTAAGTGGAGAAGGGATACTAGGTTTAGAAGCAGCTTGCGCATCACTTACTGAAGAGGGCGATAGAGTTCTTGTAATTGATAATGGAATATTTGGTAAGGGATTTGATGAATTTGTAAAAATGTATGGAGGAGAAGTAGCTTACTTTTCAAGAGAATACACTAAAGATATTAAGACAAAGGAATTGGAAGAATTTTTAAAAAAAGATAGTAACTTTAAATATGCAACATTAGTTCATTGTGATACTCCAACAGGCGTATTAAATAACTTAAGTGAGATTTGCCATTTACTTAAAAAATATGGTATTTTGACAGTAGTAGATTCTGTGGCGGGTATGATTGGAGAAGAACTTAATGTTGATGATTGGAAAGTTGATATAGCCCTAGGAGGATCACAAAAAGCTATATCAGCACCAGCAGGTCTTACTATAGTTAGTATAAGTGATGAGGCTAAATGTGTTATAAGAAATAGAAAAACTCCAATCATAGGTTTCTATTGTAATTTAGGAATATGGGAAAATTATTATAGAAATAAATGGTTTCCATATACGATGCCTATAAGTGACATAATGGGATTAGATAAAGCTATAGATAATATACTTGAGGAAGGTATAGGAAATGTGCTAATAAGACATAAAAAAATAGCTAATGCAGTTAGGAAATCTATAAAAGAATATGGGTTAAATTTATATTTAGAAGAAGGCTATTCTAACACTGTCACAGTTGTTGAAATACCATCTAATATAGGTGCAAAAAAATTAACAGATAATTTATTAAAAAAATACAATTTAATTTTAGCAACATCTTTAGGTAATTACTCAGATAAAGTAATAAGAATAGGTCATATGGGAGAAAATGCTAGAGTAGAAAAACTAATACCTGTATTAAACTTTATAGATGAATCTTTGAGATATCTTGGATTTGAGGGAAATGGTAGATTAGTAGAATTATTTAATAAGTATTATGATGAAGTAAAATTAGTTATAAAGTAAGTTTTAGGGAGTGGATATGATGGGGGAAAATAAGTTAATAAAAGATGACTTAGATATATCACAAATTGTAGAAAGTAATAATAGAAAAATTAATTCTAGGGATTTGGCTGAAAATGGATTATTAATAGCATTAGTATTTATAGCTACTAGGTTTATAAATATAAGGTTACCACTTGAATCAACTGGAGGATTAGTACATTTAGGTAATACTATGCTATTTATATCTGCGATAGTTTTTGGTAAGAAAAAAGGTGCTATAGCAGGTGCTTTTGGTATGGGGCTATTTGATTTATTATCAGAATGGGCAATATGGGCACCATTTACATTTGTAGTAAGAGGCGTAATGGGTTACATAATAGGAAGTATATCTTGGTCCAGGAATAAAAAAGGTAATGATATAATTACAAATATGCTTGGAATAATTATATCAGGTATTTGGATGATATTTGGATATTATATAACTGAAATTATTTTATATGGAAGTCATACTAAGGCAATTTTATCAATACCAGGTAATATAACTCAAATACTAATAGGTATGTTAATAGGAATACCTGTAGCTAAGTTACTAAAAAAATATATTAGATAAAATACAAGGGTCTGTACTGAATAATAGTACGACCCACTTTTATTTTTAGCTATCTAATTTATATAATTGCTTTAAGTTATATAATCCTAATAAAAAGCTAAAAATTCCTATAATGTATTTTGTCATAATATAACCTCCAAATGGAAATATAAATTATAAATCATATTCATCAACACTTAGTAATTTATTTAATACTCTTTTAATAATATCATAATTGAATCCTTTATATGTTAAATGTTGAGATAGTTTTTGATAAATCTTTCTTTTATCTTCATTTTTTATTCGGTCATATCTTTTTTTTGCAAGATACATTGCATTTTCAAATTCTGCATCACTATCAATTTCAGAAATAGCTTCACTTATAGCATTTGAATCTAAGCCTTTATTATAAAGGTTTTGTTTTATTCTATTTTTACCACACTTATTTAAATTAAGATTAGTGTTAACTATTTTTTGTGCAAGTAAATTATCATTGATAAAATTATTTCTTTTTAAAAATTCAATTACTTTATTGATTGTATCTTCTTCAAAATCATTAGATAATTTTTCTCTTATTTTTCTTTCTGATTGATCAGCCTTAGATAATATATTAAGAGCTTTATTTTTAGCCTTTATATACATTTCATCATTTAATAGTGATCTTAATGAATCTTCATCAATTTCATCACCTTTTTTCAAGTTAAATGTGAAAACTAATTCTTTAAATATAGCAGTGAAGTATTCACCATTAACATAAATATTAACTCTATCTTGGTTTTTCTTTTGTTGTTCTATTTTCGTAATTATAGCCATATGTAAACTCCTTAATAATGCTATTTATATTAATCTGTATATTTACATCTTGAATTTTATATAAAATAATGTAAAATATCAGATAGTTGACTAAATAATTAGTTGAATCAATGTTAAAATTTAATTTTTAAAGTAAAGATATGTATAAATATGATTATATACTAAAAAATACAAATTATTACCTAAATAAAATAAAAATAATGATACAATGAAAATATATTTGAAAAAGGAGATTAAATATGAGCATTGAAGATCTACTTAAAAGAGCAAAAGATATAAATACTCATAAGTTAGAACAATTTAAAAATAGTGACTCTAAATTAAGGATTGGAATTATGGGGGGAACTTTTGATCCAATTCACTATGCACATTTAGCAACAGCAGAGTTTATTAGAGATAAGTATAAGTTAGATAAGATTATATTCATACCTACAGGAAATCCTCCTCATAAGTTAGAAAATGTAACTAATAAATATGATAGATATAATATGGTTTTAATATCTACAAGAAACAATGAGAACTTTATAGTATTGGATTTTGAAATAGAAAATGAAAATAAAACTTATACTGTAGATACACTTAGACATCTAAAAAAAGAATATAACAATTGTGAAATATTCTTTATAACAGGTGCAGATGCAATTTGTGATATTGAAACTTGGAAAGAAGTAGAGGAAAATTTTAAACTAGCTACTTTTATAGCAGCAACAAGACCGGGAATAAGTTTACTTGAAGCACAAGAGAAAATTGAAAATTTAGAAGAAAAATATAATGCTAAAATTATAAGCGTATATGTTCCATCTTTAGATATATCATCTACTTACATAAGGCAGCAACTAAAGTCTGGAAAGTCAGTGAAATATTTATTACCAGAAAATGTAGAAAAATATATGCGTGAGAAAAATTTATATAAAATAGGAGTAAAGTAAATGAATTTAACGGATATAAATGAAAAATTAAAAGATATGTTACCTAAAAGAAGATTAAATCATTCTTTAAATGTAGCAGAATGTGCAGTAAAGTTATGTGAAATATATAATTGTGATAATGAAAAAGCATACATAGCAGGTATAGTACATGATTGTGCTAAATATTTAACCTTAGAAGAAGTCGATTACTATGTTAGAAAATATAATATAAAATTAGATGAATTAGAAATGGAAAGTTTAGCTTTATCTCACAGTATTATAGGTTCATACATAGCTAGATATGAATTTGAAATAAATGACATAGAAATACTAGATGCTATAAGATATCATACAACAGGAAAAGAAAATATGTCATTATTAGAAAAAATAATTTATATGGCAGATTTAATAGAAAAAGATAGGAATTTTCCAAATGTAGATTTATTAAGAGAATTAACTTATAGTGGTAAATTAGATGAGGCATTACTCATATCATTTAATAACACGATAAAATTTGTAATAGATAATAATCAGTTGATACACCCAAGAACTGTAAGTGCACGTAATTATATAATGAAAAAATAACTAAAAAATTATTATTATGAAATAATAGTATATAATAGATAGATGCAGTTTAAAAATAAGATGCTTACTATACACTATTTATGATATAATAATAAAACGTGTTTAAAATTAGGAAAGTGAGGAATTAAAATGACAGTAAATGAAATGACGAAAGTAATATATGATGCAATAGACGATAAAATTGGTCAAGATATATCTATAATAAATATAGGAGCAGTATCTAGCTTATGTGATTACTTTGTAATAGCTACAGCTGGTTCTCAAAGACAAGTAAAAGCTATAGCTGATAATGTAGAAGATGAATTAACAAAGCTTGGAATAGAGCCAAGAGGAAAAGAAGGATATGAAAGTCAAACTTGGGTACTTCTTGATTATGGCGATGTTATAGTTCATATATTTAATGAAGAACAAAGAGGATTCTATAACCTAGAAAAATTATGGAAAGACGCTCCATACGTAGATATTGACACTTTAGCATAATAATGATAATATAATTAATTATAAATAATAAATATATCAAGTAGACTAGAGTAGTAAAAGCAAAAATTTTATCAGAGAGCTAGTGGTTGCTGTGAACTAGTAAATTAGAACTTTGAACTTGCTAGAAATAATCTATTTGGCCGTAGTTGGCATAAAAACTATCTAAGAGAGTCTAATTTTAGACTAATTAGGGTGGTACCGCGAAGATATAATCCTCGTCCCTAAACAATATTGTTTAGAGACTGAGGATTTTTTTATTATATAAGTTAAATTTATCTAAACATGGATAAAATAACTTTTATAGACTATTTTAATCAAAATATCAAAGGAGGAAATTTTAATGAGCGTTTACAATCATAAAAATGTAGAAGCTAAATGGCAAAAAACTTGGGCTGAAAATGATCAGTATAAAACTAATACACTAGATAATTCTAAGCCAAACTATTATACTTTAGAAATGTTCCCATATCCATCAGGGAAAATACATATGGGTCATGTTAGAAACTACTCTATAGGTGATGTTGTTGCTAGATTTAAAAAAATGGAAGGATATAATGTACTTCATCCAATGGGATGGGATTCATTTGGTCTTCCAGCAGAAAATGCAGCTATAAAGCATGGTATACATCCACATAAATGGACTATGGAAAATATAGAAGATATGAAAGGCCAATTAAAATTATTGGGTCTTAGCTATGACTGGGATAGAGAAGTTGCAACTTCTACTCCAGAATATTACAAATTTACTCAAGAAATATTTTTAAAATTCTTAGAACATGGATTAGCATATAAGAAGAAATCTTTTGTTAACTGGTGCCCATCTTGTGAAACAGTTCTTGCAAATGAGCAAGTTGTTCAAGGACAATGTGAAAGATGTGATTCTGTAGTTATAAAGAAAGATTTAGAACAATGGTACTTTAAAACTACTCACTATGCTGAAGAATTACTTCAAGATTTAAATACTTTAGATGGATGGCCAGATAAAGTTAAATTAATGCAAAAGAACTGGATAGGAAAAAGTACAGGTGCTGAAATAGTATTCGATATAGATGGAACTGATAAGTCTATGACAGTATTTACAACTAGACCAGATACTGTTCATGGTGTTACATATATGGTACTTGCTCCAGAGCATGATTTAGTTAAGGATCTAGTTGCTGGAACAGAATATGAAGCAGATGTAGAAAAGTTTGTTGCAAAAATGCACACAATGACAGAAATAGAAAGAACTTCTACAGATGTAGAAAAAGAAGGTATGTTTATAGGCAAATATGTAGTTAATCCTTTAACAGGAGAAAAAGCTCCAATATGGATAGCAAACTATGTATTAGCAGATTATGGTACAGGTGCTATAATGGCAGTTCCTGCTCATGATGAAAGAGATAGAGAATTTGCTGAAAAATACAACTTAGAGATATTACCAGTAATAGATGAAGAAAATAAAATGATAAACTCAGGTGAATTTAATGGAATGGATGCATCTGAAGCTTTCAATAAGATAATAGAAAAAATAGAAGAAATGAAAATAGGAAAGAAAACAGTTAACTATAGATTAAGAGACTGGTTACTTTCTAGACAAAGATACTGGGGATGTCCAATTCCAGTTGTTTACTGTGATGATTGTGGTGTAGTTCCAGAGAAAAAAGAAAATTTACCAGTATTATTACCAACAGATGTTGAGTTTACAGGTAAAGGTGAATCTCCACTTACAACTTCAAAAGAATTTATGACTACAGCTTGTCCTTGTTGTGGTAAACCAGCTAGAAGAGAAGTTGATACAATGGATACATTTGTGGATTCTTCTTGGTACTTCTTAAGATACATAGATCCTAAGAATACTGAAAATATATTTGACTCAGAAGTAGTTAATAAGTGGATGCCGGTTGACCAATATATAGGTGGTGTAGAGCATGCTATAATGCATTTACTGTACTCAAGATTCTTTGTAAAAGCATTTAATGATATGGGACTTGTTGACTTCAAAGAGCCATTTAAAAACTTATTAACTCAAGGTATGGTTCTTAAAGAAGGTACTAAGATGAGTAAGTCAAAAGGTAATGTAGTTTCTCCTCTTGAAATAATAGAAGAATTCGGGGCTGATACAGCGAGATTATTTGTACTATTTGCAGCACCGCCAGAAAGAGATTTAGATTGGTCTGAACAAGGTGTTGAAGGATGTTATAGATTCTTAAATAGAGTTTACAGATTAGTTGATGAATTAGCTGATATTGCTAAGGATGACTGTACTATAGGTGAATTAACTAAAGAAGATAAGGCTATGAGATATACAATTCATGCAACACTTAAAAAAGTTACAGAAGATTTAAGTGAAAAGTTTGGATTTAACACAGCTATATCTGCTTTAATGGAATTAATAAATGAAATGTATAAGTACAAAGAGTTAGATAATAGAAATAATGCAGTTATAAAAGAAGGTATAGAAACTATAGTAACTATACTTGCTCCATTTACTCCTCATATGGGAGAAGAATTATGGACTATGATAGGTAAAGAAGGCAGTGTATTTGATATAAGCTGGCCAAAATATGATGAAACTGCATTAGTTAAAGATGAAGTTGAAGTTGTAGTTCAAGTTAATGGTAAAGTAAGAGGAAAGTTAACAGTTGGAGCTAATGTATCTAGAGAAGAAATGGAAAGTTTAGCTATGGCAGATGAAAAAATAAAGGCTTTAGTTGATGGTAAAACTGTAATTAAAGTTATTGCAGTTCCTAAGAAATTAGTTAATATAGTTGTTAAATAACATATAAAGTATATAAAAGTAGGACTATTTTGTTTTATTTAAAACATAATAGTCCTACTTTTTATATACATAATTAAAATAGTGTTAAAAACACATATAATTAGTAACGTTATTATAAAATATTTAATTATAAAATAATTTATTGAAAATTATAATAAAATCATCTATAATTATAGGGAAAACACTTTCATAGTGTTAAAACTAAAGATTAGAGGGGGATTTATATGAATAAGAGGGGGATTTTAGCATTAGGATTATCAGCTACAATGTTATTTTCAATGGTAGGTTGTTCATCAAGTGATTCAGGAGATGGAACTAACTCATCAGATCAGCCTAAAATAGGTGCAACAGTTTATAAAGCAGATGATAACTTTATATCTGCAGTTAGTAGAGAGTTAAAGGAAAATGCTAAAGATGTAGCAGAAATAACAGTAGATGACTCCCAAAATGACCAAGCAAAACAATTAGATCAAATTGATACTATGATAGCTAAGGGTGCTAATGTATTAGCAATAAACTTAGTTGATCCAAAAGCCGCAAGTTCAGTGATAGAAAAGGCTCAAGCTTCAGATTTACCAGTAGTATTCTTTAATAAAGAGCCAGATGCAGATGCTTTAGCAAGTTACGACAAGGCATATTATGTAGGAACTGTATCTAAGGAATCAGGAGTTATTCAAGGAGAAGTTGTGGCTAAAGAATGGGAAGCTAACAAAGAAAAATGGGATAAAAATGGAGATGGAAAAATACAATATGTGTTAATAAAAGGAGAACCAGGACATCCAGATGCAGAAGCTAGAACTGAATGGGTTATAAAAACAGTAAATGAGAAAGGTATAGAAACTGAAGAATTAGCAATAGATACAGGTATGTGGGATGCAGCTAAAGCAACTGAAAAAATGGATGCATGGTTAGCTAAGTTTGGAGATAAAATAGAATTTGTAATTTGTAATAATGATGGTATGGCTTCAGGTGCTGTTGCTTCTCTTGAAAAAGAAGGATATTTTACAGGGGATAAATTTATGCCAGTTGTAGGTGTTGATGCTATACCTGAAATAGTAACTCTTATAGAGAATGATAAGGTTGTAGGGACAGTACTAAATGATGCTCCAAACCAAGCTAAAGCAGTTATTGATTTATGTGTAAATTTAGCTAACGGTAAAGATCCAGTAGAAGGAACAGAATGGAAGTTAGATGATACTAAAGCTGTTCGTGTACCATATATAGGAATTACTAAAGATAATTTAGATGAAGCTAAGTAATATAATATTATAAAGATTACTCAATACCTAAGAGCTTTTATAAATATAAAATAAGTTCTTAGGTATTAAATTAAAATATATAGGTAACGTCTAAAGGGGGTATCAACTATTGGATAAGATAGATAATAAATTCATCTTACAGATGATAAATATAACTAAAGAGTTTCCAGGTGTAAAAGCTTTAGATAATGTAAATTTAAATGTTAGACCAGGAACAGTACATGCCCTTATGGGAGAAAATGGTGCTGGAAAGTCAACTTTAATGAAATGCTTATTTGGAATTTATAAGAAAGACTCAGGGGAAATATACTTAGAAGGAAAAGAAATAGAATTTCAAAATACTAGACAAGCACTTGATAATGGTGTATCAATGGTTCATCAAGAACTAAATCAAGTTAGACAAAGAAATATATTAGATAATATTTGGCTTGGAAGATATCCTAAAAAAGGATTATTTATAGATGAAAATAAGATGTATAAAGATACTTTAGAAATTTTCAAGGATTTAGATATCGATGTAGATCCTAGAGAGAAAGTTGGAAATCTATCAGTATCTCAAATGCAAATGATAGAAATAGCAAAAGCAGTTTCTTATAATTCAAAAGTTATAGTTATGGATGAACCTACGTCATCTCTTACAGAAAAGGAAGTAGAACATTTATTTAGAATTATAACAAAGTTAAAAAATAAAAATGTAGCAATAATATATATATCACATAAGATGGAAGAGATATTAAAAATATCAGATGAAGTAACTGTAATGAGGGATGGACAATTAATAGAGACTAAGGATGCATCAGAGTTAACAACAGATAAGATTATAAGTATGATGGTTGGTAGGGATATGTCAAATAGATTCCCACCAAAAGAAAATCATCCTGGCGAAGTTATATTAGAAGTTGATGGGTTAAGTGAAAATACAAAGTTTGGGTTAAAAGATGTTAGTTTTAAACTAAGAAAAGGTGAAATACTTGGCATAGCTGGGTTAGTTGGATCGAAAAGAACTGAAGTTGTAGAAGCATTGTTTGGAATGAGAAATATAGATAAAGGAACAATTAAGCTACATGGAAAGTTGATTGAAAACAAAAATCCTAGAAAATCTATGGAAAATGGTTTTGCTTTAGTTACAGAAGAAAGAAGAACTACGGGAATATTTCCTCAACTTAGTATAAATTTTAACTCTGTTATATCGAATATGGATTCTTATAAATCTAATGTATTGTTTTTATCTGATAAGAAAATGGGAAAAGATACAAAGTGGGTTATAGATTCTATGAATGTAAAAACCCCATCGCAAAAAACTAGTATAGGAAGCTTATCAGGCGGTAACCAACAAAAAGTAATAATAGGAAGATGGTTACTAACTAATCCTGAAATACTTATGCTAGATGAACCTACAAGGGGAATAGATGTAGGAGCAAAATATGAAATATATCAACTTATAAATGACTTAGCAAGTAAAGAAAAAGGGATTATAATGATTTCCTCGGAAATGCCAGAACTTATAGGTGTAACAGATAGAATATTAGTAATGAGTAATGGTAGAGTTGCAGGAATTGTAGATTCAAAAAATACTACGCAAGAAGAGATAATGAAATTATCAGCGAAGTTTATAGAGGGGGATAGCCATGAAGACAAAGTCACTAACTAATGAAAAGCAATCTTTTAATATTATAGAGTGGGCTGGAAATAATGTAATACCAATAGTTCTGTTTATTATACTTATAGGTATAATTATAATAGAACCAAGCTTTCTTTCTATAAAAAACTTAACTAATATACTAGCACAATGTTCTACACGTATGATTATAGCACTAGGTATAGGTGGAATAATAGTAACTCAAGGTACAGATCTTTCTGCTGGTCGTATAATTGGTTTGGCTGCTGTAGTATCAGCATCATTGCTACAAGCAACAGACTATGCATATAGAATGTATCCTAATTTACAAAAATTGCCGGTGGTTGCAGTAATATTATTTGTAATGATAATATGTGGGATAATGGGTGGAATAAATGGATTTGCAGTTGCAAAATTAAAAACACCACCTTTTATAGCTACTATGGGGACTATGCTTTTGGCCTATGGTATAACAAGTTTATACTTTGATAGACCTCCATACGGAGCACAACCTATAGCAGGTCTTGATAAAGGATTTAAACAGTTAGCAGTTGGAGGTTTTCAATTAGGAGAGTTTAGATTACCATATCTTATAATTTATGCAGTAATAGCTTGTATAATAATGTGGCTTATATGGAATAAAACTAAGCTTGGTAAAAACATGTTTGCTATAGGAGGTAATCCAGAAGCAGCAGAAGTATCTGGTGTTAATGTTGTTAGAAATCTAATAATAATATACGTTATGGCAGGTCTTTTGTATGGACTTGCAGGATCTTTAGAAGCAGCTAGGGTAGGTAGTGCTACTAACAATACAGGACTAATGTATGAAATGGATGCTATTGCAGCTTGTGTTGTAGGAGGAGTATCTTTCTCTGGTGGTATTGGTAGTATAGGTGGAATAATAACTGGAGTATTAATATTCCAAGTTTTAAATTATGGATTATCATTTATTGGTGTAAGTACATACTTACAGTTTATTATAAAGGGGGTAATAATAATAGCGGCAGTTGCACTTGATACAAGAAAGTACATGAAGAAAAAATAATTTATAAATTTAATTTTAAAAATATAAAAAGACTATTTGTTCAGTGGCAAATAGTCTTTTTTTGTCAAAAAAATAATTAATTTATTTAATAATTATTGACTAAAGCTAGTTATTAATAATATAATTAGTTTGTGGAAAAAATAACACACTTAAATGTTAAAAAAATGACTATCTAAATCAATATGAATTTTAGGGGGACGATTATGTTACAAGTTACATTACAAGACATAAAGCAAGCAAAGGAAACTATAAAAGATATAGTTAAGAAAACTGATTTATTAGAATGTGCAGGCTTAAGTAATAAGGTCGATGCAAACGTTTTTTATAAATGCGAAAACCTACAAAGAACAGGGTCTTTCAAAGTAAGAGGAGCTTGTAATAAAATAGCAAATTTAACAGATGAAGAAAAAGCAAATGGAGTAATTGCATCAAGTGCAGGCAATCATGCTCAAGGGGTTGCATTAGGGGCTAAAATGAGCGGGATTAAATCTACAATAGTAATGCCTGCTACCGCACCATTATTAAAAATTTCTGCAACAAAAGGTTATGGAGCAGAAGTTGTTTTAAATGGATTAGTATACGATGATGCTTATGCAAAAGCAGTTGAAATACAAAAAGAAACTGGTGCAACATTTTTACATCCGTTTAATGATAAATATGTAATAGCAGGTCAAGGAACAATAGGGATTGAAATATTTGAACAATTAGATAATAAAGTTGATACAATTTTATGTCCAATAGGCGGAGGAGGATTAATAGCAGGTGTTGCAGTTGCAGCAAAAGCATTAAATCCAAACGTTAAAATAATAGGAGTACAGACTGCTAATATACCTTCTATGCATGAATCTGTAAAACATGGAGTAGTTACAACTGCGTTTAATGCTACTACAATAGCTGATGGTATAGCTGTTAAAACTCCTGGAGATATGACATTTGAAATAATAAATGAGTTAGTTGATGAAATAGTTCTTGTAGAAGAAGATGAAATAGCTCAAGGTATAGTGTACTTAATGGAAAACTTAAAAGTTGTAGCAGAAGGATCTGGTGCAGTAACAACTGCTGCATTGTTAAGTAAAAAATATGTTCCTAAATCAGATGAAAATATTGTTTGTATAATATCTGGTGGAAATGTAGATGTTAATAATTTATATAGAATAATAGGTACAGGACTAGCTAAAGA
Source organism: Romboutsia sp. Marseille-P6047 (assembly GCF_900604535.1). Taxonomy (NCBI): domain Bacteria; kingdom Bacillati; phylum Bacillota; class Clostridia; order Peptostreptococcales; family Peptostreptococcaceae; genus Romboutsia; species Romboutsia sp. Marseille-P6047. The sequence goes on from NZ_UWOT01000009.1 coordinate 127,666, forward strand.
AGGTAGAAGATACTCATTTGGTGTAACAATGGTGGATCAACCAGGTGGATTCTCTCAATTAACAAAAATAATAAGTGAGAATAAAGCTAACATATTAAATGCAAATCAGTCTAGATTATCATCTGGAGCATATATAGGAAAACAACTTGCAGAATTTGTATTAGAAACATTTGACCATGATCATATAGAAAAAATAAAAAAAGATATAGAATCTGCTGGATTTGAGATAAAAGATTTATAAAATAATATATACAATTTTTATTATAGGGTAGTATAATATAAAGTAAAGTATTAAAGATTATATAGATTTTAGGAGGAATTAAAAATGAAACAACAAGTAATACATACTGATAATGCACCAAAAGCAATAGGACCATATTCTCAAGCTATAAAAGCTGGAAATTTATTATTTGTATCTGGACAAGTTCCTTTTGTACCAGAGACTATGGAAATAGTTGAAGGAGATGTTAAGGCTCAAACAAAGCAATCATTAGAAAATGTAGCGGCTATATTAAAAGAAGCAGGAGCTGATTTTTCAAATGTAGTTAAATCAACAGTATTCATAAAAGATATGAATGAATTTGCTTTAATAAATGAAGTTTATGCAGAGTTCTTTGGTGAAAACAAGCCAGCTAGAGCTTGTGTAGAAGTTGCTAGATTACCAAAAGATGTTAAAGTTGAGATAGAAGTTATAGCTGTAGTAGAATAATAAGCTTTAATTAAAATATAAAAAATGGCCAGTAGATGCTGGTCATTTTATATTCTATTAAATCTCAAAATAGTACGTAAACTAATAATTGGAAAATAAAAAAATATGAAAAAAAATATTCCATAAAAATGATTTTTTATATATAATATTAATTAGCAGATAACAAAAAATAAATTAAAGTATAGATGCTTTTATTTAATTAATAATAAGTATATATAATAGCTGCATAACTAATGCTATTAAATTTATATTTAACAAAATTAGATGCTTTTAGATTATTGGTATTAAATTAATTTTATTTAAGTTTTGTGAAAATGATTTCAGAAATTAATTTAATGAGACATTTAAGAAAGAAGAGGTAAAGCAATGGCTAAAGATTATAGTGTATTTGACGTTGTAGGACCAAATATGATAGGTCCATCTAGTTCCCATACTGCAGGAGCTGCAAGACTTGGAAAGACTGCTTCTAAAATAGCAGGTAAACCTGTAAAAGAAGTAAAATTCTATTTACATGGTTCTTTTGCAGAAACATATAAAGGTCATGGGACAGATAAAGCATTAGTTGGAGGAATATTAGGATTTGATCCAGAAGATGCTAGAATAAGAGACTCTTTTGACATAGCAAATGAAATGGGTGTTAAATTTGAATTTATAAAAACTGATTTAGGTGAAAATGAGCATCCTAATAGTGTAAGAATGGAAATGGTATTAGAAGATGGAAGTAAATGTGAAGTTAAAGGTGCTTCTATTGGTGGAGGTAACATAAAACTTACTGAAATGGATGGACTAGCTTTAGATTTCAATGGTGCTAAACCAGCTGTAATATTAGAAATAAAAGATATAACAGGAGCAGTATCTTTTGTAACTGGATTACTTGCTCACAATAATAAAAATATAGCTACAATGTCTACTAGTAGAATAGCAGGTTCTGAGTATACATTTGTGACTATAGAGACAGATGAGCCGTTAGAAAGAGATATATTAGATCAAATAAGTAAATTTGAAGTTGTAGCTAAAGCTGTAGTTTTAGACAAATTCTAGACAGTAAGGAGAGATAGACAATGAAATATAATTTCACAAGTGGACAAGAATTATTAGAAATGTGCGAAAAGTACAATATGAATATACATGAACTATGCTTAGAAAGAGAAGTTGAACTTTCAGGATTATCTAAAGAAGATATAAGAGCAAAAATGCAACATAGTTTAAATATAATGAAGGCAGCTACTGAAAAGGCTGTTGAAGAAGATATAAAATCAGTTGGTGGTCTTATAGGTGGAGAAGCTAAAAAATTAACTATATTTAGAAATAATTCTAAATCGGTTTGTGGACCATTAATGAATAAAGCATTAGTTGCTGCAATGGGAACTATGGAAGTTAATGCTTCTATGGGGCTTATAGTTGCTGCACCAACAGCAGGATCTTGTGGTATACTTCCTGGTGCTGTAGTTACTATAGGTAAAGAGTATGATATGACTGATGATCAAATGCTAGATGCATTATTTACAGCTTCTGCAATAGGAGCTATAATAACTAGAAATGCAACAGTTGCAGGTGCTGAAGGTGGATGTCAAGCTGAAACTGGTGCTGCTGCGGCAATGGCTGCTGCTGGTGTAGTTGAAATGATGGGTGGAAGCCCTAAACAAGCTTTACATGCTGCATCTCATTGCTTACAAAATGTAATGGGACTTGTATGTGACCCAATTGCAGGACTTGTTGAAGCTCCATGTCAAGGAAGAAACGCTATAGGAGTTGCAAATGCTTTAATATCTGCTGAATTATGCTTAGCAGGAATACTAAACATAATACCATTTGATGAAACAGTAGAAGCTATGTACAAAGTTGGTAAAGGATTACCACCTGAATTAAGAGAAACTGCTTTAGGTGGAGTTGCAGCTACTTGTACAGGATGTTCTTTAAGTAACAAAATATTTGGATAATATTAAAATATATAAAAAATACCTATGAATTTTCATAGGTATTTTTTTAATAATTAATATCTGCAGACTTTATATTATTTTTATCATGAGAACTACAAGGAGTAACTCCATAAACCATATTGCAAGTAGGGCATTTATCTACGTGTGTTTTCATAGTAAAGATTTCATTACAATTTACACATTCTAGGTTATGAGTAATTCTTAATGGGAAGTTATCTTTTCCCTTACTTCTTACTAAGTCAACTACATTCTTTCCATCGTTTTTATTGATATTTCCGCATCCACAGCTCATATATAAATTCCTCCAAAAAATATTTGTAATTAACATTATACATTAAATTATTTTATTATTCAGTAACATATGGTACAAGTATAACAAAATATTTTAAACTTAAAAAGGATTGGAATATCCAACCCTTTTATCTTCGTCTATTTTTAAATATTCTTTTTTTATAATATTTTTTTCTTTTCTTTCTTTTAATAATTAACCCTATAAAAATAATTATAATTATAGATATTACAACTAAAATACTAGTAAATATCACTTTGTTTTCAACAAGTGAACCAAATACACTATTAACATTACTTGTAGCAACTAAATTAATAGTAGTTTCAAGTTTTTTAGAATTGTATACTTCTAATGTTCCTACTTTATCGCCTTTTTTTATAGGAAGACTAATTTTATTTAGTTTAACCTTTGTTGTATAAGAACTAGTACTAGTTCCTTTTTTCAATAGAACTTTATAATTATATTCAGGCTCGTATATAAGTTCTTTTTGCTTAGAGAATAAAATTCTTTCACTACCAGTATATTTATCTTTAGTAATTATCGTCTTATTAGTATAATTGTCGAATCCATAGTCAAGTAGAGTTCTAGATGCAACATACATATCATCACCAGTAGATTTAAATACAGCTGATATTAAACGCATGCCATTTTTTACACCACTAGATAAAAGGCATCGACCTGCATCATCAGTATATCCAGTTTTTATACCATCTACAATATCGTATTTTATAGGAATTTCCTTACCATTATAAGTTATTTTCTCATCTGAAGTTAGAAATTTATTTGTATTAACAAAATATCTTTCAAATGGGTAAGCTTCAGTAGCAGGGAAAGATACTGATTTCATTTTTACAATTTCTCTAAAAATACTATTACTCATAGCTTCTCTGGCCATTAGAGCCATATCGTAAGCTGTAGTATAGTGATTTTCATCTGGTAATCCATGGGGATTATTGAAATGGGTATTTTTAGCTCCGATAGAATTTGCTTCTTCATTCATTAGTTTGGCGAATTCTTCAATAGAACCGCTTACATACTCGGCTAAAACTACAGCTACATCATTAGAAGAATGGATTAATAAACCTTCTAGCAATTCTCTTACAGTGAAAGTTTCTCCAATCTTTAAGTACATACTAGAACCATCAACATTAGGATCCTTTTCTATTGTTACCTTTTCACTAAGATTAGGCTTATATTTTAATACTAAGTAAGCCGTCCAAGCTTTTGTTGTTGATGCTGGATATATTTTATTATCAGCGTTTTTACTATATAAAACACGTCCAGTTTCATAGTCCATAAGAACACCTGATTCAGCAGGTATAGAAAGTTCCTCATTATCGGCAAATGATGTGTTTGCTGAGTTTAAAAATGTAGAGCAAGCTATAATGAATGTTACTAATAAAGATAGAAATTTTTTCATCTTTAACCTCCAAATTTTAAACTTATATTTTAGTATATCACATTTTAGTTAATAATTTAAACGAAGGGGTGAATTAAGTGAAAAAAAATAAAAAAAGTATAGTGTTTTTAGTGATTATATTTACATGTATTTTAGGATTTATTATAAAAAACAAATTAAATTTAACAGAAGATGTGTATGTAATCAGTCAAAGTGAAGAAAGAACAAAAGAAAGTATATTATTAGACAATAAAACTACTGAAGAAATGACTTCACAAAATAATATAAATTATAATAGTGATGTAGAGCAGTTAGTAACAATATATATAAGTGGACAAGTCAAAAATCCTGGTATAGTAACTTTAGAAAATGATAGAAGATTAGTTGATGCAATAGAAATTTTAGGTGGAGTTACAGAAGAGGCAGACCTAAATAAAGTAAATATGGCTTTAAAGATTGAAGATGAAGGTCACTATATAATTCCTAAACTAGGAGAAGAAGTTGAAACTCAAAGTATAGACTTAAATAGCACGGAAAATGCTAAGAATGAAAATGACAAAGTTAATATTAACATAGCAAATATAGATGAATTACAATCGTTGCCAGGGGTAGGAGAAGCTACGGCAAATAAAATTTTTAAATATAGAGAGGAAAATGGAGTCTTTAAAAACATAGAAGAAATAAAAAATGTAAATGGAATTGGAGATAAAAAATATGAAGGTTTAAGGGATTTAATAAGTATAAATTGATACAATAGTAATATGTAGACAAAATATAAATTTAAAATTTGAATATTTTCAACTACTTCGCCTGTTGTTTAAAATATGTTATTATATGTAAAGACAAGAAGGAAAGGAGGTCTTTTTATGGAAAAATATAAAAGACTCACAGAAATGACAACATCAGGAGGCTGAGCAGCCAAAATAGGGCCAGAGGTTCTGGCTTCAGTTTTAAGTCAACTTCCTAAGAATGATAATGATAGAATCAATAATTTATTGGTAGGTTTAGACACAGCAGATGATGCTGCAGTATATAAATTAAATGAAGAAATGGCATTAATACAAACATTAGACTTTTTTACACCAATGATAGATGATCCTTACATTTTTGGTCAAATAGCAGCAGCTAACTCATTATCGGATGTTTATGCTATGGGAGGGACTCCTACTGTTGCAATGAATATTGTTTGCTTCCCATCATGCCATGATATGGATGTATTAACTGAAATCATGAAGGGTGGATTTGATAAAGTAAAAGAAAGTGGAGCGCTTTTAGTAGGAGGCCATACTGTTGATGACAAAGAGCCCAAGTATGGATTGTCAGTTTCAGGAATAGTACATCCAAATAAAGTACTATCAAATGCTACATCAAAACCAGGAGATGTACTTATACTTACAAAACCATTAGGTGTAGGAATATTAAATACAGCCATGAAAGCTAATTTAATAAGTGAAGAGACAGAGAAAAAAGTTATCGAAGTAATGACGCATCTTAATAAATATGCAGCTAAGAGCTTTGAGAACATAAATGTAAACTCAGTTACAGATATAACAGGATTCGGATTACTAGGCCATGCGCTTGAAATGGCAAAAGCATCTAATGTAAGTATACATATAGATTCAAAAGAAGTTCCTATATTAGATGAATCAATAGATATGGCTACTATGGGAATTATACCTGCTGGAATGTATAGAAATAAGCAATATATAGAATGTGATGTAGATATTATAGATGTAGATGAAGCTATAAGAGATATTTTATATGATCCTCAAACTTCAGGAGGATTATTGGTATCAGTTCAAAGAGAATATGCAGAACAACTTATAATTGATATGAAAAATAATGGTTCAATAGAAGCAAAGATAATAGGATATGTAACATCAAAAGAGGAAAAATATATTACTGTTAGATAAAATAACTAATTTATAATATAAGAAAGAGTGAGTGTTTTGGATAAAAAGAAGCTGTTTGCTATGTTGCCCTCAGTTGATGAAGTATTGGGAAATGAAAAAATAAAAAATATAATAGAGAATTATCCTAGAGCTTTAGTTTTAGATTCTATAAGAGAAATTATAGATGAAAAAAGACAATTAATAATATCCTTAGATGAAAAAAATGAAATCATTGATATAAATTTAAAAAGTATAATTAAAGAATCTACTGAAAGAGTTGTACTAAATTACTCTCTATCTTTAGAAAAAGTTATAAATGGGACGGGAGTAATATTACATACTAACTTAGGTAGATCTTTGCTTAGTGAAAGTATAAAAGAAGATGTTTGGCAAATTGCATCTAGGTATTCAAATCTAGAGTATAACATTGATAGTGGAAAAAGAGGGTCTAGATATACACATTTAGTTCAAATGATAAAAAAGCTTACTAAATCTGAAGATGTTTTAGTTGTTAATAATAATGCAGCAGCTGTACTTCTTGTTTTAAATACTTTAGCTAAAGATGGTGAAGCTATAGTATCTAGAGGTGAACTAGTAGAGGTTGGCGGTGCATTTAGAATACCAAGTATAATGTCTTTAAGTGGAGCGGAATTAGTAGAAGTTGGATCTACGAATAAAACACATATTGATGATTATGAAGATGCTATAAACGAAAATACAAAAGTATTAATGAAGGTTCATACTAGTAATTATAAGATACTAGGATTTACAGAATCTGTTGAAATAAAAGAATTATCTAAGATAAGTAAAAAGTATAATATACCACTTATTGAGGACCTAGGTAGTGGTGTTTTTATAGATTTATCCAAGTATGGATTATCATATGAGCCGACCATTTTGGATTCTATAAATCAAGGTGCGGATATTGTTACGTTTAGCGGAGATAAAATGTTAGGTGGGCCACAAGCTGGAATTATAGTTGGAAAAAAAGTATATATAGAAAAGATGAAAAAAAATCAATTAACTAGAGCCTTAAGAGTAGATAAAATGACAATAGGAGCACTAGAGGCTACTTTAAGATTGTATCTAGATGAAGATAAAGCTATTAAAGAAATACCAACATTAAGGATGTTAACATATACGTTAGATGAACTAAGTGAAAAATCAAAAAAATTATATGAAATTTTACTTGATTTAAACTTAGATATTGATATAAATATAGAAAATGGTTTTTCTCAAGTTGGAGGTGGATCTATGCCTACTGAAAATTTAGATACATATTTAATAAGTATAATACCAAAAAATATGAGTGTATCGTCACTTGAAAGAAAATTAAGACTAAGTGATTCTCATATAATAGGTAGGATTTATGAAAATAAATATTTGTTAGATATTAGAACTATATTTGATGATGAATTTGAAGATATAGCAAAAGAACTAAGTATGGTTTTTAGATAAAATTTTGATAGGGGGTTTATATGAAAAATATTATAATAGGAACTGCAGGACATATAGATCATGGAAAGACTACCCTTATAAAAGCTCTTACAGGAAGAGATACAGACACATTAGATGAAGAGAAGCGAAGAGGGATCTCAATAAATTTAGGTTTTACATATTTTGATTTACCGGGTAATAAAAGAGTTGGTATAGTCGATGTACCAGGTCATGAAAAATTTATTAAAAATATGTTAGCTGGAGTAGCTGGAATTGATATTGTTTTATTAGTTATTTCTTGTGAAGAAGGTGTCATGCCACAAACAGTAGAGCATCTAGATATATTAAACTTCCTAAATGTAAAAAAAGGAATAGTAGTGTTAACTAAATGTGAAAATGTAGATAATGAATTTAAAGAATTAGTAAAGTCGGATATAAAAGAAAAATTAAAAGGTAGTTTTCTTGAAAATACTGATATAGTAGAAGTAGATTCTATATCTAAATATGGAATTGATAAACTAAAACAAAAAATAGAATTACTAAGTGATAAAACTGAAAATAAAAATGAAGACTTTCCACCTAGACTAAACATAGATAGAGTTTTTTCCTTAAAAGGTTTTGGAACAATAGTAACAGGAACCTTGATTGAAGGAAAAATTAATATTAATGATGAGTTAGAAATATACCCTAAAAACTTAAAAGCAAAAATAAGAGGAATTCAAGTTCATGGAAAAAATGTAGAAACGGCGTATGCAGGTCAAAGAACGGCTATAAATATTTCTAATTTAAAAATAGAAGATATAGAGCGCGGAGATACACTTGCATTACCGAATGCTTTAAAAGAATCTAATATGATAGATGTTAGAATTTCGCTAGTGGATCATACAAATAAAGAGTTAAAATATTGGGATAGAGTTAAAATTTATCATGGTGCAAAAGAAACTTTATGTAGAATAGTTCCCTTAGATAAAGAGAATATAAAGCATAATGAAGATGCATATGTTCAACTAAGGTTAGAGGAAAATATAGTAGTAAAAAAAGGAGATAGATTTATTATTAGAACATACTCACCTATGGAAACTATAGGTGGAGGTATAGTAATAGATACTTGTGTTAGGAAGCATAAAAGGTTTGATGAAAATGTTATTCGAGAATTGAGAATAAAAGAAAATGGTAATAGCAAAGACATTATAGAAGAATATTTGAAAAACAATAAGGATAAGTATACATCTATTACAGATTTAATGTCATATACTGGTTTTAATAAAGAAAGTATAAATAATAACATAGATAAACTTGTATTTGAAAAAAAAGTAGTTTTAATTAATAATTATTACCTACACATTAATCAATATAAAAATATAGAAAAAAATATACTAAATATACTAACAGATTATCATAAAAACTTTAGATTAAGGAACGGTATATCAAAAGAAGAAATTAGGAGTAAAATTGATCCTAATTTAAAAAGTAAAGATATAGATAGTATTATAAATAATTTATGTGATGATAAACAGATTAAGAATGTAAAAAATTTAATATCACTATATGAGTTTAAGATTACATTAAATGATAAACAAAAAGAAATTAAAGCTTATATAAAAGATAAGTTAAATAATGCAGGCTTAAAATCGTTATTAACCATAGAAGAATTTTCTAAGGATATATATTATAAAGAAGTGTTAGAGTATATGATAGGTAAAGATGCTATAGTTTTAGA